>JBHHXE010000034.1:0-15977 GCA_046756865.1 Nitrospiria bacterium | reverse complement strand
CGTCCGGAGACGATGCTTGGGGATACGGCTGTTGCCGTCCATCCCGACGATCCGCGCTTCAATCAATTCATCGGAAAAAAAATCAACCTTCCGTTGACGAACCGGACGATTCCCATCGTCGCCGATCCGATCCTGGTCGATCGCGAGTTCGGGACTGGCGCCGTCAAGGTGACGCCGGGACACGATTTTAATGACGAAAAGGTCGGCAAGCGCCACCATCTTCAAAAAATTTCATTAATCGATTGGAGCGGTACAATGCAGTCCTTTGCGCTTAAGGAAGAAGCCCGGGCAGATGCAGTTCTGGTGAAAATGCTGTCCAATAAATCGATGACTAAAGCGCGGTCCATTGTTGTCGAAGCCCTGGAATCGGGAGGGTTTCTCGTCAAGACGGAAAACCATAAGCTTGCCCTCGGAAGATGCTATCGTTGCAAGACGGTGGTCGAGCCCTTCGATTCTCCTCAGTGGTTTGTCAAGGTCAATAACCCGGAAAATTCTCTGGCGCAGCCTGCGATTGAGGCAGTTCGTCAGAAAAAAATTCGCCTGATCCCTGAGACCTGGGAAGCGAATTATTTTGGATGGATGGAGAATATTGAAGATTGGTGTATCTCCCGCCAGATCTGGTGGGGTCATAAGATTCCAGTACGGTATTGTGAGAGGTGTGATGAGAACCATATCCTGAAAGTGCCCGACTCTGAAGAGATCATCATTGCCCTAGAGGCGACGCCTATTGTCGGAGATTCGGCCTGTCCGCGTTGTGGGTCCGATGAATTGGTTCAGGACCCTGATGTGCTCGATACTTGGTTCTCTTCAGCGCTTTGGCCCTTTTCCACCTCGGGTTGGCCTGTGGATCTACAGCCGAATCCGGAAGGGCGCAAGGAGGCTGAACATCTGCTCGAAAGGTTTTATCCGACATCAACCCTGGTCAGCGGTTTTGACATCCTTTTCTTCTGGGTCGCCCGAATGGCGATGATGGGTCTCCACTTTATGAAGGATGTTCCATTCAGAGAAGTTTATATCCACGCTCTTGTTCGTGACGAGGCAGGGCAAAAGATGAGCAAGTCAAAGGGAAATGTGATTGACCCGCTCAAGGTGATGGAACAGTACGGTACGGATGCCCTCCGTTTCACGCTTGCATCAATGGCCTCGCCCGGAAGAGACATCAAGCTTTCTCAAGGGCGTATCGAAGGATATCGGAATTTTGCCAATAAGCTCTGGAACGCGGCCCGTTTTATCATGATGAATCTCTCCGAAGGAAAGGACAGAGAGAGTAAAACAACCAAGATATTACAATCGCCCCCTGAGAAAACGGCAGCAGATCTCTGGATTGAGGCCTTGTTATACAAAACGACGGTAGCGGTGAACGATGCCTTAGGGCATTACCGCTTCGATGAAGCGGCAAAACATCTTTATCAATTTGTCTGGCACGCGTTCTGTGATTGGTATCTGGAGATGGTCAAGGTGGATTTGCAGAAAGCAAATGAGGGGTGTGGGCATCCTGTTCTTCTATCAACTTATGCTGCCATCTTAAAGCTGCTTCATCCTTTTATGCCATTTGTTACGGAGGAGTTGTGGTCTTATCTTCCGAATGGGGAGCAGCGTATCACCCTGGCCCTTTATCCTGAAGCTGGAACAATGACACAGGATTTTTTTATGGAGCAGACGGTACAGGAGGTCATCATTGACACCGTTGATGCCGTACGTAACCTTCGTGGGGAGATGAATATTCCACCCTCAGCAATCCTGACACTCCGGATAAAGGCAAAAGATGAGACAGAGGCCTCAGCGTTTGAGCGTCATCTTCCCTATATTAAACGGCTGGCACGGGTTTCAGAGGTCACGATTGGTTGTGATCTGGTCAAACCAGGCATGGCGGCATCCGTATCGACTTCGCGTGCGGAGATCTATCTTCCTCTGGATGAGGACCAGTTGCGTCAGGAGATTCTCCGGATTGAAAAGAGTCTGGCCAAGGCAGAGAAAGAACTGGCGTCGCTTGAAAAGAAACTGGAGAATTCCAGGTTTATAGCGAATGCTCCGAAAGAGATCGTCGAAAAGACCAAGGGGCAGCGGGACGAATGGCTTGCAGTCTTTTCTAAACTAAATAATAACCGCAAGCATTTTCAGGAACTTCTCTCCTCGGGAAAAAAAGTGCCATGATAGATTCTTTCCTCCTTAATGATGTTGTGAAGCGGGCCTTGGCAGAAGATCTGATCTATGGTGACCGGACGACAGAGGCGCTTATTCTTGCGCCTTTACCGGCGACAGGAAATATTGTTGCAAAAGAAGACCTCGTGGTTGCAGGGCTTGACTTGGTTCAACTTGTTTTTCAGACTCTGGACCCGTCTATTATTTTTGAAGAGAAATGTACCCCGGGTGGGTCAGTGCGAAAGGGTGAGCTGATTGCTCAGGTTACAGGAGATGCCGGTATATTGTTGAAAGGTGAACGGGTTGCGCTCAACTTTCTCCAGCATCTCTCAGGGATTGCCACGCTGACGCGGCGGTTTCTCGATCGGATTCAGGGGACTCCGGCCCGGATTGTTGATACCAGAAAAACCACTCCAGGTTTACGTGTTTTTGAAAAAGAGGCCGTTCGTCTGGGGGGGGGAGGGAATCATCGTTTTCACCTGGGCGACCTGATTCTCATCAAAGACAATCACATCTCATTGAGTGGGGGCGTTACAGAAGCAATTCGTGCAGTCCAGGGAACGCGGTCGCATTCCCTGAAAATTGAAGTGGAGGTGAATACCTTTTCCGAGCTTGAGAAGACCCTGGATGAGGGTGTGGATATCATCATGCTCGACAATATGCCTCTTAATGAAATCAAAAAAGCCGTCAACATCATTAAAAGCAGGGCTCCGATGACATTGGTGGAGGTCTCCGGAGGCGTCAATCTGGAGAGTGTCTCTGAGATTGCACGGTGCGGTGTTCACTTGATTTCCGTTGGAGCGCTGACCCATTCTGCTCCAGCTGTGGATATAAGCCTGGACATTCTGCCGGCATCGGATTCTGGCGGAGACCTAAAGGAATGAGCCTTGACCTGGAAAAAATTGAAAGCCATCGTTTGGCTTATCCAAGACTCCGTGAAATGATCAGGGAGGTTCTTTTTGTTGAACGGGTTGAATCAACAAACCGTGTCGCACTCGAAATGGCCTCTGACGGAATGCCGGGCGGTCTGCTCATCCTTTCTGATTCTCAACGAAAAGGGAAGGGGCGACTTGACCGTCAGTGGTTTTCACCCGCCGGAGCCAATCTTTATTTTTCCATGTTACTCCGTCCTTACCTGCCGGTAAGGGAGTTCCCCCTCTTTTCCATGGCTGCTTCCCTGGCTCTGCGTGACGGTATTCAGCGTGTTGCTGGCATAATCTCAGAGATTAAATGGCCGAATGACATCCTCATTGAAGAGAAAAAGCTTGCTGGTATTTTGCTGGAATCGAAAACGTCGGGGGGTGAGACGACCCCTCTGGTCATTGGAATCGGAGTCAATGTCAATGTGGACCCGGAGGGATTTCCCCGGACTCTAAAGAAAACGGCCACCTCGCTCAAAGCGGTCCTTGGGCACGCGGTCGACCGAACAGATCTTCTGAATGTGATTCTGGAAGCGCTTTCAGAACAGATTAGCCTTTTACATGAAGGGAAAAAAGATCTCCTGATACAGCGGATACAGAAAGAATGTGCAACACTGGGTAAAAAAGTGCGCGTGAATACCATTCGTCAGGAATTTGAAGGGCTTGCTGAGGAGATAGACGGTGATGGCGCGCTTTTGATTCGAATGGGGGATGGGCGCCTGAGGAGAATTTTGATCGGAGATATTACCCACCTTCGTGAGACTGTCGGGCACGACTGATTCAATGAAGAATGAGAAGAAACTTCTAGCCCTTGATATTGGAAACACAAATATTGTTTGCGGGCTGTTCAAAGGTCAAAAGCTGCTTGGGGAGCAGCGCCTTGAAACCTCTCCCCACCGGAACTGCGATGCCTATGCAACGCTTCTAAATGACTTCCTTGCTTCTCTGGGGATGACCTTTGGCGATATAAACGATGTGATTTTCTCAAACGTCGTTCCAAAGTTAAGCCCGGTCTTCGTGGCCCTTTCTGAAAAATACACATCCTCAAAAGCCCTGGTCGTGTCGCATCTGATTAAAACGGGGCTGAAGATTGAGTGTCGGCATCCTGAAGAGGTCGGCGCCGACCGGATTGTGAATGCGGCGGCGGCCTACCACCTCTATGGCGGGCCGTTGGTTATTGTCGATTTTGGGACAGCGACCACGTTCTGTGTTGTTTCCAGGGAGGGGTGCTATGAGGGAGGCGCGATTGCCCCCGGCTTATCACTTTCTATGGAGGCCCTTTTTTCCAATACGGCCAAGCTTCCAAGAGTTGAATTAAAGAAAACCACGCATGTGATCGGAAAAGAGACGGTGGCCAGCATGCAGTCCGGAATCATTTTTGGACACATCGGACTGGTCAACGAGATCCTCAACCGTATTCAGGGTGAGATAGGAGGGGAGATCCGCGTAATAGCAACAGGGGGGCTGGCCGGACTCATTGCTGCCGACTGTCCCTTGATTTCTGAGCTCAGGCCGACCTTGACTTTAGAAGGACTCATGATTATCTATAAAATGAACCGCTAAGACGGGATGCTTGACAGTAAAAGCGGCCCTCTGCTAGTTTATCTGGCGCTCTGGTGTGAAGAGTGCCAATTGTGTGAAATTGCATGTTTTTCGGTAATTATGGAACTAGACGATAGAACGAAGCGTGTTTTGAGGGCCGTTGTCCTCTCCTATATTGAGACAGCCCATCCTGTTGGCTCCCGTACGGTCATTCAGGGTACAAACTTTGGTTTGAGTTCTGCGACGATACGCAGTATCATGGCGGATTTAGGTGAAGGGGGGTTTTTGTCTCAGCCCCATACTTCTGCGGGTCGTGTTCCGACTGAAAAAGGGTACCGGTTTTACGTGGATATGCTTCTTGACGAAGCGCTATTCCAAGACCATGAGGATGAGATTCTCCAACGGGCCGCATCGTTTGTGAAGCACGAAGATATGCGTGCAATTCTTCAGGATACGTCGAAACTGCTTTCCGATTTAACACATTATATGGGGATTGTGACTGTACCTAAATTTTCGTCAACAAGAATCAAGCATATTGAGTTTATTCGTCTGAAGAAGAACCGGGTGATGACGATTTCCGTCTCTGAAGAAGGGTTTATTCAGAACAGGTTTTTTGAGATGTTGAATGATCTATCCCAGAAGGAGTTAAACCGTATTTCCAACTACCTGAATACACTCTATAAAGGAATGAGCCTCCAGGATGTCCGTCAGAAGCTTATGGGGCAGATTCAGAAGATGAAAGATCTGTATGACCAACTCCAGCGTGAAACGCTTGAATTGACAAAGCAGGCTACCCAGTATGGTGACCAGGCGGATGAGGGGGAGTTGTACATGGATGGGACAGCGCACATGCTCGATCTTCCTGATTTTAATGATTCCAAGATAATGAAGGGTCTCCTGAATGCCTTTGAAAAAAAACAGGTGATCCTGCAACTTCTGGAAAGGCATATTGACAGCGAAGGAGTTCAGGTTTTCATCGGAGCAGAAAACCCATTTTTGGGGGATCATCATTGTAGTCTGGTTGTATCTCCCTATAAACGGGGGGATAGGACCCTGGGTGCGATCGGCGTTATTGGCCCGACCCGGATGGCCTATTCAAAGGTTATTCCCCTGGTCGATGTGGCCGCAAAACAGGTGACTCGCCTCCTGGAGGAGAGTGTTTAACCGTTAACATGAACATTGTGAGAGGTTATTGTGATCAATCAGGAAGAAAATAATGCGGAACCTTCAAGCAAAACATCTCCTTCTCCGGATGAAGAACAAAACGCCAGCCCCGAAATGGAAGAGAGTGCATTGCCCACTGCTGAAGAAGTGGTGAAGCACCTGCAGTCGGAGATTGCGGAGAAAGACCAGGCTGTGAAGGAAGCGCATGAGCGCACACTTCGGGCTTTGGCGGACCTTGAGAATTATAAGAAGAGGATTCAAAAAGAACAGATTGAGCAGACAAAATTTGCAAATGAGAGGCTGATCCGGGAGATTCTTCCGGTCATTGATAATCTGGAAAGGGCGCTTTCCCATTCCAGGGAGACAAAAGACCCAGAAAAAATTATTGAAGGTGTGGAATTGATACATAAAGGGCTGTTGTCGGCTCTGGAGAAGTTCAATGCCAGGCCCATAGAGAGCCTTAACAAACCCTTTGATCCCTTCCAGCACCAGTCTGTTGGGCAGGTTGATGCGGAGGCGAACTCGGAAATAGAGGACAATCAGGTGGTCGTAGAAAACCAGAAAGGCTATTTCCTGAATGAGCGGGTGTTACGTCCAGCCTTGGTCCTCGTATCAAAGAAAAAAGCTGCCACAGCTGACAAAGAGGAGACGCCGGAGGATCAATGTGATTGAGGCCTTGTCGTTGTCATACTGAGGGAATCTCCCTGGAGGTTCATAGAAAAATGCTTGAAGCGGCGGGATCCTGCCGCGTATTCGGCAGCAATATTTTTCATTATTTTTTAAGGAGGGAAACATGGGAAAAGTTATCGGAATTGATCTTGGGACAACCTTCTCTTGCATGTCAGTCGTAAGCGGAGGCGACCCGGAGGTCGTTCCCAATGCTGAAGGAAACCGAACCACACCATCCGTTGCGGCAGTTTCGGATAAGGGAGAGCGTTTGATCGGCCTCGTCGCCCGGAGACAAGCCGTCACAAATCCGGCGAATACGATTTATTCCATTAAGCGCCTCATCGGGCGAAAGTTTGATTCCCCGGAGGTCCAGGATGCAGTGAAGCGTCTTCCTTACAAGGTGGTCAAGGCCTCAAACGGGGATGCCCATGTCGAGATCCAAGGGAAGTCCTATAGTCCACCCGAAGTTTCCGCGATGATTTTACAGAAACTGCGCCAGGATGCGGAGAATTACTTGGGTGAGAAGGTGGACGAAGCCGTGATTACGGTGCCGGCCTATTTTGACGACAGTGAGCGGCAGGCCACAAAGGATGCGGGCGCGGTTGCAGGGCTGAAGGTACTTCGGATTATCAATGAGCCGACGGCGGCGGCCCTGGCTTACGGCCTGGAGAAAAAGAAGGATGAGAAAATCGCTGTCTACGATCTGGGCGGGGGAACCTTCGATGTCTCGATCCTGGAAATCGGTGACGGCGTTTTTGAGGTCAAGTCAACGAATGGGGACACCTACCTGGGTGGAGACGATTTCGATATCAAGGTTCTTGACTGGCTTACGGAGGAGTTTAAGAAAGAAAGCGGAATTGATCTGAAGCAGGACAAGATGGCCTTGCAGCGCTTAAAAGAGGCGGCGGAAAAGGCAAAAATCGAATTGTCTTCTTCCCAGGAGACTGAAGTCAACCTTCCCTTCATCACTGCGGATGCCTCCGGCCCAAAACATCTTGCTATTAAGTTGACTCGCGCAAAGCTGGAGCAGTTGATTGATGAAGAAATTCAAAGAACTATCGAACCCTGCAAAAAGGCGCTTGCAGATGCCGGCATCACCGCCTCCGATATCAATGAAGTCGTCCTGGTTGGGGGAATGACCCGGATGCCGAAAGTTCAGGAAGTTGTCAAGGAATTTTTCGGAAAGGAACCGCACAAGGGGGTTAATCCTGATGAGGTTGTTGCCATCGGCGCGGCCATTCAGGGTGCTGTTCTTAAGGGAGACGTGAAGGATGTTCTTCTGCTTGATGTGACTCCGCTCTCGCTCGGAATTGAAACCCTCGGAGGGGTCTTTACCCGCATTATCGACAGAAATACGACGGTTCCTACCAAAAAAAGCCAGGTTTTTTCGACAGCGGCGGATAACCAGTCGGCTGTGACCATTCGCGTTCATCAAGGGGAACGGGAGATGGCAACGGATAACAAACTCCTGGGCCAATTTGATCTTGTCGGGATTCCGCCAGCACCGCGGGGCGTTCCTCAAATTGAAGTCACCTTCGATATTGATGCAAACGGGATTGTCCATGTCAATGCGAAAGATATGGCCACCCAGAAGGAGCAGTCCATCAAGATTACGGCTTCCAGTGGTTTGAGTGAAGAAGAGATCGAGCGTATGGTCAAGGAAGGGCAGGCGCATGCGGAAGAAGACAAGCTCAAGAAGGCCTTGATCGAGGTCCGGAATGAAGCAGACAGCCTGATTTATTCCACCGAAAAGTCACTGGGTGAATATGGAGATAAGATTTCTCCGGAGGACAAGACAAATGTCGAGGAGCAAGTCAGCAAGTGCAAAAAGGCTCTGGAATCGGACGATGTAGAGGCAATCAAGTCTGCCATTGCAGATCTTTCGAAGGCTTCCGGCAAACTTGCCGAAGAAATGTATAAGAAGACGGCGGAAAGTGAAGCAGAAGCACCCAAAGGTGGAGGTGAACCTGAAGCAAGTGATTCGTCGGCAGAATCGGATGAAAAAGTGGTCGATGCTGAGTTTGAAGAGACGGATAAAACGTAAGAAAGCTCTGATGAAGCCCGGGTTGCTTTTTTCGGCTTATTCAGATGTTCCTAAGGGGGGATTCTTTGGCCACTAAAAGAGATTATTACGAAAGTCTCGGCGTCGAAAGGAATGCGACGGATGACGAGCTGAAAAAGGCCTACCGGAAGAAGGCTCTTAAATTTCACCCCGACCGGAATTCTGGAAATAAAGGGGCAGAAGAGAGATTTAAAGAGGTCAATGAGGCCTACAGCGTCCTGAGCGATTCGGCAAAACGTAAAGCCTATGATCAATACGGCCACGAAGGTTTGTCCGGCGCCGGTATGGGAGGTTTTGATTTTGCCCAGGGAGGGGGATTTTCTGATATCTTCGGGGACATCTTTGAAGAGTTTTTCGGCGGGTCCACCGGGCAGGGGCGGCCTCGCGCCCAACGTGGAAATGACCTTCGTTATAGTATGACAATCACTTTTGAGGAGGCCATTTTCGGCAAGGAGGGTAAGATCAAGCTCCGCCGTCCCGAACCCTGTCATCAGTGCAAGGGAAGCGGCGCCAAAGATGGGGCTCTGAAGCGATGTACCACATGTGGCGGTGCGGGGCAGGTCCGTCTTCAGCAAGGATTCTTTACCATTAACCGGACATGTAGTACCTGTCGGGGGGAAGGCCGGATCATTACGGAGGCCTGTCCGTCGTGCAAGGGTGAACGGTACAAGGCAAATGAAAAGACGATTTCGGTCAAGATCCCACCGGGAATTGAAACGGGAATGCGCCTACGTGTGAGTGGCGAAGGAGAAATTGGGCCTGGTGGCGGCCCTTCGGGTGATCTTTACGTCGATGTTACCGTTAAAGAGCATTCGCATTTCAGGCGGAAAGAAGATCATATCCTTATTGAGAAGCCCATCAGTTTTATTAAAGCGATTCTCGGGGGAGAGGTTGAGGTTCCCACCATAAAGGGAGAGACCCGTCTAAAAATACCGCCCGGCACACAGGATGGGAAGGTCTTCCGTTTGAAAGGGCTTGGGTTTCCAAATCTTCGGGGCCACGGGATCGGAGACCAACTGGTTACGATCAAGATAAAAGTACCAACGAAACTCACTTCACAGCAAAGAGAAATCCTGGAAGGATACGCAAAAATCAGCGGAGAAATGATCGAACCTGAATCCGGCAAGCTTTTTGAGAAGGTCAAAAGCCTTTTTGACTGATCTCTCTCTATTTTTTGTCCTGGGGCGTATCCTGGCCAGAGGTGCCTGAAGTGCCTGTCTATTTTATTCACTCTGAACAGATTAAAGACAAGCGTGTCGAGGTTGGTGATCACCTGGCCCATCATCTCCGAAATGTTCTTCGACTCAGAGAAGGGGAGTCTCTTTTCTTGGTCGATGAGCGGCCTAGACGTTATTTGTGCAGAGTGACCTTGTCTTCCTCATCCCGTTTTGTCCTGACTATTCAGAAAGAAGAAGACCCTCCTGAAGAAAACAGGCACACGATGCGTCTCGGCATCGGCATCCTGAAGGGGGAAAAAATGGATTGGGTCATCCAGAAAGCGACCGAGTTGGGGGTCTCTCGGATTTCTCCTCTGGTGACGCAGCGTGTGATTGCCCGGCCAAGGCCGGGCCGCACAGATCATCAACAGAGGCGTTGGGAGAAGATTGCCACAGAAGCGGCTCAACAGTCGGGCCGGTGGGAGATCCCGGACCTTGATCTTCCCGTTAGCCTCCGGGACTTCATGATGGAGACCTCGGGGGAGCCTTTTAATTTTATGTTCATGCAGGAAAGGTTTCAAAAGAAGTTCTTCAGGCCCTTTGACGGATCATTGCCTCCATCCTCTCCTCATATTCACGCTACGCTCTTAATCGGGCCTGAGGGGGGGTGGACGCCATCAGAGCAGGACGAGGGGATACGGCAGGGCTACACTTCTCTCTCTCTTGGACCGAGAACCTTACGTGCCGAGACGGCGGCGCTTGCAGCGCTTGCCATCGTCCAATATGAAATAGAACACGCGTAAAAGCGCAGTGTCGCGGCGCTACGCTTTAAAACAAAAATAGGGGAGAAGTGATCGGATGGATATGATAGACCCTGCATCGGGAGAAGCGGATCCTAGGCCGCCTGGAAATAATACTCCGAAGTTGAAAGAGCGAAGCACCTTGCCCCCTTTGCGGAAGAAGGTGATTGTGGTTCCTAGGCCCGCGGGTTTTCTTCGCAGGGCTATTTCTTTTTGCATAGACCTCATGATTATTTCGGGCCTCTATCTCGTGCTTGTCCTTGTTGGTATAATGGGCATAGGCAAAGCGGAGAATGTCGGTGGGGTACTTGTCCTTTCGGAGGTGTTCACCTCCTTTTTTAGCGGTGGGTTTTTTCTTTTTGTCGGGTATTTTACTTTTTTTCATGCCTATGACGGTCAGACTCCGGCCAAAATGATTCTTCGGATTAAGGTGATCGCGATGGATGGAAGACAACTTTCCCCTCTTCATTCAGCCCTCCGGGCGGGTGGGTACTTCCTGTCCGGACCTTTGTCTTTCGGCTTTGGTTTCCTGTTTTCTATTATTGAGAGAAAAAAAAGAGCGTTGCACGACCTGCTGACGGCCTCTCAAGTTGTGCTTTCGCCGTAATGGCGGGAGCCGGAAAGCGATTTATGAGACATCGCTACATTTGGCAGGTTTTGAAAAAAAACGCCGCAGAGCGGCGAGGATTACGTTTGCTATGCCTATTCATAATCCTGGGTATTTTGTCCGCAGCATCTCCCGCGTCGTCTGCTGAAGTGGTTGAACGCATTGCGGCCATTGTCAATGGGAAATTTATCTTTCTTTCTGATTTAAAGAGATACCCCTTGTTTTTTGAGCCGCTGAGAAAAAGAGATTCGGGAAGAGGGCCGGGTCAATTACGACAGCTTGACCACCTCATCCACCAAAAAATTCTTCAATCTGAAGCGCGTCGATTTGTTCTGGAGGGGCCGACTGAAGAGGAGGTCGCTTCCCGGCTGGAGTTGGTTCGACGCCGGTTTCCGGACAATCAGGTTTTCCAAAAGGCAATGCGTCAAACCGGATTTCAACTGAAAGATCTGAAAGAAGAAATTCGGGAATACCTTTGGGTGGAGCGTCTTATGGACGAAAGGATAAAGGCCTTTGTCTTTATCAGTCCCAAGGCGATTGAACAGTATTACCTGGACCACAAACAGAGGTACTCCGGAAAAAAACTGGAAGCGGTTTCCAGTCAAATTCAAAAAATACTGGCTGATCAGAAGGAAGCAGAGAAGAAGAGAGAATATCTGTCAGGATTACGATCCCGCGCAGAGATTGAGATCCTCCTGAACACAAAATAGGGGCAGGAGCCTGTTTGACAATTCCGTTTTCCCAACAGGCTCCCTACACGAAGGTGGACTTTCCATGATCATTTCCCAGGTGCCTGACCTGATGCATCTCTCGGCCTTCTTAGCCCCGGTCCTCTGCATTGTGTTTGTCCTTGCGATTATATCCTTTCTTCGGAAGGGATAGCACTCTTTCAGGTGGAATCAGAAAACGATGGAGTAAAGTCGGCTGTGAAAGTGATTGGATTAATGTCAGGGACCTCCACGGATGGCGTGGACGTGGCCCTTGTTGATATACAGCGCCGGCGGAGCCGCTTACAGATTAAACTGCTGGCCTTCAATGTCTATCCCTATTCCGGATCGATTCAAAAAAGGCTGATTGGTCTGGCTTCCGGTCATCCTTTCCCGGTGGCGCTGCTCTGTCATCTGAATGCGACCATCGGGGAATGTTTTGCAGATGCGGTGATTCAGCTGGCGAGGGGGGCGGATGTCTCCTTGTCGGATATCGACCTGATTGGCTCGCATGGACAGACCGTTCAGCATCTTCCAAACCCAAAAAAAGAAGGAAAATGGCAGGTCCGCTCCACCTTGCAGATCGGTGAACCGGCAATCATTGCAGAGAGGACGGGTATCCCGACCGTAGCGGATTTCAGGCCGCAGGATATGGCCGCAGGGGGAGAGGGGGCGCCGCTAACACCTTACCTTCACTACCTTCTCTTTGGAGGCCGTCGAAAATCTCTTGCCATTATCAATATCGGGGGAATCAGTAATGTCACCTACCTGAAGGCCGATGCGGGGATGGAGGAGACGGTGGCTTTTGATATGGGGCCGGGAAATATGCTGATTGACGGTCTTGTAAGCCAATTGACCCAAAATCGTCGGAGTATAGATCGGGATGGACTTTGGGCCCGGAAGGGAAAGATCCAGCCAAAGCTGTTGTCTGAGCTGATGCGTCACCCTTTTATTAAAAAGCATCCACCAAAAAGTACGGGCCGAGAGGTGTTCGGAGCTTCCTTTGTTGAAAAAATTCTTAAATCAGGAAATAAACGCAAGATTGAAAGGGCCGATCTCGTCGCAACGGTCACGGCCTTTACTGTTTCTGCCATCTCGGACAATATTCGGCGTTTTATCTTAAAGGCCGGACCGCTCAACGAGGTAATCGTCGGAGGGGGAGGGGCTTATAACCCCGTCCTCATGGAAGGACTCCAGAAAGCCCTTTCCCCGGTATCCGTCAAGACCTTTGAGGCAGTCGGCCATGAAAGCCGGGCGATTGAAGCGATGACCTTCGCCGTGTTGGCCTATCAGACATGGCACCGCCAGCCGACGAACATCCCCGCCGTAACAGGCGCAAGTCACCCCGTTCTGCTGGGAAAGATCATCCCCGTCATTCATTAAGATTCTCTCTCAGGATTTTTAAGGCTTGTACTAAAGCCAAGTTGCTATTTATTGCGCTCAGATTTGGTCGATCTGGTTGAGAGAAATTCGAGAAATAACAGCGCGATATTGAGAACTTATAGATTGAAAATGGGTCAAAGTTGGCCTGAAGATGATGTGCAAGAACGGCAACTTAACCGAAGACAGATTTTTCGAGTCCACTCCAGAAGCTGTTCCTGTAGGAGAGAGAACGCAGGGTTCCTTCGCGGAGTCTGTCCTGTGCCTCTTTTGTTTCAACATAGCGGGCAATCAGGTCATTGAAGACGACGGCGTGTTCTTTGTCCTGAACAATGTGGAAGGAAAAATACTCGAATTGTTCTTCTGTAAGATCGGTATTATTTTTGAACCCGGAGATCAGATATTCAAACATGGTTGGGATTGAAAATTCATGACCCGGGCCGACCACGCCCAGACCAATGAGAAAATCTTCATCCCTCGTCAGGTGCATATGCCCCTCGATATAGGCCACGGTTTCGGGTAGGTGTTCGACCTTTCCCCAGGCCTCATCTCCCAAGCCAAGCGCTTTCAGAAAATTTCGATAGAGGGCGGGATGGCTTCTGAAGATCGTATGCTGCCCGAATTCATCTTCAAAAACGGTCCTGAAATGTTCCAGCGCTTCTTTCCCGGGTATCTTGGGGATGAGGTTCGTCATGTAGTTGACGAAGATCCTGACGAGCTGATAGTGCTGAAGTCCGAAGGTCTGAATCTGAGCGAGGCTCAATTTTTCGGTCGCAAAACGCTTTAAAAAGGGGTGGTGAACGGCTTCATGGTGAAGGATTTCCTGTTCAAGTTCCTTAATAAAGGTCTGTGCATCCATGGACATTCCTGACAGGGGTGCCTCTAGGAACCTCTGATTAAGTCTGGGTTGAATTTTTCAAGAGATAAAATTTTCAGATTCAAGGCGCAAATTGCAGAGAATAGCCTGCTATTTTCAAAATTTGGAACGTAGAAGCTGAGCATTTTTGCCTTGAAAAAACAATTCATGACTTGATCAAGAGGTTCCTCTAATACCCCATTCCCATGAATTTTTCTTTGCTTTCTTCCATGAGCGCTTCTGAAATGACCGTTTCTCCCCGTTCTTTTGCGATACGCTCGATTTCTTTCTTCGCCATAGGACGGACAAAGGAGGGGATATTGTCCAGACGGCTCTCGGCCTCTTTGGACCAGCTGAGATCTCCAGGA
The DNA here is from genome assembly GCA_046756865.1 of Nitrospiria bacterium. GTDB lineage: Bacteria > Nitrospirota > Nitrospiria > SBBL01 > JAADHI01 > DUAG01. The sequence continues at coordinate 1,603 of JBHHXE010000034.1, read as the reverse complement.
TCATTCTTGGACGCGTCCATCACTTCCGGTGTAACAGTGGAGATGCTATTTTTTCGCGCATAGCTATCAACCCCCATCTGGATCATCGGGCGCATAAAAGAAGGGACCTTTTCAAGGCGATCCAGTGCTTCCGGTGCCCAAGTGATTTCCGTCTGTTTTTCATCGGAAGGGGTTGCGGTTGCGCCTCCCTGCATCTGGGAAACCATACTTGAAAATGGACAGCCGCCGGCTTCTGCATTTTCAGCCTTCGCTGTTTCTGCTTTCAACATCTCCTGTTGCGCGGTCGCCGAAGGGACCTCAGGACGCGTCACGGTTTCAGGCGCTTCCTTGAGGCTCTCACGGGTTAATTCCATCGGTTTGGCCGGGTCTGTTCTCCCTCCAAGTTTTACTCCCAGGGCCTGAACCATCGCAGTTTCTCCCGGATTGGTGACCATTGCAACCTTTAGCCCACAAGTGGGACAACCAAAGGTGACGCCAAGCGATTGTTCTCCGGGGGTCTGAACCTTTTCAAATCCCATAAAGCTTTCACATTTCATACAAACAAATTTCATTTGCTCCTCCGTAACGATTTTTCTGCCAGGATTTTCTTTGTTTCCAGGAATTCCTGTATCTTCTCTGCAATATCATCAAAATACTTTGTGATCCGATGTTCCTCCGGAAGAGGTGTGCCATGGTCACAGGCCTTGGCAAGTTGCGCGTCAAAGGGAACCTTCCCCAACAAGGGGACATTGAGTTCCTCACAGAGATCCTCACACCCTCCATCAAAAAAAGGGACAGCCTCATCACATTTGGGACAGAGGGCTCCGCTCATATTTTCAACAAGCCCGATAATCGGGATTCCGACATCGCGTGCATAACCAATCGACTTTTTTACGACCGTCATGGCGACATCGGACGGGGTGGTTACGACAATGGCGCCGTCAAGTTCAGGGATGAATCCGGCAATCACAGGTGGTTTGTCTGCCGCTGCGCCGGGAGGGAGATCTGCGAAAAGATAGTCAACATCCTTCCAGAGAATGTCGGCAAGAAACTCCCGGATGACATTCATCTCCATCAGGCCGAGCCAGACGGGAGAGAGTTCCATGGGGCCTTTCCACTGCACGGAGGTATTTTCTTCCTTCAGGAAAAAATCCATTGAGGCGACTTTTATGCCCTTTGGCCCGGTAGGGGGAACTGCTCCGTCCGGGGTGATTTCAAAGCGTCCCTTCATTCCCAACATTTTTGGGATGCAGGGACCATTAAGGTCGACATCCAGAACCCCGACGCGATGACCCAGGCGGGCGAAGGCGAGGGAAAGGTTGGTTGTCGTCATGCTTTTTCCAACCCCTCCCTTTCCGCTCATGACGACCAGTTTCCTTTTGATCTGCCCCATGCGGATTTTAACCTGAGCGTCTGGTCAACAATCTGCTTCTGGACCTGGGCGCTGTCGGCATATTGAAGTTTGTCTAAAATGTTTTTTAGATCTTTTTCAGGTGACAACTATCCCTCCCTAAAAGTGACCACCATCTTATAACTAAGGGCGGGGAGTTGTCAATCTTGCGTTGACTCAAGGAAGCTCTGAATAAGTCATGAATTGTTTTTTCAGGGCAATCATGTCCCGTTT
>JBHHXE010000033.1:0-16230 GCA_046756865.1 Nitrospiria bacterium | reverse complement strand
CCACGCCGGTGATTGTTCCACCTGTTCCTACGCCGACGACAAAGGCATCAACCTTCCCTTCCATCTCTTCCATGATTTCCGGCCCCGTCGTTTTCCGGTGAGCTTCCGGGTTGGCCGGATTTGAAAATTGCCCCGGCATGAAATAGCCTTTGTTTTGCTCAAGAATATTTTCTGCCTCTTTAATCGCACCCCGCATGCCTTCCCATGCCGGGGTCAGAACCAGTTGCGCCCCGTAGGAGGAGAGAAGGCTGGCCCGTTCCATGCTCATAGATTCGGGCATGACCAGAATCAATTTATAGCCCCGAACGGCGGCCACCATTGCGAGGCCGATTCCGGTATTTCCGCTTGTGGGCTCAACCAGCGTGGCCCCAGCTATTAAGCGGCCTTCTTTTTCGGCCGCTAGGATCATGCTCAGGCAGATCCGGTCCTTCACGCTCCCACCCGGATTAAAATATTCGACCTTGGCAAAAATATCGGCCCCATCGTTATCTGAAAACGTCTTCAGTTGAACCATGGGGGTTTTACCGATGAGATCGGTGATGATAGAGGGTGGTTTCATGCTATTCTCAGAGTATGGGTTCTCAGAAACAGATTGATCCCCCTCCCATGAAGTAGAGAAATTCTATCTCGTCTCCTTCATGAATGGGGGTTTGTTCCAGGCTGGACCGATTGAGCATCTTTGAATTTAATTCGACGGAAACCATGCGCGGCTCAATATCTTTTGACTTGAGGAGGTCCAAAAGGGTATTTTCCTGTGTCTCTTCCGGTTTTCCGTTGACCTTGATCTGCATTCAGCGTTGATCCTTTTATCACTTTCGAGAATCTCAAAACCTAACAAATAAAGGCCTTGATTGTCAAGGAATTTGGGGAACCCTCATTCCGCGATTGCGGAATGAGAAACCGCCGATTCGCCTGAAAAGACTGCGTTATCGGCCAAAGGTCTCCTCACCGTAGGGGTGAGTACGCCTCCGTCGCCCTTACGGCCTCTGGCCTTGTCTTTTAGACAACTTATGCGCTTTACCCCGGGATCAATCGCTGATCCTGGGGGGAAGCAGAGTCTGGGTGTGGGGGCCTCAAGGTTGTTGGTCTGAAGGCTTATATCGTTTGGTCGGCTAAGGTTTCCCTTACGGATTTGTCCTAAGAGGCGTCACCAGAAGCGGCCGCCGGAGGGGGAAAGAGCTCTGTTTCTTCGGGGAGACGGTCGAGTTCTCTTTTGTCTACTAATAAGACTGAGGCGTGATGAGAACTACGGGCGTGGATTATACCGCCCTCTATTTTTCCAAAATCGACCTTGCCCAGAGAATGTCCGCCCTTTCCTTTGATTTGTATGGAAATACCGGGACGGCTAAGGCCGGTCCCGGGTGATTTGAGGTCGGTTTCATCAAGGAAAGCTTCAGCCTGAAGGTAGTAGAGGTCGGTGAGGAGGCGGGAGATTGTTTCAGGGGTTTCCACCTTTCTTGAGGTGGGAGTCTCCATCCACCAGCTTCCTTCCCTTTTCTTCAGGTGGAGCTGTTTGCCCTGTCGGCTTATTTCGATTTCTTCGATCTCTTCCGGTGTCGCAAGGGAGAGGAGCCTTTTATTGCGGAAGACGGAAAAGGCTTGGTCAATTGCCTGAAAACTCTTCTCGGAAATCTGATAGATCGGGGCAAAGTCCTTTGTGACAACATAGACTACTCCGGGATCATTCTCTGTTCGGTAAAAGGCGCTGTCCCGCTCCACCTTGCTGACGCCCAGCTTCAGGCTCAGGATAGGGGTCCCGAGGTTTTGCTTCACCGCTGCTTTTTGCTTGTCGATAAAACCGTCTCCGCGTAAGTTGATGAGGCTTCCGAGCAGATTGGAGATTTCTCCCGCGTCGCCCCTGCCTGAAATCGTTTTGCGGTCACTTCCTGCGGGCGGTTCAATCTGAAAGGTCCAGTCTTCTCCCTGCCGCATGACCTGAATCCGGCCCCGGGAAGATTGGATTTGAATCTTCTTGATATCATAGGAGGCAGCGGGGAAGACTTCCTTTTGCCTCCAAGCGTTTAAATCTTTATTGAGAAAACTTTTGATGCCGGCCGGGACAAGGTAGACGGCCGTTCCAAGTCCCTGCCGCACGTAGACATCGCTTCCGGTTAGATTTTCGATACCCACTTCAATGACTTCTGTATTGGTTTGGTTATAGGTGACAATGACGGTGAAGGCAGGAGGATCAAGACCGAAATCTATTAAGTTGTCCGGATTTTCTTCTATCAGCCGGTTTGAGCGCAAGTTTTCCAGAAGTGCGGCCAACCTTGACGCGGTCTCCTGATCGGCAATGGTTGGGACCGGTGTGAATATTCTCCAGGGGGATTCCGGGTGTTCGGGGAAGTACTCCAGTTCAAAGGTCCCTTTCCGGCTCTCAATCCGGATTCTTGTAATCTCAAGGTTTGTAAAGGAAAAGAGCCGTTCTGATGCCTGCTTGGCCGCTTTAAGTTTTTCTTCTCTGGGGAGTTCGATGATCAGGAGGTATCCTCCAAGGAGGATGAGGACGGTGGAGAGGATCACAGTTGCCTTGAACCTCACAACTGACGCCTCCCCCGCCAGACAAAGAGGCCGATCATGAGGACGCCGGAAGGGATGATTAGCACGGACACATAAAGGATCATGTTGATCTGGTCCGGGCTTAAAACAAGGGTGCTGGTTACAACTTCCTGGGGGCGGATGGAGACCAGGTCTTCTTCTTCAGCCAGCCAGCTGACCACATTCTGGAAGATATCGCCGTTTCCCATGGCCCTGACGTGGTTGTTCGTCCCGAAACCGGCGTCGCCGATGACGACCAGGCGGAATTCATTTTTATCCGGATTATCCTGGTTGAGGAGGGCTTCCAGAGGGCTTGCTTTCTTATCCGAAATTACCCCTCCGATGGTGATCGGTCCTTTCCTGTCTCGCCCCGGCTCAATAGAGAGATCGCCTTCCAGGTGTTTTGTCGCCCAGCTGTCTTGCCCGGTTTGAATAATGGGCTCAAAAAGAAACTGCTCGTTTTTGGAGGGGTCGAATGAGACGGAGCGTGTCAGGGGGTAATAGGTGGCCAGATTAAACTGTTGGGTGATCTTGTGTGGCGGGTAGCTGCCTGGATTGACGATCGGGATGGCGCCGCCGAGTCCGGAGGTCGCATCCAGAATAATATCCTCTTCAAGAATGATCCCCCACTTTGAGAGGAAGGGGCCGAGATTTGCCTTAACCATTGGGTCGATCAAGAGAAAAAGACGTCCTCCTTTTCCGAGGTAATCGTTCAGCGCGTTCTTTTCTTCATCCGCTAAAGGGCGTTGAGCTCCGGCAAGGACGACTACATCCGCATCTTTCGGAACCTCTTTCGCGGACAGGAGGTGGAGCTTCTTCACGCCAAATCCCTGCTTCTCCAAAGTCTCCTTCAGGAAGGAATATCCATCGCGATCTGTATCGTCGATGGAATTTTCCCCGTGGCCCTCGACAAAGTAGATATTTTTCCGGGTTCCCCTGCTGACCCGGATCAAGGCTGATGTGAGGGCTTCCTCGGTAATCGCCCGTGCCGTAGCTGATTGGTCACCGGACTCGAGGACAACCGTATCGTATTCAGTGATGCCGTATTGTTTTGCTATCGCCGGTTTTTTGTCGGGGTCAATGATGTCAAGTTTGACCTTGTTGGTCTGCTTCCGATAGTTGTCAAAAAGGTCATTTGCGCGACCTTTTACCTTGCTCTGTTCGGCAAAAAATGCCGTAATCTTAACCTCTTTCTCCAGGTTTTTCAGGATGTTTTCTGTCTGAGGAGAGAGTGAGAAGACACCCATGTCGGAAAGGTCGATACGGACTTCATGACGGGCAAAGATAAAGTTAATGATGGAGAGGATGGCAACGAAAAGGATGATCATTAAGGCGCTGTTTGTTCCGAATTTTGTCGATCGGCGGGTTGAAAAATCTTTCAGCATTTCAAAGTGGGTGACCAGAAAGACAGAGAGATGCAACACAGCCAGGAGTTCAAGGGTGGTGTAAAGCCAGACGGGTTTTCCCCAGATGAGGTAGACAAATAAACCTGCCAAACCGAAGAGGACTCCGGCGAAACCAACAATTGCGGGAATGGTTTTCCTTACTTCCAACGCTGTGACTCCACAACACGGTGGGTTAAAAAGAGACCAAAGACGGCCATCGAGATAAAGTAACACAAGTCTTTTGTGCTGATGAGTCCCTTTACAAAATTATCGAGATGATCCATCATCGAGAGATAATTTGCGGCCTGCCCCAACGAGGTTGCTCCTGTGTTGTGCGCGGAGACGCCGATGAGCCAGAGTCCGATGAGGATGCCGAAGGAGATCACCGCAGCGATAATCTGGTTTTCCGTCAGGGCAGAAGCAAAAAGTCCCATCGAGAGGAAGACGCCTCCCATCAAAAAGAGCCCCAGATAACTCGTAAAGAGCGGTTTCCAGGATACGTCTGTCACGATCGAGAGGATCAAGGGCATATGCAGGGTCATCACGAGAAGGAGGAGATAGACTCCCCAGGCCGCTAAAAACTTCCCCAGAACAATCTCCGTAATACGGAGTGGAGAGGTCATCAGGAGTTCTGAGGTGTGTCCTTTTTTTTCTTCGGCAAAGAGCCGCATTGTAAGCAAGGGCATAATCAGGAGGAGGATGACGCTCATGTTGAGAAAAGTAGGCCGAAAGACCGCGTCATGGATGTTCAACTGAGGAAGATTTCCCTGCATTTGCCTTGCTTGCAATGAAAAGCCCGAATAGAATTGCACCTGACTATAGAAGATGAAATCCGAGACAGCCAGAAAGACCGCCGCCACGACATAAGCAATCGGGGAGATGAAGTAAAGCTGGATCTCTTTTCCGGCCAGGGTCAGGATATTCCTCATTGATTTCCCTCCGCGGCCTGATCCGGGGACACCATTAAGCTGGCTGCTTCCACGTCTTTCTCCTGTGTCGTCAACTCAAGGAAGACCTCCTCCAGACTTAGAACAAGGGGTTTCATTTCCAGGAGCCCCCATTCGTTTGTGACAATGGTCCTGGAAAGGTCTTCGCGAATATCACGGCCGACATCGGATTCAACGATATATGCCCCCTCCCCCTCATCCGCTTCCTGGGGAATGAGCTGATGTACCCCAGGAATAGCCAGGATTTTCTCAGGGTTTAGGCTTGCTTTCCTTCGGACACGGAAAGAGACCTTCTCTGATTTTCTGACCTGAGCGGAGAGCCGCTCCTGGGAATCGACCGCCACGATCTTTCCACGGTTGATGATAACCACCTTTTGAGAGACGGCGGTTGCTTCAGGCAGAATATGGGTTGATAGGATAATGGTGTGTTCCCCAGCCAGATCTTTGATCAATTCGCGGATTTCAATAATCTGCTTCGGATCAAGGCCCACCGTCGGTTCATCCAGGATGAGAACGTCAGGATTATGGATCAGGGCTTGGGCCAGACCGACCCGCTGGCGGTAACCACGAGAAAGATTTCCGACGAGCCGGCCAGAAACATGGCCCAAGGCACATTTTTCCAGGGCCGAATTGAGTCCGGTGTTAATCTTTCTTCCGGAAAGTCCTTTGATCTTTGCGACAAAGCGGAGATACTCAACAACCGTCATTTCCAAATAAACAGGGGGATTTTCCGGGAGGTAGCCGATCCGCCGTTTGATCTCCATGGGGGCTTCGAAGATGTCAAACCCGGCAACGGAAGCTGTTCCGCTTGTCGCAGGCATAAAGCAGGTCAGGATGCGCATGGTGGTTGTTTTTCCCGCGCCATTTGGACCGAGAAAAGCCAGGATTTCACCGCGATCGACTGAAAAGGTGACATCGTCAATGGCTACGATGTCACCATACCGCTTGCTCAGGTGTGAAACTTCAATCATCTCTTTTCAGTACCTTCTCAAGAGCTTGCGCTCCTCCGCTCCGGTTATTGAGGGGGAAAATTAATATAAATTCTGTCTCTTTGTCAAGGAGAACGAAGGGAATAACCGTCTTCTGGGGAGGGAAGCGCTTAGGTGCAAAAAGCTAAAGCATCACAATATCATATTGTTCGAGGTGCAGGTTTGAATCGGCTTTGACGATAATCTTCTTCTTATATTCCCGTTCCAGGGCTTCTACACCTTGACGTTCATCGTCGTAAAGGAGATTGGCGACGGCGGGATGGACACCGATAATAATCTTTTTGTCTCGGGGCGATGACCCTATGCGACGGATTTCCCGGAAGAGCTCATGACACATAGTGATCGGCGATTTGGTGTAGCCCCGGCCTTCGCAGTAGGTACAGGGGTCGCAGAGCACCCGGATCAGATCTTCCCGCGTCCTTTCCCTGGATATTTGAACCAGGCCGAGGTCTGAAATTTTCAGCAGGTGCATTCGGGCCTTATCATTTGAGACAGCATCCTGGAGGGCGCTGAAGACCTTATCCCGATTCCGGTCCTTCTCCATGTCGATCAGGTCAATAATAATGATCCCGCCGATGTTGCGTAGACGCATTTGATACGCGATTTCTTTAACGGCTTCGAGGTTGGTCTTGAAGATGGTTTCCTCGAGATCCCTTTTCCCGACATAACGCCCGGTGTTGACGTCGATAACCGTAAGGGCCTCTGTCCGGTCTATCACGATATATCCTCCGGATTTCAGCCAGACACGTCGGTTTTTCGCCTTGGAGATTTCCATCTCGAGCCCGTAGGCGTCAAAGATTGCCTCGTCTTTATTCCAGAACTCAACGCGGGAGAGATGGCTGGGGAGATAGGTTCCGACAAATTCACGAATATTGCCGTAATCGCGCTTGGAGTCGATCACAAGTCGACCGACTTTTTCCGTAAAAAGATCACGGACCGTTCTGAAAATAAGGTCAAGATCAGTGTGGAGCATTGCCGGGGCCGACAACTTGGCTTTTTTCTTGAGAATATTTTGCCAGACGACCTCCAGAAAGTCGATGTCTTGTTTGAACTCTTCTTCTGTGATCCCTTCACTCACGGTCCGGGCGATATAGCCTGAGCCCGGCTTTCGCAGCCTGAGTACCATGTCCTTCAAGCGTTGTCGTTCTTCTTCTTTTGCGATACGCCTTGAAATGCCGATATGATTGACCGTGGGCATGTAGACCAGGTAGCGTCCGGGGAGCGAAACATAGGTCGTGACCCGGGGACCTTTTGTGCCGATTGGCTCCTTCGAGACCTGAACAACAATTTCCTGTCCTTCTTTGAGGAGTTCTTCTATGGATTGTGTCGTTCCTCGCTTTGAACGGGTGACAACAGGAATCGGATCCTCCGCCTCTTCTTCGAGTTCGAGGCTTTCCTCATCAGTAAGATCGGCCTTATTTTCTGCTTCGTTTGTCTGCTCGGGTGTGTTTGTATGGGTGGGCATGACATCAGAAACATAAAGAAAGGCCGCTTTTTCGGTTGCGATGTCGACAAAGGCGGCCTGCATCCCAGGCAGGACTTTGACCACTTTCCCCTTATAGACGTTTCCCATGATCCGCCGGTCCCGTTTCCGATCAAAATAGATCTCCGTCAGGACCTTGTTTTCGAGCAAGGCGACCCGTGTTTCTTCACGGGCGGCGCTGATAATTATCTCAAGAGACATCGATCCCCTTCCCTTTACTCCAACCGCCGATTCGCCTGAAATACGGCGTTATCGGCCAAAAGCCTTGTCTTTCAGATGACTTGACTGTTGCTACGATATGTTAGAAATAAATCCCAATACAGAGAACGGACATAGATCAGTAAAATAGCATAAACCGTCTCAATTTAACATTTAAAAGAAGTCCCAGCAAACCCATGGTGGAAACCATCGCTGTCCCGCCGTAGCTGAAAAGGGGGAGAGGTACGCCTACAACCGGCATAACGCCGAGCGTCATGCCGATGTTGACCAGAAAATAAAAAGAGATTAAGCCGATTGCTCCGACGACGATCATGGACCCCAGAATATCTCTGGACCTTGTCGCGACCTCAACGGTCCAGAAAAAAAGGAAGAGGAAGAGGAGAAACAAAAATAAAATCCCCAGAAAGCCCCATTGTTCAGCAAATACGGAAAAAATGAAGTCGGTATGCCTTTCTGGAAGAAAGTGCAATTGGCTTTGTGTGCCGCCAAAAAGGCCCTTTCCGGAAATTCCTCCCGAACCGATTGCAATCTTGGATTGAATGATCTGGTACCCGGTTCCTGTCGGATCATTTGACGGATTCATAAAGGTTAAAAGGCGCTTTTTTTGATAGTCTTTCAAGTTATCCCAGACAATTTGGCCGATAAAGGGAGACAGCATCGCCGACAACAGTGCAAAATTGATCAAGAGCTTCGATCTGAGCCCGACAACAAAGAGCATACTGAAAAAAATAGAGGAGATGGAGAGCGCGGTTCCGAGGTCGGGCTGTTTTAAGATAAGGACCATCGGTACAAGGAGAAGGCCTGCCGGAACCAGAAGCTCCTTGAGGTTGAGCCCCTTTTTGGGATAGTAATCGGAAAAGTATTTTGCCAGGGCAAGCAGGATGCTGATCTTCGCAATTTCTGACGGCTGGAATGAAAAAGACCCGATCTGAATCCAACGTTGCGCCCCCATACCAACGCGCCCGATAAAGGGTACCAGGCCCAGCATGATCACGGTTCCAACATAGATCGGGTAGGCGAAGCGTATGATCTCGTGGTAATCGATCCAGGCCATGATCAGAAATGCGACCCATCCGATAATAATCCAATAGATCTGTTTCATATATAGAGGCGTTCTGCCCGTAGCGTTTGTTTCATTCAGGTAGGTCACACTGTATATGGACAACACACCCAAACTGAGGATAATGAAGAGAACAATAAAGAAAAGCCAGTCATAACCGGCAATGATTCTACGATCGCTCACGTCTGGGCTCCATTATTTCCGTCCCGCTTTCCAAAACAAGATCCATGCCGGCTTCTTCAGTCGTGGCGGGTGCCTCCGGGTCGTGTAGATAGGCCTCAATAACGGTCTTGGCCAAGGGGGCAGCCTCGGCACCGCCGTGTCCGCCATTTTCTACCAGAACAACCACAGCAATTTTGGGGTCTTCGACAGGGGCATAGGCTACAAACCAGGCATGGTCATTAAGGTGATCAGGGAGTTCTTTATCGTCTTCTGGTCTTGCGACGACCTGCGCGGTTCCTGTTTTTCCTCCTATCGAAACCTTTTCCGACCGGGACCGGGTCGCAGTTCCTTTCGGATCAGCGACAACCCCAACGAGAGCGCTTTGGATTGCCCGAATGGTTTTTGAAGCTATTGGAAGTTGCCTTCCTTTAACGGAAGGCAACTTCTCGACAGATTGTGTGGAATGTCTTCTGATCTTCTTCAATAGCTGGGGGGGATATATAACCCCATCTGCGGCGACTGCGCTGATCATCGAGGCAAGCTGAATGGGTGTTGTCAGAACGAAGCCCTGTCCGATTGAAACAGAGAGGGTTTCTCCCGGGAACCAGGCCTCCTTATAAACACGTTTTTTCCATTCGGAGGTCGGGATTAATCCCCTTTTTTCATAAGCCAGGCCGATTCCGGTGGGCCTTCCCAGTCCAAAGATGTAGGAAAACTGGGAAATGGTATCCACCCCGAGTTTCGCGCCCATCTCATAATAATAGACATCGCAGGACTCTACCAGGGAGCGATGCAGGTTGACCTGTCCGTGGCCGTTCCACTTCCAGTCTCTGTAGGTGCGTCCTGCAAACCGGACAAAGCCTTTGCAGGCGATTTCATCCCCGGCGGATGCCATCCTGGATTCCAGGATGGCCGTTCCCATGACAATTTTATAGACAGACCCCGGGGGATACTGGCCATGGATGACCCGGTTGGTCAGGGGGCGGTTATCATCCTCAAGAAGCGCTTTCCATGCCTTGGACGAGATCCCTTTAGAGATCATATTTGGATTAAAGGGCGGATGGCTGACCATGGCCAGGATTTCTCCATTGTTGGGATCCATCGCCACGATGGCTCCCGGGCGCTGGGCGAGAGCCTCCTCGGCGGTTCTCTGAACGTTGAGGTCCAGGGTTAAAAAGAGGTCGTCCCCCTGCAGAGGCGGGGTGATTTTGAGAACACTTCTTTCATGTCCCAGGGCATCGACTTCAATCCTTTTCCGACCACGTGTTCCCCGAAGGGTCGTATCATGGCTCTGCTCAATACCGTATTGACCGATGATGCTTCCCCCCCTTGCGTCCTTGTATTTTCCTGAGGCAAGTTGTTTTTGTGTCACCTCTCCGACATATCCAATAAGATGGGCAGCCAAAGTGCCATAAACGGCTTCCCGTTTAAATTCCGACTGAATATTGACCCCTGGAAGATCCAGCCTGTGTCCTTCTATCAGGGCGACTTCCTTCATTGTCAGGTCTTCCTTGATTTTAATGGGGAGGAAGGGGTCTCTTTTGTTCGTCTTAAAACGGTCTGCTATTTCATCAGGAGGCATTCCGATCATCCTGGAGAGCCGGGGAATGATCTCTTCCGGTTCGGGCATATCACCCATGACCACATAGAGGTTGTTGCTGGGGGGATTATTTACCAGGACAGATCCGTGACGATCATAGATACGTCCCCTGGGCGGCGGTGTTTCAATAACACGAAGGCGGTTATTTTCAGATAGCTCCAGGTAGTAGTCTCCCTGGACAATCTGCAGATACCAGGCTCTCAGGAGAAGAAGGAAAAGGCCGATGGCGATGAGGCCGAAGAACAAGCTGACCCTGATTTGAAAACCCCGGTTGTCAACCTGGGGAAGATGAGGCGCCCGCATATTTTGACATCCCTCCTCGGGTTTTTAATCTCAAAAAAATGTAAAATAGCCCAGTGGCCAGCAAACCATTGTAAAGTGCTCTTATAAAAATCCTGGCCATGATTTCCAATGTAAACCCGCTCCCCCCGTCACCGCTCAGGAGGAAGGTGCCGATCAAATCATGGAGGTGAGAAAGGGCGAAGATAATCAGGCCGTTTCCCCAGATGGGTAGATTGATAAGGGTTTTTCCAAAGACGCCCGCGAAAAGCCCGATCATCCCCTTCATGACAAAGTTGACACCCAGAAACCCGACCGAAAAAAGGTCCAGAAGACCCCCAAGTGCCAGACCCCAGAAAAGACCGTTCATTTCTCCAAAGGCCCATCCGTGTGCGAACGCAAGTAAAAGGGCCAGGTCAGGTTTTACGCCCCCTATCTTGAGAGGTTCCAGAAGGAGGGTTTGAACCGGGATAAAAAACAAAAAGACGGTGATACGAGTAAACCACTTCAAAAAGCACCTGCCTTATGGAAGCGCGAAAAAAGCCGTAAGCCGGAATCAAGCCATGATCTCTGTACTATCCTATCACACAGAGCGATGGTACGAAGTGAAAGTTTTATTTGCTCACTGCCTTCATTCTGGTCCATTTGAAGAAAACGGCGCCGTCTTCTGCCTGACGATGAAAACCTCTTCCAGGTGGTCCAGGCTGACTTCGGGCGTGACTTTGACTTGGAGGAAGATTTGTTGTTCCTCTTTTTTATTCACGCTTTCGATGGTCCCGATCTTGAGCCCCTTTGTAAAGCTTCCCTCGAGTCCGGAGGTGAGCAGCACATCGCCGACCCTGGCTTCAGAAAACTGGGGAAGATAACTTAAGCGGACTCCGCCTTCTTCAGTCCCCTGGACGACGCCCTCGTCCCGGGTACGCTGTATCATTGCCGCGATCCCGCTGTTCCGGTCAGTCATCAGGAGAATCTGGGCATACGCGGGCCAAGCCTTGATTACCTTTCCGACAACGCCCTGTGGTGTCATCACGCCCATGTCCTTGCTGACGCCTGCATCTGTTCCTTTATCGATGATGATTGTTTCATGCCAATGGCTCGATTTCCGGCCGATGACCGTTGACAAAATGAGCGTCGCCTGCGATTCGTTTTTGTATTCGAGGAAAGACTGAAGTCGATCTGCCAGGATCGCTTTTTCTTTGAGTGTGTGCATTTCGCCTTTTAGCTGTTCAATGGTCTTGTGGAGTTGCTCATTCTCTTTTGCGACATTCGTGAGGTAAAAATAGCCATTCCAGATACTGCTGATGCCGGTGGTCAGGGCATAGGTCCCTTCTTGGAGAGCATAGACAACGCTTCCAACGGTCGCGCCCAGCCACGAGACCGGTTTTCTTTGAAAATCGGGTGAGAGCAGCGCGATGACAATGCTGAGGATGAGAAAGAGATAGAGAAAGCGTTTATATATGTTGACCCGACGGATCATATGCTGCCCTTACCCTGAGATCACGGGGTGGTCACTCCATTGACAGGTCATAGTTGCGATTGAGATGCGAGGGAGATCTTTCGAAGCAGGCTGAGTTGATCCAGGGCCTTTCCTGTTCCAAGGACGACCGTGGTTAAGGGATTATCAACGGTTATAATGGGAAGGTTTGTCTCTTCACGGATGCGGATGTCCAGGCCTCTCAGAAGCGAGCCTCCGCCGGCAAGCACAATACCCCGGTCGATGATATCTCCCGCCAGCTCGGGAGGGGTGTTTTCCAGGGCGACCTTGATGGCGTTGATAATTGTAGAGATCGGGTCTGCAAGGGCTTCCCGCATTTCTCCGTCGTCAATGACCATTGTTTTGGGTATCCCGGAGATCAGATCTCTTCCTTTGATCATAAAGGTTTTCTTTTCATCCAGGGGGTAGGCGGAACCGATTTCAAACTTGATCATTTCTGCCATGTGCTCTCCAATCAGGAGGTTGTACTTCCTCTTGATGTAGCTGACAATGGACTCATCCATTTTATCGCCGGCAGTCTTGACCGATTCGGAGTAGACAATTCCGGCAAGGGAGATGACGGCGATATCTGTCGTTCCTCCCCCGATATCTACAACCATGTTGCCGGAAGGCTCGGCGATGGGGAGTCCCGCGCCGATGGCAGCGGCAATCGGCTGCTCAATGAGGTAGATCTCCCGGGCACCGGCCAACTCAGCCGAGTCGCGGACCGCCCTTTGCTCAACCTGTGTTATTTTAGAGGGAACCCCGATGATGACACGCGGACGGACAAAGGTATTGCGGTTGTGCGCCCTTTTTATGAAATGGCTTAACATTTTTTCGGCAATTTCAAAGTCGGCGATGACACCGTCTTTCATCGGACGAATCGCAACAATGTTCCCGGGCGTTCGCCCCAGCATCCTTTTTGCTTCTGTTCCGATGGCGACCACCTTGCCCGATTTTCGTTCGATGGCAACAACGGAGGGTTCATTAATCGAGATTCCTTTTCCACGAAGATAGACGAGCGTATTCGCCGTTCCCAGATCGATTGCCAGATCGTTTGAGAACCATCCCAAGATGCTGTTTGTCAGTCCCATTCTTTCTCCATTCTGTTGTAACGATTCAGCAGGCCATCACTTCTTTAAAGGCTCAGGGGTCATTTGATCCAACACCTGCGTCTTCGCCAATTCATCTCCAATGCGATACCCTTTTGTGTTTCCAATAATGAGTAAGGACTCAAAGCCGACGATCAGCAAGACCAGGAGCCAGCCGATGACTGGAATATGAGAAAAAAGAAAGCCGACACCCAGAGGGATATTACGGATAATCGATTCCTTGAATGATATGCCCCGGAGCGGATCGGGTAGAACCACTTGAAGGCCAATCAACTGTTTTCCAGGACTCCTTCCGTTCGCGAACCCGTCCGCGATCAATAGATAAGCCAGCGCGGCCAGGAAACTAATCTCAAGCGGGATCTGGAATATTGCTGCGACGATTAGAAAGTCGATAAATTTTGCAATAAAACGGTTTAAGATGTTTGCTTTCGGGTAACCCCATGAGGACCCGATTTCCTCATCCTGTTTTGACAACACAGAGGCCTTTCTTGGCAGAAAATGGAATACATTATGTCAAAAAAAACAATCGGTTTCAATAAAAATGTCAAATTCCGAGATTATGGAAATTTTGCCCAGATTGCAATCATGTCTTGACAGGAGTGATCGGTATCCGCTATAAAGCCATAAATCGTATAATTCCTATCGGGATAGTGGGTTTATGTTCAATTTTTCGGTAAAGGGTGAGTATGCTGTAAGGGCCATCCTGGTCCTTTCCCTCCATCCGGGGGAAGACCCCCTTCAGGTAAAGTCAATTGCCCGGAGGGAAGGCATCTCCTTTCGCTTCCTGGAGCAGGTCATGAGCCTGCTCAAAAAGGAGGGTTTTGTTGAAAGTGTGCGCGGGCCCCGCGGAGGGTACCGCCTTGCAATATCTCCGGATCAGATTCTGCTGGGCGATGTCTTACAGGCTGTTGAGGGAAGCCTGGTTTCGGTCTCACCATCAGAGAAGCGTCAGCGCTTGCCGTCCGGATTTGAAAAAAAGAGGATAGAAGCGCTTGTCCTTCAGGAGGTCTGGGCAGAGGTCAATGACGCGTTGAAGGAGCATCTTGACTCGATAAGTTTTGCAGATCTTTGCGAGAGAAAAAGAGCGCGGGAAGAGGAACAGGTCCTGATGTTTCATATTTGAGGGGCTCTGATTCAGAGGGCCATACGAAAAGGGCGGAGATGGAACGAAAAATAATTCATACGGATTTCCTGATTATCGGGGGTGGAACGGCAGGGTGCATGGCCGCGGTGGAGATGAAGGAACGTCACCCACAATGCTCGGTGACAATTTTGGAAAAGGCCCATATCGACCGGAGCGGATGTCTTGCGGGAGGGATGAATGCGATAAATGCCTACCTGAATAAGGGGGAGACCCCGGAAAGCTTTGTCCGCTATGTCCGGGCCGATTCCTGTGGTTTGGTAAGGGAAGACCTTGTTCATTCGATGGCGGAACTCTTTGAGTATGGCGTGAAGAAGGTGGAAAAATGGGGGCTGCCGATCTTATGCGATGATGACGGAAATTACATCCCCCGAGGTCGTTGGAACATCAAAATTAATGGAGAGTCCCTCAAACCGATTCTCGCGAAGGCGGCACGGTCCGCCGGGGCCAAGGTCTATAACTGGGTCACCGTTACAAACCTTTTGAAAAAGGACGACCGGGTTGTGGGTGCGGTCGGGTTTTCGCTTCGGAATGGAACCTTCTATGCTGTTCAGGCCAAAGCGACTTTGATTGCGACAGGAGGCGCTGCGGGCATCTATCGCCCGAATAATCCCGGTGACGCATCTCACAAGACGTGGTATTCCCCCTATAATACCGGAGCCGGATATGCTATGGGGATTCGGGCCGGAGCGGAAATGACCTCCTATGAGATGCGCTATGTCGCCATTCGTACAAAGGATGCGATTGCGCCGACCGGAACAATTGCGCTCGGGGCCAAAGCCCCTCAGGTGAACTCCGATGGTGAGCGGTTCATGGTAAAGCGCTATGCTGATCTGGGGGGGGACGGTGCTCCAACCCCTTACAGAGCACATGGGCCGGTCCAGGAAATTAAAGAAGGGCGCGGCCCGGTTTATCTCGATACCCGGGGCCTGAGCGATGAGAAAGTCCGGGATCTAAAGGCGGCCTACCTGGATATGTATCCTTCACAGGTCCTTTACTGGCTCTCCAATGATATTGATCCTGCGAAAGAACCGGTAGAGGTTCAGACGACAGAACCCTACATTGTCGGCGGACATTGCCAGGCCGGGTACTGGGTGGATAAGGATCGGAGGACAACCTTAAAAGGTCTATATGCTGCCGGGGATGTCGCAGGCGGGGCGCCCTTCAAGTTTGTTTCGGGGTGCTGGGCGGAAGGGATCATTGCCGCACGGGCGATGGGGCGCGATGTTGAGAAGATGAATCCGGTCTCCGTTGAGGACCATCAACTCGATGAGGAAGAAGAACGTGCCTTCAAGCCGCTGAGGGGGCATGGTCAGGTGCGGCATGGTATCCGCCCCGCTGACTTTGAGGCAAGGCTTCAAAAGATTATGGAGGAGTATGCCGGCGGGGTTTCGACTCATTACGAAATGAATGAAAAGATGTTGACAATCGCGCGAAACCAGCTCGCAAAACTTCCGGGCGAGGTAGAGCATCTTGTTGCGGGGGATCTCCATCAGTTAATGAAAGTCCATGAAGTGATTGACCGCATTGATGTGGCCCGGGTTCTGGTTGAGCATCTTCTTTTCCGAAGGGAAACCCGGTGGCCGACCTATCAGTCCAGGACCGATTATCCGGACCGGGACGACGCCCACTGGTTGAAGTTTGTTAATTCAGTAAAGGATCCGCTCACAGGCGGGATCGAAATGATCACGCGGCCCTATGAGCAGATTGTGCCTGGAGATCGGTATAACGCAAAGTAGGTGACGAGAAGTAAAATTGTGTGCCATCATACCGATGACTGAATATAAGGAGGAGTAGATGCCTGTTTGGGTTGACCCGGAAAAATGTAACGGCTGTAACGG
>JBHHXE010000032.1:0-16765 GCA_046756865.1 Nitrospiria bacterium | reverse complement strand
TCAGGAGATAAAATGTTTCGTTTCAAGGCGCAAATCGCAGAGAATAGCCCGCTATTTTCAAGATTTGCAACGTGGAAACGGGACATGATTGCCCTGAAAAAAAATTCATGACTTATTCAGAGGTTCCTTAATCTCCTGCCACCTCGAGCTGATCTCCCTGATCACATCTTCCACTAAAATCGCCTTCATACATTTTTTCTCTTGCATGCACCTCCCTCTTCGGCATCCGGTACAATCCACGCCCTTTCGGATCACCGTGCTCGTGGAACCATAAGGACCAACCTTCTTCGGGTCGGTCGGACCAAAAAGGGCAAAAATCGGCGTCCCCATCGCCGCCGCAAGGTGCATCGGACCGGAATCGTTACAAACAAAAAAACACGCCCGTCGACTCAACTCCGCCAATGTGCCAAGGCAAGTCTTCCCGGCAAGGTTCTCTGCCGATTGCCTCATGGAAGAGATGATCTGATCAATCTCAGATCGCTCACCAGAACTCCCGACAAAAAACAAGGGTATATTTTTCTCCCCGATCAACCAGTCTCCAAGTTTTGCAAAACGATCCCGATCCCATTTTTTGCTTTCCCATCTGGCCGTTGGATGAACCAATACAAACGGCGCCGATTGGGGTAAGCCGACCTCTGCCATCAATTGGTCGGCAGACGATACGGCCTCTTCCGATGGGTCGATTCCAAAGTCAATCCGGTCGCCACCCGCACCCAAGGCCTCCGAAACAAGTCGATACCGATCGACGGCATGCATTGCGCCCTGAGGGACGGATACACAATCCGTGTAGAAAAATGGAGCCCCTTCCCGGCTATTGGCAAGACCGATCCGAACAGGCGCCTTTGAAAGGAATCCAAGCACGGCGCTTCTGAAAAGCCCCTGCAGATCAACGACAAGATCAAAAGACCGCTTCCGAACGGCATGGACCATACCCTGAAGTGAACCCCACGAAAAAGGAACCGACAACACCTCATCGATAAAAGAATGGCCCTCAATAATCGGACCCCATTCAGACTTGATCAGCCAGGAGATTCTCGCCTTTTTGAAACGTCTCCGAATCGCACCAACCGCGGGGAGGGCATGAATAACATCCCCGAAGGAACTCGGCTTGATAATCAGAATCTCCTGAAATTCAATCTCTTTCAGTCTGTCCTTCGGGGGGCATTCACTCACCTCCGGATGATCTCCTCACGGCGTGTGGCTGAGCGAATTCACGGTCAACCTTTTGATCTTCCAATATCCAGTCAACAGCCTCTCCCAGACCTTCGGAAACATGATCCAGCCGTGCCCCCGATTGCCGCATTTCCTTGAGCGCCTCCCGGCCCTCACCGGTCTGGACCAAAACGCCTTTTATGCCCTCACGGGCCATAGCCATATCGGACGCTTTATCTCCAACAATGTACGACCGGGAAAGATCGACATGATGCTCTAAAACCGCCCGCTCAATCATCCCCATTGAGGGCTTCCGGCAGTGGCAAGTTGTCTTTTCAGGAGAATGCGGACAGTAGTAAATGCCGTTCAGCACAGCCCCTTCCTTCGCCAGAAGATCCTGCAAATGGTGGTGCGCCTCCCAGACAAATTCTTCTGGGAAGAAACCCCGCCCCACCCCGGATTGATTGGTAATCAGAAAAACTGGAATACCCTGCGCGTTTAATTTCGCGATACCGGGCGCCACCCCCGGTATGAGTGAGAATTGATTCAGATCACTCATATATCCGGGATCTTCATTGATCGTCCCGTCCCGATCCAAAAAAACGGCGCCTGCTTTTCCCTGAGCACCTTCTAGAGACCGGATGGCCGCTCGATAGACCTCCTCAGAAGAAACACCTGTCATACAGGGGTGATCAATCGGACATTCCCGCGCCTTGCAGGGCGCACAATCGACCTTGTTTTGTAGTATCCGCGTCTGCGTCCCACCCGGGGACGTACGAGTCGGGTCTGTCGGGCCAAAGATCGAAACCACGGGGACACCCAAAGATGATGCCACATGCATCGGACCTGAATCATTGCTGATAAAGAGACGGCATTTTGTCATCAGAGCCATCATCTCCCTTAGGCTTGTTTTCCCGGCCAGGACAAGAGACGGGGCAAGCATCGCCTCCCGGACCGCTTCGGCAATATCGGTTTCAAGGGGTCCCCCAAAAATAACCGCCTTTGCGTGAAAACGCTCCACCACTTGATCGGCCACTGCAGCGAAACGCTCAGGCAACCAGCGTTTTGCCGATCCATAGGCCGCCCCGGGGTGAATACCGATCAGGAATTCTTCTTCGCTGATGCCATGTGCGTCCAGTATTTTGGAGGCCAAGCTTCCTTCCTCCTCCGTGACAACGAGAAAAGGCGGAATCACAAGGGCTCGGCCATCGACTAATTTCATTAGGGCAAGATATGCCTCCCGCTGATGATGCGGCGCACCTTTCTTCGACAAGGCCTGTGTCAGCAAGAATGATCTTCCATCACTTCCATATCCAACACGGGCCGGGATGCCAGCCGCCGATGCAATAATCGCCGCCTCGAAGGCATTCTGCAGGAGGAACGCAAGGTCAAAGCCTTCTCTCCGAAGAGCGCAGATCAGCGTCCACAAGCCCATCATCCCCCGGTGTTTTCCCCCATCTTCATAAACCAGAATACGGTCCACGTCAGGGTGAGATCCAAAGAGCGCGGCAACAGATGGTTTTGCCAGAAGCGTAATTTGAGCCTCACGAAAACGGGCTCTCAGGGACGAGAGGGTTGGTATTGCCATTACCGCGTCGCCGATCCAATTCGGCATTCGGACCAGAATTTTCTTATACAGATTCTTTTCCACAACCTACCACATTACAAAATGGCCTTAAATTCCATTCGACACCTAACGCTCCGCGCCGGTTTGAGGTGCATGTCCCGTATTCACCTGAATACCCGCCCTAATCAGGGAAGGGTGGGGTGGAGGGGTCTTCCACCTCCGGTGAACCCAAAGCCAGTGGTCCGGATACCGTCGTACAACCGATTCAATCTTTCGGGTAAAGCGTGCTGTCGCATCAAAAACATCACGTTTAAGCATGCCGGACCGCGTCAGTTCCAGCGCCTTTTCTACCATAATCCGGGGGCCGTCCTTCGTCCGAACAAAAAATACCGGAACTACGGGCGCTCCGGTCCGAAGCGCCAGGACGGCCAAGCCCTTATGAGTGGCAGCCTTCCGCCCAAAATAGTCGACGAAGACCGCTTCATCTCTTGCAGTATTCTGATCCAGCAGGAAACCAACCGTCCCCTTTTTTCTGAGAAGGGCAACAATCTCCGCTGCCGGCGTCTGCTGTTTGCTGAAAATCGCATTTCCAAATCGTCCCCGCCATTCCTGAAGCATCTGGTCAAAATAGGGATTGTCCATACGGCGGGCCACAACATGCATCGGAATCCCTCTTGCGGCCAAGCCGAGAGCCATCCATTCCCAGTTCCCAAAATGCGCGGATAACAAAATCATGCCTCTTCCCTGCTTTTGCGCAGCAAGGATATGTTCATGCCCTTCTATTTTCACACCCTCCCGGACTTGCGCGTCAGTCCATTTTGGGAGACAGGCAAATTCGACGATGGAACGTCCCATATTTTGAAACGAAGCCAGGGCGATTTGATTAACCTCTCTTTCACTCTTCTCCTCCTTAAAAGCATCGCGAAGGTTCTTCAAGGCAATCTCCCTATGCCGCCGATCAACCAGGTAGTAAGCGCTTCCAAGTAAGACGCCTAACCGGGTACTCAAGCGATAAGGAAAAAACTGAAAGAAGCCAATCAATAAACGGACAACGTTGTATTCGATCCTGTCTTTCATCAATATCTCATGCTCTGATTCTCAATGGCTTAACAAGGGAGAAGGATCTCTCTTTTCTTTGTCCATCTTAAATAAAAGCGGTTCAAGCTCCCCGGGATCGTCGAGGAAAGCAACATCAATCTGCAGCACCCAGATCTCCAGATCCAGGGGTAGGAAGGATTTTATCTTGGCCGCATCTTTTTCAGTCGTCACAACCCGCTCCGCTCCCAGCAGAGCAACCTGTCTCCTGACCTCGGAAAAATCAGTGGCCTCATATGCGTGATGATCTTCAAAGCTTATCGCTCCTTTGACCCAAGCCCCCAATCTACGCAAGGACCGCACAAAGGATTCAGGATTTCCAATGCCGCATACGCATAGGACAGGACAATTTTTTACATCAGAAACAGGATATTTCAATCCAGTATTTAAGTGGATCAATCCGGACGGGCAGAACACGCTCCGCAGCACCGGGTGGCCGGAACGCATCATCTCGAGACGGGATTCCTCAAAATCACAGCCCTTATCCGCGCGTGTGAAGACGACCAGATCCGCCCGCTGACTTGCCGAAAGCGGCTCCCGAAGCGGCCCTCGGGGAAGAATACGGCGATTCCCAAACGGGTTTGAGGCATCAACAATAAGTATATTCATATCACGTTGGAGCCGGATATGTTGAAAGGCGTCATCAAGAAGAATCACCTTGATCTTAAAATGTTGAATCAAGTACTGACACCCTTCAAACCGGTCCGCCGAGACAACAATGGGAATCCCTTCCAGTCGCTCCGCCATCAGGCTTGGCTCATCCCCGACGGCGGAAACAGTTTCGAATATTTTGGAGCCATCCGATACCAACACAAGCGAACGCCTGTCCTCTCTACGATATCCCCGACTGACAATCCCCACCGAATACCCCTTTTTCTGCCACTCCCTTGCCAGATAAATGGTCAGGGGTGTCTTACCCGTTCCCCCCACGGTGATATTCCCGATACTGATGACGAAAGCATCCACCCTTTTCTGTGTGAGGATACCCATTTTATAAAGAAACACACGTATCCGGGAAACAAGCCCATATAAGCACCCAAGCATGGTGAGAGGTAGCAAGATCATATCCGCACCAACACCTTTTTGAGTCCAGACCCATCTCAAGAACCGCTCCATCTTCAAGCCGGGACGGTGGGTTAAAGGAGAAGATTCCTCCAAAATATTAAGCCTCTTTCTCTGGTCCGATGTTATCCACCCATTTTGATATCCAATCCATATTTCGAGAAACCGCACCGAGATTATTACGAACAACAAGGTAGGCGCTCTCTCCTTTTTTTTCGTATTCTTCCGGGTGCCGCATCAACCAGGCCATCTTTTCTCCCAGGGCCTTCCCATCACGCACAACAATCCCGCCCCCGCTTCTTTGCAACTGGTCCGCAATTTCCTGAAAATTTGCCATGTAGGGTCCAAAAAATACCGGCTTATGGCATGCGGCAACCTCCAGAACATTATGTCCACCCACGGGCACCAGGCTGCCACCCACAAAAATAAGATCCGCTACCGGGTAATACCGATCAAGCTCTCCCAAGGTGTCGAGGAGAATAATTTCCGGCTTTACCTCATCCAGAAGCATATCGGAATCACATAGTTTTGTTTTCCGGATGTGCCGGTATCCCTCCCGGGTAAGAAGTTCTTCCACCCGGGGCAAGCGCTCCAAATGACGTGTCGCAATTAAAAGAACAGGCCTCGAAGCTGAAGAAGCAATTTCCCGATAAGCCTCCAGGACGGCCTCCTCTTCACCCTCATGCGTGCTTCCCGCTATCATGAGGGTCCCCACCTCCTGGAGTCCCAGTTCCGCGCGTGTTGCTTCGTGCTTTGCAGATCCATCGCCAGCTTCGCGCCCGGCGCGGCCTGAAACGGCCTGATCGTATTTCATATTTCCAGTTCTTTCGACTCGCTCCGGCGGCGCCCCCATTCGAATAATTCTCCCAACATCCTCCTCGGTCTGCATCAGAAAAAGAGAAACGCTACTCAACACATGTGTTAAAAAAAATCGCACCAGCCGGTATCGTCGAAAACTCCTTGCCGAGATTCGACCATTCAGCATAATTGCAGGGATCCCCTTTTCAGAAAGGGAGAGCAGGCAATTTGGCCAGACCTCGGTCTCAAAAAAAATGAAAAGTTCTGGTGAGATCCGGCGAACGATGGACCGGGTCACCCAGGCTAAATCGAAGGGGAAGTATATAAATAAATCGACTCCCTGAAGACGCCGGCGGGCCGCCGCCTGCCCCGTCGGGGTCACGGTTGAAAAAACGATGGCGACATCCGGGTACTTCTCTCGAAGTGACCGGATCAACAAGCCTGACGAGATGACTTCTCCGACCGAGACGGCATGAACCCAGTAAACGCTTTTCCCTTGAAGCGGCTTAAAAAAGCCCGGGGGGTACAAGCCAAACCGTTGTGCCATTCCGGAGCGGTAGGGAGGACGAAGTATAACGCGCACGAGGAGAAAAAGGAGACTGAAGGGCAAAAGGAGAATCAGAAGGACCTGATAAAGGCCATAATAAAATGGCTTTCCCTTGTTCTTGCGACGCGCTAAAAGGTCTTTCTCCATTGAACCCTCAATACAGATCCTCATACCGGCCGACCCAGAAATAAAAAATCGACCCCGAAAAGTCACACGGGCTCGACACCAACCACCCTTCCATCCACCTCCTCCTCATCTAAGAACTGCATCCTGTGAACTTTTTTATAGGGTCCGTTTTTTTTGATCAATTCTTCGTGCCGACCCATTTCCACAATTCGGCCATGATCAACAACAAGAATGCAGGTTGCTTTTTGAATGGTGGATAGACGATGCGCGATCACAAAAGTGGTCCGATGTTTCATGAGATCCGCCAGCGCCTTCCTAACAATAGACTCTGATTCAGAATCCAGGGCCGATGTCGCCTCGTCCAGGATCAATATTGGAGGATCTTTTAAAAGGGCGCGGGCAATCGCCAGACGCTGACGCTCTCCCCCTGATAGATTCACTCCAGCCTTCTCAATCACCGTATCATACCCTAAGGGCATTTTACGGATGAAGACATCGGCATAGGCCGCTTTGGCTGCCGAAACCACCTTGTCTTCTGACACCCCTTCCACACCGTACGCAAGATTCCAACGAACACTGCCATCAAAAAGGACAATCTCCTGACTGACAATCCCGATCTGGGTTCGCAAGGAAGAAAGCGTCACCTCCTGCGTCGAAATACCATCGATAAGGATGGCGCCCCCATCAATGTCATAAAACCGGGGAATCAAATTCACCAGCGTCGACTTCCCAGCGCCGCTGCTTCCAACCAGGGCGATGATGTCCCCGGGGTTTGCCTTCAGGTTAATTTTCGAAAGCGCGGGAGATGCCGCCCCGTCATAAGAAAATGAAACATCCTGAAACGCGACACTTCCCTGTACATCCGGCAATACCCGCTTTCCTTCGTCCATGGCTCTCTCGTTCTTTAGATCCCAGATCGCAAAAACCCGCTCTGCCGCCGCAATCGCCTGCTGCAACATATTATTTGCTGAACTGAGACCCTTGATCGGACCATACATCAACATCGTTGCGGTCATAAAGGAGAAAAAAGTTCCGGGCGTCATCGTCTCCCGCATCACCTGAGAGCCGCCGTACCAGATTATCGCCGCAACACCAAGACTGGATATCGTTTCCATCAACGGAGAAGCCAGTTCAGATACGGATGTAGAACGCATCACCGCCTTAAAATAATCCATGTTCCTTTTGGAAAAGCGCTCGGCTTCAAAATCTTCCCGGCCAAAGCCCTTCACCAGACGAATCCCGGCAAAAGTTTCCTGAAGAATATTGGTCAGATCCGCAACCTTTTCCTGGCCGACCCAGGCAACTTTCCGGAGCCTTTTTCCCAGCCGAACCAGAGGATAGGCCATGAGCGGCATCACCAGTACCGCAATACAGGCAAGCCGCCAGTTTTGATAGAAAACCACCGCACATAGCGCGATCAATGTCAAAAACTGCTGAACAATATTTTTTACCACCGTGGAAACAGCCATCTGAATCATGGAGACATCATTTACCACGGATGACATCAGCTCTCCTGTCGAATTTTTTGCGTGAAAACCGACCGGGAGCAAAACAATATGGTGATAAAGCTCTTTCCGGATATCTGCAACAATGTGGTTTCCGACATATTGCATTAAATAGGCCTGACAATAGAAGAAGATGCCTTTGAGGAGTGCAACGAGGAAGATCGCTGCTGGTATCACCATCAACATGTCCGTGTCCTGTTTGATAAAAAGCTCATCCATCACCGGCCGCACGATCCAGGCATACACGGCAGTCGTCACCGAAACCATCAGGGCACAAAAGACCGCCCCGAAGAATTGAAGGCGGTACGGTTTCAGATAAACAATCAGGCGGAGATAGAGTTTCATGCCAGTTTTCTTCCTTTTTCTCTTCCACCGGCCTCCGAAGATTCCTGAGAATTCCGAATCCCTTGCTGTGAGATCATCGATTTTTCCAATAGCCCACAGATCACGGAAGCGGCCCGCACAGACGCACCCGCTGTGCCAAGACGCTTTGCCACCTCATTTAATCCCTGCTTCATTTTTTTGTTCTCTGCCTCGTCCATTAAAAACCGCCCGATCTCTTCTGCAATATTCTCTGGCGTCACATCATCTTGTATCAATTCAGGAATAAAGGGCTTCGCCGCCACGATGTTTGCCAAACCCGCCCATTTCAATGGGATCAACAATCTCGCTATTTGATAGGTCATCCAGGAGAGCTTGTAAATAATCACCATCGGCGTTCCCGCCAGAGCACCCTGAAGGGTCGCCGTCCCGGATACCACAACAATGGCTTGAGACGCACGCATCACTTCATAGACCTCTCCTTCAACACATTGAAGGGGAAGCGGGGAGGATCGCACAAACCCTTCAATCAGCCCATGAGGAAGTGAAGAAGCCGCGGGGATCAGGATCTGCAGGCCCGGAAACTTTTTTGCCAGCAAGGCCATCCCCTGGAGCATGACCGGGAGATGGGAAAGCACCTCACGCTTTCGACTGCCGGGAAGGAGGCCCACGGTTACTGCAAGCGGATCAAGCCCCTTCTCTGCAAGATAAGTCTTCTTTAGAGAGGCCTCCTCAACAGGGTTCCCTGAAGAAAAAGGCATCCCTTTCTGAGCGACCTCATCAAGGAGAGGGTGTCCCACAAACTCACAAGGAATATTTTTAGAAGCGTAAATCTCTTTCTCAAAAGGAAGAATTACCAGCATCTGGTCAATGCGTTCGGCGATGGTCTTTATTCTCCCTGAACGCCAGGCCCATACCTGCGGGCTGACATAATAAACCACAGGAATCCCCAAGGCCTTTGCTGATTTTGCCAGATGCAGGTTAAAGTCAGGATAATCGATCAAGACAAGGAGGTCGACCTTTTGCCTCAGAAGTCGACAGGCCGTCCGGTAGGCCTGGATGAGGGTCTTAATATGAAACAAAACTTCAATCAAACCCACGACGGCAAGTTGTTCAATATCGAAATGAACCTTCACCCCCGCCTTGCGCATCGCATCCCCGCCAAATCCGAGGAGTTGAAGCGAGGGATTTTTCTCAAGTAAGGCGCGGGCCAAGCCCCCCCCGTGAAGATCCCCTGATGCTTCTCCAGCCATAATCATCACGCGGGATGCTTTCACATTCGGATCACTTCCCCGAACATCAGAGATACCGCATATCATCCAATCAGACCCCCTTTTTGGATCATCTCTACAATACGGAGGGAGATCTCTAGTGCTTTCCGGCCCGCCTCTCCGGATACCTTCGGGACACTTCGGGTCTGAACGGCATGGATAAAGGCCTCAATCTCTGCCTTCAAAGGCTCCTCTTTCTCAACCTTAATCTTTTCAACGCTCACCTTCGGGGCTTCCCCTTCCCGGAAAATGCGCTTGCCGACAACCAATTCCTGATTCATATAATCAAGAGAAAGATAGGAATCGGCCTGAAATATCCTGATCTTCCGCAGCTTCTCCATAGAGACGCGGCTGGCGGTCACGTTGGCCACACAACCGTTTTCAAAAGCAAGACGGACATTTGCAATATCGATCTGAGGCGTTAGGACAGGCACGCCTACGGCACGAATCTCGACAATTTCAGAAGCAACCAGGGATAAGATAATATCGATATCATGGATCATGAGATCCAGAATGACATGGACATCGGTCCCTCGTGCCGCAAAGGGCCCCATTCGGTGGCACTCAATGAAATGGGCCCGCTCCAGAGACGCTCTCAGCCTTTTAACGCCAGAATTAAATTGCTCTATATGTCCCACCTGAAGTATCCGACCGGTTTGTGCCGCAAGCTCAAGAAGCTGGTCAGCCTCCTCCACGGTCTTCGTCATCGGCTTTTCCAGGAGAATGTCAATTCCATTTCCAAGAAGATTTTTAGAAACCTCGCAATGCGCCTCCGTCGGGACGACAACACTAGCCACATCCACTTTCCCGGACAAAGATGCCAGATCGGGAAAAACCTCACAGTGATGTTTTGAGGCAATATTTTTCGCCTGCTCCGTATTTTGGTCAACAACGCCGACCAATTCAACCTGATCCAGCTCTGAATAGATCCGCGCGTGATGCTGGCCAAGAGACCCGACACCGACAACGGCTGCTCTTAATTTTTGCCTTTCCACCATAAATCACATTCCCACAGGCGAATGATTACTGGAACGAGGTGTCAAGAAACCCGACTACGCCGATACCCGCTGCTTTGGCATCCCGTATAAACCGGTCTTTCTCCAGAATAAGCGTTTTTCCCGACTCGAGAGCAAGGACAGAAGCCTTCGCCTCTTTCATGGACCGAATCGTTTCCGGACCAACAGTCGGGATATCAAAGCGTAGGTCCTGCTGCGGTTTACAGACCTTAATAACGACCGCATTTTCCTTCCCCAGCTTTCCTCCGCGCAGAATGGTTGCATCCGTCCCTTCAATCGCCTCCACAGCAAGGATCACCCCGTCCCGGACAACAACACATTGTCCGATATCAAGCAGGCCGACTTTCTTTGCCAACTTCCACCCCCAGCGAATATCTTCGTTTTCACTTTTTTTAATGGGACGGGTGAGTTCGCCCTCATTCGCTAGAAGAGGGGTGAGGTAGGCCGTAGAATCTTTGATATTGATATTCTCCCTTTCAAGTTCTCCTGCCACGGCCCTGAGCAGGACATCGTCCTTTTTCTCTTTTAATCGGGACAGGAGTGAGAGCGCGCGCAAATCCGGCCGGGTCTCAAAGAGACGGGTTTTCCGAATGCCGCCTGCCATGACGGCATTCGATACCCCTGACTTTTTGAAATATGAAATCAACTTGCCGATTTGACCCACTCGGATCCATAGGATATCGTCCACCTTTTCCGAAAGTGAAGGCTCTGTTTCCCCCGTATGGGCAACGGCAATGACGGAGAGGCCCCTCTCCCGTGCAGTCTCCGCAAAAACAAGCGGAAAGACGCCGTTTCCTGCAATCAGCCCGATCTTGTCCTGTTCTGACTGAATCTGGGTCGCATTCATCGACAAATGCCTCTTTTTGCATTTTCTACAAAAGAGACAAACTCTTCGACATCAGCGATATCTCCCCATTTATTCCGTGCCTGCTTAATGGCTTCACGCATTGTCAGCTTCGATCGGAACAAAAGCCGGTAGGCCCCTTTCAAGGCATCTATTCTTTCTTTTGAAAAATGATGACGTTTTAAGCCCACCAGGTTCAAACCATAGAGCTTTGTGCGGTTTCCCGCGACACTCACAAAGGGAGGGACGTCCTGTGCAACGGCGGAACAGCCCCCCACAAGGGCATAAGATCCGATCTTGACAAATTGATGCACCCCGACCAGGCCTCCCAGAATGGCATGATCTCCGATGGTGATATGCCCTGCCAGGGTCGCGGCATTGGCCATGACAACCTTGTCTCCGACAACACAATCATGTGCGACATGAACATATGCCATAAAAAAATTATCCTGCCCAATCACGGTTTTACCCGTACCATGTTCGGTCCCGAGATTCAGGGTAACATACTCCCTAAAGGTATTATTTTTCCCAATCAGGAGGCGGGTCTCCCCCCCCTTGTATTTTAAATCCTGCGGTCCCATTCCGATCGAGGAAAAGGGGAAAAAGACACAATTTTCTCCAATCTCTGTCCTGCCGTCAATAACAACATGGGAACGGATTTTCACCCCCTTCCCGGCACGGACATGCTCTCCAATCACAGCATAGGGCCCTACCTCAACGGTGGAATCCAACTCGGCCTTTGGATGAATGATTGCGCTTGGATGAATTTTCATTTTCCCGATTCTCCTGGATCCAGCATGGCCTTCATCTCCGCCTCAGCAACCAGTTTCCCCTCTACAAAAGCCATCCCTTTCAAACGGCAAAAGGGCGACCGCTCATGGAGCACGGACACTTCAATCCGAAGCTGATCCCCCGGAATAACCTGCTTTCTAAACTTAGCCTTATCAATACCCAGCAGTATGACCAATTTATCTTCGGAATCCTTTGCATGCTTGTACAGGACGCCCCCGACTTGGGCCATGGACTCAATTATCAAAACACCCGGCATGATCGGATGCCCTGGGAAATGGCCTTGAAAAAAAGGTTCATTTACCGAGACATTTTTCTGTCCTACGATCTTCTTTCCCGGATCGATCTCCAAAATTCGATCGACCAGAAGAAAAGGGTAGCGATGCGGAAGTATCGCTGAGATCTCCTGAATATCCATTTATCGGATCCTTTCTTTTTGACCAGTTTGAGAAAGTCTTTTTTCAATCTGAATGATTTTTTCCTCGAGTGCTCTAAGCTGATCTTTCAACTCCGGAAGCTTCCGGAAAACTGCCTGCGATTTCAACCAGGCCTTATGCGGGACTGGGGGGAAACCGGAAACCGTCTTCCCGGGCGGAATATCCTTTGTGATACCCGATTTTGCACCGACGACGACACGATCCCCGACCTTCAAATGGCCGACAACGCCAACTTGTCCCGCCAGGGTCACATGCCGTCCAATTTCAACGCTGCCTGAAATGCCGACCTGGGAAACAAGAATGGTATTTTCTCCGATAACAACGTTGTGTCCAATCTGCACCAGGTTATCAACCTTGGTCCCTCTTCCGATCACCGTATTCCCCATCGTCGCCCGGTCAACCGTCACGTTGGCACCCAGTTCAACATCATCCTCCACGATGACTCCGCCTACCTGGGGAATTTTGAAATGCCTCCCTTGGTGTGGGACAAAACCGAAACCATCACTTCCGACCACTGTCCCGCAGTGGATAATGACACGTTTCCCGATCTTCACACCCTCCCGAAGCGTCACATTCGGATAGATCAGAGAATCATCCCCGACTTCGCTTCCTGCACCGACATAAACACCAGGGCCCATCCGTACACCTCTTCCAACCTTTACGCCGTCTTCCAGGGTGACGAAGGGGCCGAGAGAAACTTCCTCGCCGAGGATAACATCCTTCCCGATCGAAACTTTTGAATCAATACCGCCAGTATGAGGCGGGGTAGGATGGAAAGTGGCCAGAAGCTGCGCAAAGGCATAATAGGGGTTCTCAACCAGGAGAAGCGAAGCCGGAAGCCCCTTTATTTCTTTCGGAATGATCAGGGCGGAGGCCCGCGTTGAAACAGCCCGAGACCGGTACTTAGGATTGGAAATGAAGGTGATATCGCCTGGCTTTGCTTCTTCGATCGCAGAAACACCTGTAATTCTGAGGTGAGGGTCGCCGATGACTCGGCCATCCAGCATCCTGGCTATTTCACTCAGGGACATTTCCATCGTCGTTTTAGACCTTGACCGGGAAAAGAAGATTCGTCACAGCCTATTTTTTCGTATTGCTATTGAGCTGTTTCATTACCCGGTCTGTAATATCATTCGATTTACTAGAATAGAGGACGGACCCACCTTCGTTTTCTTTATCAAGGACCATAAGATACCCGTCCTTTTCCGCAATCTCTTTAATCGCCTGCTCCAGTTTTTTATTAAAATTTCTGAGCGATTCGAATTTCTTGTCCTGCACCTCTTTATTCAGCTCTCTGGCCTTTTTCTGGTATTCAACCAGTTTCCCCTGGAACTCCGACTGTTTCAGTCTTTTGGCTTCCGGGGAAAGGAGCGATCCCTGCCGGGACAACTCTTCTTCAAGCTGCCTTAACTCTTTCTCTTCAAGTTCGATCACTTTTTGACGGGTGAGGACATACTCTTCCATTTTTTTCTGGACGCGCTTCCCCTCTTCTGAAACTTCCAGCACCTTTTGCGCGTTCACGAACCCAATTTTGGGCGAATCGGCAAAGACCGCTCCAGATTGAAGTGAAAATAAAACAATCACCAGGACCAATAATCTCTTTCTCATGTTTCCTCCAAGTTTCAAACAAATTTCCTTATGTGAACAATTGAAGAACCCCGCCGCAAATTGGCGAGGATTCTTCGACCCGAAAGGCATTCAAGAACCCTTCTCTTATTATCCGCTCACTCACCTGCCCCGGAGAGGCAAGGATTGCGCTCGCTGTGCGTGTTCAACCCAGACTTATCAAGGCTTCAATCATTTTCTCCATTTCGCAGCTTAAAAAAGCGTCCCGATTGAGAATTCCACCTCACGACCAGGCTCTCCCGGTTTGGGGCTCAGATTCCAGCCCCACTCCAGACGGAGTGGTCCGACGGGGGAGATCCAGCGCAGACCAAAGCCTGCGGATTTCCTCATTGCAGAAGCGTGAATCAGTTCGTCATCATCAAAAGCAGCACCATAATCATAAAAAAGAAGTCCCTTGATTTGTGCTTCTTTCACAATAGGAATCAGATACTCGACATTAAAGAAGAGGACTTTATTCCCTCCCAGGATCTCTCCCGTCTCAGGAACGAGGGGTCCGGCCTTCCCGAATTGAAACCCTCGAACCGTGTTGATCCCCCCGGTAAAAAACCGTTCTCCCACTGGAAGAACCTTGCCGTCAATTCCACTGGCATAGCCGATACGGCCATGAAGAGAAAAGATATGATCCCACCAGACCGGGAAGAACCGGCTTGAGTCTCCGATAATCTTAAGGTAGGCATTATCTCCTCCGAGAAAGGTTCCGGCATATTCCAGGGTGAGCGAATTTCGTGCCCCGCTTTTCGGGTCGAAGGTGATATCCCTGGTATCCCGTGTCAGAGAAAACCCGACCGCGCTGGTCAGGGTCTTCCCCAACAAGGCCTGCTCCTGGACCTGTAAGGGGACGACCGGGTCGACACTGCCATCAGGAAGGAGTTGCAGATCAGAGACCTCTAACTCTTCTGCAGTATAGCTAATACTAGACCTGACGTATTCGCCAAACGACCGTCCCAGGATGATATTCCCCCCAACTCTCTTTTCCTTGTAGGGGCCTAGGCTGCTCCTCTCCTGGTTAAAGAGGTCGATCGTCCCTGAAAGATCCCGATCAAAGAGATAAGGCTCACGGAAGGTTAAACGATAGGTCGTCCTTCTTTTCCCCGTATCAACTTTAACCCGTAAGAGTTGTCCCTTACCCATAAAGTTGCCCATCGTCACATCCATCGTGGCAATGAAACGGTCCACCGAGCTGTATCCGCCTCCTACACTGAAGGTCCCCGTCGGCTTCTCTTTCACGGTAACATCAAGGTCGACCCAACCCGGCTCAATCTGTTTTGGAACAATTTCAACGTTCTCAAAGAAATTTAAATTTTGCAGACGCTGAAAACTCCGCCGCAGTAATTTGGTGTTGACCATCTCCTGCTCGTTGACCCGGATTTCTCTCCGGATA
Source organism: Nitrospiria bacterium (assembly GCA_046756865.1). Taxonomy (GTDB): domain Bacteria; phylum Nitrospirota; class Nitrospiria; order SBBL01; family JAADHI01; genus DUAG01. Next base: position 1,228 of record JBHHXE010000032.1, on the reverse strand, counting down.
ACTTTATCCCGGGTTTTATTATTTCCAGAGATATGGATCTCCCGAACCTTCGCGCGGTTCCCTTCGTTCACCCTGAAGGTAATATCAACAATATTTTCCTCCTGGCGGACATTTAACTGCGGGACAACATTTGCGTAAATATAGCCTTTTTCACCAAAGAGATCGACCATGCCCATAATATCCTGGCGGAGCTGTCCCCGGTTAAAGATTTCCCCCTCCGTTGTCACCGTCTTTTCAATCAAGTCCTCCTTTTCTAATACGGCGCTTCCTTCATAATCGATATTCCCAACCGTAAACTGCTCCCCTTCTATGACTGGAACCGTTATGTCAAACCATTCATTGTCATCGCTCAATACAACCTGGGGGACTTCCAACTGAACCTGAAGATAGCCATGATTTGCATAATGCTCTCTCACCCGCTCCACATCAGCCTCAAGAGATTCCTTCTTGTAACGCCCCGATTCTGTCAACCAGGAGGTTAGCCAAAAGTAAGTTGAGGATTCCATCACTTTTTTCAGGGCCTTCTCCTTAAAGGCCTTATTCCCTTCAAAACGAATCTCCCGGATATAGGCCTGTGTCCCTTCCTCGATGAGAAAAGTCAGTACGGCCTGATTGTTCGCCAGAATTTGAGTCACCGGGGTAACCGTGGCGTTAAAATAGGCCTCAGATTCATATACGGCCTTAATCTTCCGGACATAAGACCGAACCTTCTCCGCGTCTATAAAGGTCTCTGTACGAATAGGGACTTTTTCCTCAAGCTGTTCCTGACCAATGTTCTCGTTCCCTTCATAAACCACATCAACGAGAAAGGGTTTTTCCCGAACGAGGAAGAGGAGGGCAATTCCCCCTTCGAGCCCCTCGGACTCAACCTCGACACGGTCAAAGAATCCCAACTGGTAGATCCGGGCCACATCTTCTTTGACGCTTTCAGGAGAAAAGATATCTCCTTCCTGAAGAGAGAGCCGGGATAGGATCGTTGTTCTGTCTATCTTATCGTTTCCCTTCACCTCTATCAGCTTGATTCGGATCTCTTTTTCTTGCGCAAAAGCACCCGGGGAAAAGGTTGCACAGATGAAGGCACCGATGAAGAGCAGAAGAGAGAAAAGGTTAAAATACTTCGTCAATGCAACAGCCTTTCTCGAAACTCAAAATCTTTACATGCTATCATTTTAAAGGGTTATTGTAAATAAAATTTGAAGAACCCCGTCGCAGAGCAAAGAGGATTCTC
>JBHHXE010000031.1:0-16973 GCA_046756865.1 Nitrospiria bacterium | reverse complement strand
AGCGGGCTATTCTCTGCGATTTGCGCCTTGAATCGAAACATTTTATCTCCTGAAAGATTCAACCCAGACTTAATCAGGGGCTCCTTAACTGAAGAGAATCAATATCGCCGGAATAACGAAAACGCCCTTTTTGCACTGCGATTCCTCTAATCCTGCACCTTTCCTCTTACAGCCTTCTCCATCTCCCGCTGGGCGGTCTTCTTTGCCTCTGTCTCCCGTTTATCGTACATCTTCTTGCCTTTGGCCAGTCCCAACTCTACTTTGGCCCTGCCCCGCTTAAAATAGACTTTTAAAGGGATCAGGGTCAGCCCTTTTTGCTGAGTCTGCCCAATAAAACGGTCTATTTCCCTCCTTTTGAGAAGGAGCTTCCGCCTCCGGGTAGGCTCATGATTCTCGAGATTTCCGTGCCGATATGGACTGATGTGACAATTATAGAGGTAAATCTCGCCCTTTTCAAGCCGTGCAAAACTGTCTTTGAGATTTATGCGTCCATCACGAATTGATTTTACTTCGGTACCAAGAAGGGCAATCCCGGCCTCAAGGGAGTCCGTAATGAAATAATCGTGGAAGGCCTTTCGATTTTTCGTAACGACAAGGTCATCTCCCTTTATCTTAGACATTGCATTCCCTTATGACAGCCTGCTGCTTTCCTGGCTCTCGCCTGAACATTGACTTCAATCTGTTGCTATTATAACATCGTTTCATGGTTAGAAGATTATCATCGATTACGCCGATCCTGAACAGGCTGACGAAAAAAGCAGGGCTGGAGAAGGGGATCGCCTCCTTTAAACTTGGAGAACACTGGGAAGAAGCAGTCGGGCACCAAGTCGCAGCCCACACCTATCCTCAGGAAATTCGTTTTTCAACCTTGATCATTCTGGTCGATGAGGCCGTCTGGATGCACCAGCTTTCCTTCATGAAGAAAGAGATTATTGATAAGGTCAACTATTTTCTTAAAAGTCGTCCCATCCAGGATCTTCGCTTCCGGATTGCACCTCTCCCGACCCGCTCCAAACCAACACAGGTGCCTCCCGCTCCTCTCGGGAAGACTCCGCTGAGTGAGCAGGACCTTGCCATTATGAAAGAACAACTTACATCTATCCAGGATCACGATTTAAAAGAAGCCATCCACAAGGCTATGCAACAGCATCTCACAAAAAAAGAGACGATCAGGAGCCCCGAGTCAGACGTTTGAGCTTCTTGATCTTTCCGGTCAGAATTTCTTCATTCGGATAGACACCCTCTAATTCTTTATAAAGTTGAAGCGCTTCTGCTTGTGCCTTATTTTCCTCTAAGCAATTTGCCGCTCTGAATTTGGCGAAGGGGCTCGTCTCATGTTCAGGGTATTCAGTGTAGAGCGTCTTGTAGATTTCAATCGCCTCATCACACATTCCAAGGATAAAATACGTTCCCCCCCCACGGTAAAGGGCAGCAGGTGCCCATTTGTTTCTGGGGTCTTTCTTGGCCAGAAGATCCCACTCAACACGAGCCTGCTCCATGTCTCCCAGGTCAAAGTAGAGAGAGCCCACCTTGTATTGGACCTCTAAGACCTGATCCAGGTCAGATGTGATTTCCATGACCTTTTCATAGACCGTGATTGCTTTTTTGGGCTGGTTTAGTTTTTTCTCGTAGATTTCTGCGATGTAAAGGTGGGCCTTCAGCGCGTGGTTCTTGTCCAAGGAAGAAACAGCGGTTCGAATACTTTCGTTAAAGGAGGCAATCGCCTTTTCATTGTTGTCAAGATAGAGAAAAAAAGCAACGCCTCTCCAATAGTTGGCCTCTGAAACCATAGGGCTGCGGGGATACTCTTCAATAATCCGCTCATAGTCTCGGATTGCGCCAAGGTAGTCTTCTTTTGCCCATCGGATTTCAGCCGACTCAAGGTATTTCCTTGTAGTTCGTTCCGTATCCGATAAAATCCACCAGAATGTTGCTGAAACGGCGCATAGCCAAAAAAGAACCCAGGGGAAAACCCTCCGGAGACTCATAATGATCTCCCGCAACACGCCAGCATACCCTTACTTGCTCCTATTGTCGTATTGGGGGAGGCAAAGCCGCGATGCCCGACCCCGCATCTTGCTCTACGGCTTATCCCGCTATGCCGGGCCCTTACAAGGCCCACTTATTACTCGGAGAAGGGCAGGGTGGGGTCCTCCGAGTCTTCCGGTCCTCCTTTTTCAGCCAGCCCTGCGACACCAATCACACGATCCCCCGCACTCATCTCGATGAGGCGGACACCCTGCGTATTCCGGCCGATTACGCGGAGATCCTTTATCTTAAGGCGGACGATCTTACCGCTGGCCGTCATAATCATCACCTCGGCGTCAGGATCAACCTGGAATGCCGCGACAACATTCCCATTCCGCGCGCTCGTCTGTATGGTGATGATGCCCTGTCCGCCACGGCCTTGCGAACGATACTCAGATAAATCTGTCCGCTTTCCATATCCCTTCTCGGTGACCGTCAGAATGGCGGAATGACTGTTTGGCGTCAGGGTCTCCATACTGATGACCTCATCGCCCTTACGCAACCGGATACCCATGACCCCGGTCGAAACCCGACCGAGGGGCCTTGCTTCTTTTTCCTGAAAACGGATAGAAAGCCCCTTTGCCGTCCCGATCAAGATATCATGGTCTCCCGAGGTCATTCCGACGGCAACCAGGCGGTCCCCCTCTGCCAGATTGATGGCCCGGATCCCGCCAACACGCGGGTTTCCATAGGCCGTTAAGGCCGTTTTTTTAATGAGTCCGCGCGTTGTCGCCATGACAACGTACTTTCCTTCTTCGAACTGTTCGACCTTGAGTATAGCTCGGACCTTTTCGGTCTGAGAGATCTGGAGAAGATTCACAATCGCCTTTCCCTTAGAGGCGCGCCCGGCCTCTGGGATCTGGTGGACTTTCAGCCAGTAGACCCGACCGGTATCTGTGAAAAAGAGAAGGTAATCGTGCGTCGAGGCGAGGAAGAGATGGGAGACAAAATCTTCCTGTTTCAGCCCCGCCCCGATCTTCCCCTTGCCGCCACGCCGCTGGCTGCGGTAAATCGAAACCGGATTTCGTTTGATATATCCCGAGTGAGAGACCGTGATCACCATTTCCTCATGCGCAATCAGATCTTCGATCTGGATCTCACCCGTTTCCGGTATAATCTTGGTCAAGCGTTCGTCCCCGAACTTTTCCTTGATCTCATCAAGTTCTTTTTTAATCACTTTCCGGATGAGCTTATCACTGCCCAGAAGGGCCTTAAGCGACTTGATCTTCTTCATGATCGCTTCATATTCCGAAATCAATTTTTCCCGTTCGAGCGCGGTCAGGCGCTGCAATTTCATGTCAAGGATGGCCTGGGCCTGTATGTCTGAAAGCCCGAAGCGGCTGGTCAGCCCCGTCCGAGCCGCATCGGGGGAATCAGAGGCCCGGATCAGGGTGATCACCTCGTCGAGGTGGTCCAGCGCAATCTTCAGTCCTTCAAGAATATGGGCACGGGCTTCCGCCTGGCGAAGCTCAAAGCGGGTTCGGCGGATGATCACCTCCCTCCTGAAGTCAAGGAACGACTGAAGAATTTCTTTGAGATTCATCACACGCGGCTGCTTGTTCACCAGCGCCAGCATAATAATACCGAAAGAGGATTGCAGTGAAGTGTGCTTATACAGTTTGTTCAGGACAATCTTTCCGATCTCTCCACGTTTTAGTTCGATGACGATACGCATCCCGTCACGGTCTGATTCATCCCGAAGGTCCGATATCCCTTCCACCTTCCTGTCCCGTATGAGATCGGCAATCTTTTCAATCAACCTTGATTTGTTTACCTGGTAAGGGAGTTGCGTGACAACGATCGTCTCCCGCTCATTTCGCGGGTTGACTTCGATGACCGCTCTCGCCCGCATCACCACTGAACCCCGACCCGTCCGGAATGCATCTTCGATCCCCTTTGTCCCATAGATAAACCCGGCTGTAGGGAAGTCAGGGCCTTTAATCATCTCCATCAAGCCCTCAATCGAAAGCGCCGAATCCTCCAGGAGCGCCCCCAGGCCGTCAACCAGTTCCGATAGATTGTGAGGCGGGATATTGGTCGCCATTCCGACCGCAATGCCTGCCGAGCCATTCATGAGCAGATTCGGGATGCGCGTTGGTAATACCACCGGCTCGACCACAGTCTCATCGAAATTGGGAGAGAAGTCGACAGTTTCCATATCAATATTCGCCAGCATTTCTTCGGCCAGCTTTGTCAGACGGGCTTCGGTATAGCGGTAGGCCGCGGCCCGGTCTCCATCAATCGATCCGAAATTGCCCTGACCGTCGACCAGGGGATAGCGCATATTGAAGTCCTGTGCCATGCGAACCATGGTATCGTAGACGGCCGTGTCTCCATGCGGATGGTATTTCTTGATCACTTCGCCGACCACACCCGCAGATTTGGAGTAGCGGCGGTTTGACAAGAGACCCTCTCGAAACATGGCGTAGAGAATGCGTCGGTGAACCGGCTTAAGCCCATCCCGGACATCCGGCAGAGCCCTCCCAACGATGACACTCATTGCATAGTCCATATAGGCCGTTTTCATCTCGGCCTCGAGATTCACCGGGAGACTTCTTTCCTCTATGGGTAAGGGCATAGTGACTCCAATTCATTATTAATTTTATGTATCGATGTTTTTGACTTCAGAGGCATGTTTCTGTATAAAAGCCCTTCTGGGCTCGACAGCGTCTCCCATCAGGACCGAGAAAGTTTTCTCAGCGCCGACCATATCATCCAGACTGACACGGAGAAGGGTACGCTTTTCCGGATCCATTGTTGTTTCCCAGAGCTGGTCCGGGTTCATCTCCCCGAGTCCTTTATAGCGTTGGATGGTGAGTCCCTTTTTCCCGCGGTCCAGGATGTGCTGGATGATACCCGCCGTGGTTGCGTATTCTTTTTCTCCTTCCAGGTCGGAAATCCGGTAGGGCGGCGCGCCGAGCCCGATCCGCCCCGGGGAAAGGTTCAACAGTTCCCGAAACTCAGGCGACGACACAAGGGCTTCATCTATCCTGAAGGTCTGGGTCGTTCCCGCTCTTTCAACGCGACATTCAATTAGATTTGATTTATGCTCCTCATCCTTCTTGATCGTGGGGGAAAACTTTTCAGAGGGGCAATAGCGCTCCCAATATGTTTTTGCCTCTTCGAGGAGAGCCTTTAATTGCTCCCGATCTTTCAGGAGACTTCGATTTAAACGCCCTCCTTGCAAAAGACCCCTAAGCGCATCCGGATCGATCTGTTTTCGCTGAAAGTGCTCGATGAGGGATTCGTAGGCCGTCATTTTTTTTAAGAGGGTCTTTATTTTTGCTCTGCCGACATAGGATCCGCTGCTTTCCTGAAAGACACGCACCTCATCCCCTGATGCGCCGATGAGATATTCTCTCAAACCGGCTTCGTCCTTGATATACTGTTCCTTCTTTCCTTTTTTAACCTTGAAAAGCGGCGGTTGGGCGATGTAGACATATCCCCTTTCAATCATCGGGACCATCTGACGATAAAAGAAGGTCAATAGAAGGGTCCGGATATGGGCGCCATCCACATCGGCATCCGTCATGATAATCACTCTGTGATAACGGGCCTTGGCAATATCAAAGTCGGCTGTTCCTATCCCGCATCCCAGCGCCGTAATCAGCACACGGATCTCCTCAGAGGAAACCATCTTGTCAAAGCGAGCACGTTCGACGTTGAGGATCTTTCCCTTCAGGGGAAGGATGGCCTGAAAGCGTCGATCGCGACCCTGTTTGGCCGACCCCCCCGCAGAATCACCCTCTACAAGATAGATCTCGCTCCGTGAGGGATCTTTTTCTGAGCAATCTGCCAGCTTTCCGGGAAGCGTCCCACCACCATCCAGAACATTTTTCCGACGAATCAACTCTCTCGCTTTGCGCGCTGCATCCCGCGCCCTTGCCGCGGTGATCGCCTTTTCGATAATCTTTTTCGCGACACTCGGGTTCTCTTCGAAATATTCCCCAAGCGCTTCGTTTACCGCAGCTTCAACAATCCCCTTCACCTCGGAGTTGCCAAGCTTGGTCTTGGTCTGGCCCTCAAATTGAGGCTCAGGAATTTTAATGGAAATGACCCCGGTGAGGCCCTCCCGGGCATCGTCCCCGGTAATGCTTTCCCCGTTCTTCAAGATCTTGTTTGCCTGGCCGTAACTATTGCTCGTTCGCGTCAAGGCTGCTTTGAAGCCGCTGAGATGAGTTCCTCCCTCCTTGGTATTAATGTTGTTCGCAAAGGAAAACAGGTTTTCAGCATAGCTTCCATTATATTGAAGTGCAAGATCAAGCATAACTCCGTTTTTCTCTTTCTCTATGAGAATCGGCTTGTGGAGCGGGGTTTTCGTTTCATTGAGCATCTCGACAAATGAGACAATCCCGCCTTTGTAGCAAAAGAGCTCATTTTTCTCTGTTCGCTCATCTTCAATGGAAATCCGGAGCCCTTTGTTCAAAAACGCGAGTTCCCGGAGCCGGTAGGCCAGGGTTTCATAGGAATACTCTGTTCCTTCAAAAATTTCGGCATCAGGCTTGAAGGTAATTTCTGTCCCCCGTTTCTTCGTCTTCCCGGTTATTTCCAGGGGGCCAAGCGGCTTTCCCCTATCATAACGTTGCTGATAAACAACCCCGTCCTGTTTTATTTCAAGCTCGAGCCATTCTGACAGGGCATTCACCACAGAGACTCCGACACCGTGCAGGCCTCCGGACACTTTGTATGTCTCATTATCAAATTTACTTCCGGCGTGAAGGTAGGTGAGGGCGACCTCGGCGGCCGAGATCTTTTTCTGGGGATGAAGTTTGGTCGGGATTCCCCGGCCATTGTCAATGATGGTCACCGAGTTATCGATGTGGATCGTGACCTGGATGTCGGTGCAATGACCGGCCATGGCTTCGTCAACCGCGTTGTCCACGACCTCGTAAACAAGATGGTGCAGTCCTGCAGACCCGGTGCTACCGATATACATCGCCGGTCGCTTGCGAACCGCTTCCAATCCTTCAAGGATCTTGATTTTTCCTGCATCGTATTCTTGCTCTTTTTTTCCTGATGGCATCTTTCTATTACCTCAAATCTTTCTCACATCGAACTCGCAAGCGGATCCTGTCTGCATTCCTGCTGCACATAACCGCCTTGAAGAAATTGAACAGAATTAGACCCGCATCGGCATGATGACGGCGAGGAAGTTGTTTGATTCTTCTTTAATCAGGCAGGGTGAAAGGGCATCCTTGAATTCAAGCGTCACTTCGTCTTTCTCCACAACGGAGAGGACATCCAGGAAATAACGTGCATTAAATCCTGTGGTCAGCCCTTCCCCTTTGTAGGATGTCGTCACCTCTTCACTGGCCTCTCCCATTTCCGGATTATTAGAGCTCAGCGTAACACTCCCTTCCTGAAGGGAAAATTTTATCGCATTCGTCTTCTCCCGTGCCAGAATGGACACCCGTCGTAGACCGCCTTCCAGATCACTTTTCACAATGGTGACTTTTTTCACATTTCCTTTTGGAATCACCTGTTTGTAGTTCGGGTAATTTCCCTCCATTAGCCTTGAGGTCAGAACAAAAGTGCCTCTCCGAAAGACCAGTTGGCTTTTTCCGATCAGGAGTTCGGGGGCTTCCCCGTCTTCGTCTTCTTCCAATGCTTTCCTGATCTCAAGAATTGCCTTCTTCGGGATAATGACATCCCTCTCTTCCGAATCTTTACTCCCCGTGATTGATCCCTCCGCGAGGGCCAGTCGATGCCCATCGGTCGCTACAAAGCGTATCCCCTGCTCTTTTCCTTTCATCTTCTCCAACTGCAGGAGGAGACCGTTCAAGATGTAGCGGGTGTCATTTTCCCCGGAAGCGAAGAGGGTCCTCCGAATCAAGCCGGCAAAAAGAGAAGGGTCGACAAGCATTTTTTGCTGGCTATCGGGTGGCGGTGAGGTTGGAAACTCCTCCGGGGGAAGTCCAACAATCTTAAAATAGCTCTTCCCTGATTCTATGACAACCCAATGGTTGTCCTGGGTTGTCAGGGTCACCGGTCCTTCAGGAAACTCCCGGATAATCTCATAAAGTTTCCTTGCCGAGAAAGTCATTTTTCCCGGTTTAATCGTTTTAGCAGGATATGAGCCCTGAATGCCAATCTCAAGGTCTGTGGCAAAAAGGGTAATTTCTCCATCATTGGTTTCCATAAGGATGTGAGCGAGGATCGGCATCGTATTTCGCTTTTCTACAACCCCCTGGACCCGTTGTATCCCGGTCAGCAGGTCCTTTCGGTTGATCTCTATTTTCATTCCTCATTCCTCCTTAAGATGTTGGGCCAGGCTCTCCAGCGTCGTTCTTAAATTAAAGTTTTCCTGTTTCTCTTTTTCAATGTGTTTACAGGCATGGATAACGGTCGAATGATCTTTTCCTCCAAAACGTTTCCCAATCTCTGGAAAAGAGAGGTTGGTCAATTGTCTCGAAAGGTACATCCCGATTTGTCTTGGATAAACTAGATTTTTGGTCCGTCTCTTGGACTTCAACTCGACCACCTTGACCTGAAAGCGCTCTGAAACCATTCTTTGAATATTATCAATAGTGATGATCTTTTTTTGCTCGTGAATCGTATCCCTTAACACCCTCTTTGCCATCTCAAGGGTAATTTCATGGCCGGTTAGGGAACTAAAAGCCCCCAGCCGAATCAGTGAACCTTCCAACTCCCGCACGTTCGACTTAATATGGGTTGCCAACAGGAGCGCGACATCATTAGGAATGATAATTTTTTCATTTTCAGCCTTTTTACGAAGAATCGCCACCCTCGTTTCAAAGTCCGGGGGTTGAATATCTGCGATGAGCCCCATTTCAAACCTGGATCGTAGACGTTCTTCCATATCGGACATTTCCTTGGCAGACCGGTCGCTTGAAATAACGACTTGTTTGTTATCATCATACAAGGTATTGAAGGTATGGAAGAATTCCTCCTGGGTTCTTTCCTTCCCGGCTATAAACTGGATGTCATCGACGAGAAGTACATCGACACTTCTGTACTTGCTTCTGAATTCGATCATTCTGTCATAACGTATTGAATTAATCACATCGTTTGTAAACTGTTCTGAGGAAAGATAAGCAACACGAAGGAGCGGATCCCCGGATGAGATAAAGTTCCCGACCGCACTGAGAAGGTGTGTCTTTCCCAATCCCACTCCCCCATAGAGGAAAAGAGGGTTGTAAGACCTTCCAGGCTGTTCAGCAACTTTTAGCGAGGCGGCATGTGCGAACTGGTTGCTTGATCCAACCACAAAAGAAGGAAAGGTGTATTTCGGGTTAACCGATCCCTTTCTTTTCTCTCTCCGCCGCCCAAGTTCTTCTGCCTCCTCTTCCTGCTGTTTATTTTGTTCCCAGGTCTGCACATCCTGGATGACAAAATGAATCCGCAGATTCTCTTCTGCTAGCTCCTTCTCAAGCGCATTTTTTATGAGAAAGAAATAGTGTTCTCGAATCCATTCACAGAAGAAACTATTTGGAACCGTAACCTGTACTTCAGTATTTTTTACAGAGAGAAGGGTCGTCGGTTTAAGCCATGTGTCAAAGCTCTTTGGATTAATGTGTGGCTTGATCTGTACAAGAACCTGCTTCCATATCTGCGCCAACTGCATCAAGAACCTTTGTTATTATCCACAAGGTTGCCAACAGGTGTTAATTACCAAAAAATATTATTTATCAACTAGTTATAGATAAGTATATTGAAATATACTCTGTCAATTATTTTTCTATCCCTGAAGCGAGACCATTATACCTAAACATAAATTTTGAATCAAGTTTTTCTGAAAATACAGCGGTTTATCCACAGCCCTATCAGCATGAATTTTTTATTAATATTAAGAACCTTCGACAGTTACGCATAGCAGATCCTATCTCTTATTACTATTTATTTTCATCTCTTGTTAAATCCACATATAAAAATAATGAATATTGCTAATAACAAAAATTTATGCTGTAGTTTATAGCTTTTTTATCAAAATTTATCAAGAATGGACAGCTTCATTTGTGTTTTGTTTCTATCTTGCTATATCCTTAAAGACTGAAATTCATTTATAATTTAACGCTTGACATGAAAGGTTAAATTTAAGATGATTGACGTTTTAATCAGATGGGGAAAGCAATGTCAGTAACATACAGACAACCAAGCAATCGCAAGCGGAAACGGACACATGGATTCTTGAAAAGGATGGAGACGGCGAACGGACGAAAAGTGATTAAGAGAAGACGGGCAAAAGGAAGAAAGCGCCTAAGCGTGTAGTCTTCCCTTGAAACGTCTCAGGGATAAAAAGGCCGTTCAAAAGGTTTACCGCGAAGGAAAGAGAATTCGGTCTAAAGACCTTACGCTCCTGTATCTTGAAAATGAATGTCTTGAATTTCAATACGCCATACATGTCGGTAAAAAATTTGGAATTGCAGTGAGACGAAACAAGATAAAGCGCGTTTTCAGAGAACTCCTCTTGAGGTTTAAGGAAAGTCTGCTTGGATATGATATTATAATCCGGCCGGGAAGAAAGGCAGATGAGCTGAGTTTTCATCAATTATTTCAAAGGCTTGAAAATATGCTCCTAGAGGCGGTGATTCCGAGCCAAAAGTGATGGCCTTGGTATACACCTTAATTGTAAGATTTTATCAGCGGTTTCTCTCTCCTGTTTTTCCCCCGGTTTGTCGTTTTTCCCCAACCTGCTCGTCCTATTCCATTCAGGCAGTTAAAAGGCATGGTTTTTTTGCTGGAATCCTGAAGACCTTAAACCGTCTGATGCGGTGCCACCCTTTCAGCAGTGGTGGTTACGACCCCATAAAATAATGTAAAGCAGAAAAGGAAGAGAATCCGTCTATGGAAAAACGGCTTGTCGTTTTCTTAGCACTATCCGTCTTTATTATATTTTTGTATCCTTTTTTTATCACCTGGGTTATCGGACCGCCTCTACAGGAATCGTCTGCTCCAGAGATAACGCCGAATGAAACTGAGCGATCTGTTCAAAAAGATACATCAGACTCTCAGGAAGTTCAGGTCCTGGAAGATCGGTCTGAACCAGATAAGGGTGAGCCGAAACTCCTTGAGGCGGGAGAGCATGCTGAGAAGTCTAAAATTGAGATGAGCCTTGAATCCGAAGAAAAGCTAACTGTAGTTGAAAGTGATCTTTATCGCATTACGCTTTCCAGTTTTGGCGGGACGATTAAGGAATGGGAATTAAAGCGATACACGGAAAAAGATGAGGAAGGGCAGGAACAGAGCATAGAGCTGGTTTCTGAAGATGAAAAAGTGCGTCCTCTGAGTTTGTTTACCGGGAAGGACGCGGAGAATGAAAAAAGGGGCTATCAGCTGAGTGTACCTTTCCTACAATTGAACCAGGCGAATCCCAAAGGAAAAGTTGTCATGACATTTGTTGGGACGGAGGGTCAAAAGGTTGTTAAAACGCTTCATTTTTACCACGATCGATATCGCGTTGAGATGAGTGTCATGAGGGCAGGTTCCAAAAATGGATACAGCCTGTCATTGGGGACAAATTTTGGCATTCATGATTGGAGTGGTCAAGGAGGACGTAGTTCCGGCGCGATCAGCCTGGTCAATGGGGAAGTTGTGTTGGAATCACCGGCCAAAATGGAAGGGGATGTTACACATGAAGGGAGCCTGAGCTGGATAGGACTTCAAGATAAGTATTTTTTGAGCGCCTTGATTCCTGAAAACCTCACAGAAAATATCGAGGCCTACATAGAAAGCGAAGAAGAAAACTCGATCATTTCATCTATTCGCGTCAAAGCGGAAGAAAGTCAGGGACCGCACAACTTTTCTCTTTATGTCGGGCCAAAAGAGTATGATCGTTTAAAAGATATGGGGGCCAATCTTGATGAGACCATTGATTTTGGTTGGTTTATCTCAGGAAGTTGGCTTCCGGTAAGATTGATTGCCAAGCCGATATTTTATCTTCTGAGGTTTTTCTTTCGATTTACAGGGAATTATGGTGTCGCTATTATTCTGGTAACCGTCCTCGTCAAGGCGATTCTTTTTCCGGTGACCTGGAAGAGCCTCAAATCCATGAAGGCGATGGGTGCTGTTCAGCCAAAAGTCGCGGAGATCAAGAAAAAGTGGGCTAAGGATAAAGAAAGGCTAAACAAAGAGTTGATCAATCTCTACAAGGTCGAAAAGATTAATCCGCTCGGGGGCTGTCTTCCGATGCTGGTGCAGATCCCCGTATTTATCTCGCTTTTCAATATTCTATATACAACGATTGATTTGCGACAGGCGCATTTCATGTTTTGGGTCACGGATCTTGCGTCGAAAGATCCTTACTATGTCCTACCCATCATTATGGGCGCAACAATGATCTTACAGCAACACTCGCAACCCAACACAATGGATCCAAGCCAGGCAAAGATGATGAAGTTTCTTCCGATCATCTATACCTTCTTCTTTTTGAACTTTCCTTCCGGTTTAGTCCTTTACTGGCTGGTAAATAACATCTTGACGGTGGGCCAGCAGTACCTCATGAAACGAGAAAACGCCGCAGTATAAATTTTAACGGCCTCGGCTCAAACAATGCCTGAAATGAATGCAGAGAACGACACGATTTGTGCTATTGCAACACCCGCAGGAAAGTCTGCAATTGGTGTTGTCCGTGTCAGCGGGGAAAAAGCCTTTTCTATCGTACAACCGCTCTATAAAGGAAAAGGGCGGTTGACTGATTTTAGAACGCATACGGCCCACTTTTCAGAAATCCAGGACCCGGAGAAGAATGAGGCTATTGATCAAGGTCTCTTTATCATCATGAAAGGTCCCGGGTCGTATACGGGGGAAGATGTTGTCGAAATTCAATCTCATGGGAACCCTTTCGGCTTGCAAATGATTCTGTCCTCTCTGGTAAAAGAGGGTGCGCGGATGGCTGATCCCGGTGAGTTTACGAGACGTGCCTTTCTTTCCGGTAGAATGGACCTTGCGCAGGCTGAAGCCGTGATGGAGGTCATCTCAGCAGAAGGAGAAACACATTACCAGTGGGCGCTCAGCCAGTTAAAAGGAAATTTATCTGAAAAAGTGAATGACCTGAGAGAGAAACTTTTGTCTCCCCTGGCGGAGATTGAGGCCTCAATCGATTTCTCAGAGGATGGAATCGTTCTTAAGAGCCAGGAATCCATGCTTACACTGTTTAATGCCATCCATGACGACGTCAAAGAATTGTTGTCCGGATATGAATCGGGGCGACAGGTTCGAGAGGGTTTTACGGTGACCATTGTCGGGCGTCCGAATGTTGGTAAATCAAGCCTGATGAATGCGCTACTAAAAGAGGACAGGGCAATCGTGACCCCTTTTGCGGGAACAACCCGGGATCTCCTGAAGGAATGGCTTGTTCTGGATGGGGTCACGGTTCGCTTGATTGATACCGCAGGTTACCGGGAAACAGATCATCCCATTGAGCTTGAAGGGGTCTTGCGTGCTGAAGCGGCTGAAAAAGAAGGCGATTTAACGATCTGGGTCCTAGATATGAGTGAGGCCCTGACACCGGAAGATTTGCGCCTTCATAAAAACTTAAAGGGACGAAATAAAATCATCGTATTGAATAAGTCCGATCTTCCATCAGTTCTTGACCATAATAAGTTGGAGAAGGGGTTTCCCGGTCTTTCCGGTATACCGCTTGTCGAGATTTCGACGCTGACGTGTGAGGGCTTGCCTGATCTTCAAGACCTCATGAAAAAAATCCTGATTTCCTGCATAAGCAAGGAGCGCCCCCTCCTGGCATTGGTGAGGCATCGCAAATCCCTCGAGCGGGTTCAGGAAGGCTTGGAGCGGGCAATTCACGCCCTTCAGGAGGGCAATCCCTCCGAATTTATTGCGAGCGACCTCAGGGTTGCGATGGATGCCCTCGGGGACGTTGTAGGAGAAACCACCACTGAAGAGATCATGGATGAGGTCTTCGGTAAGTTCTGTATTGGGAAGTGATCTCTGGGCCGGCGGGTTAATGTTCCACGTGGAACATTAACCCGCCTTATCCCCGTTCCACAAGATTAAGGAAGGGACCAAGCGAAAATGATGGCGCGACGAAAATATGACATCATTGTTGTAGGTGCAGGCCACGCCGGGTGCGAAGCAGCCCTGGCTGCAGCCCGAATGGGGGTTTCAACGCTTCTGGTGACGCTCAAGCTCGAAAATATCGGGCAGATGTCCTGCAATCCGGCGGTCGGAGGAATCGCAAAGGGACACCTGGTCAGGGAGATTGATGCCCTCGGAGGTGAAATGGCCCGGGTGATCGACCGGGCAGGGATTCAATTCCGGATGTTGAATATGAGCAAGGGGCCGGCCGTACGCGCCCTTCGCGCCCAGGCCGACAGGGAGATCTACAGGCAGGTGATGACGGAGGTCCTCTCTCAGGCCCCGAATCTCTGCCTCCTGGAAGCAGCGGTTGAACGTTTGCTGGTTGAAGCGGGCCGGATTCAGGGTGTGGTTCTGGATGATCAATCGAGATGTTTTGCCCCTGCAGTTATCCTTACGACGGGAACATTTCTGCGGGGCCTGATTCATATTGGACAGCGTTCTTTTCCTGCAGGGAGAATGGGAGAGGCTCCTGCAGTGAAAGCCTCCGAAAGTCTGATCGATCTTGGTTTTCACCTTGGCCGGCTGAAGACGGGCACGCCGCCCCGGCTGGACGGCAGAACAATTGATACGACAAAGCTCTTGCCACAATACGGTGATGACCCCCCAACCCCTTTTTCTTTTACGACCGAGCGCCTGGATCTGGATCAACTCCCCTGCCACCTGACCTACACGCATGAGAAAACGCACGAGATGATCCGGGCACATCTCGGGGAATCCCCCCTCTATTCTGGGGCGATTACCGGAGTGGGGCCGCGCTATTGTCCTTCTATCGAAGACAAAGTCTCCAAGTTTTCGTCTCACCCGCGCCATCAGGTTTTTCTGGAGCCCGAAGGAAGAAATACGCGGGTGGTCTACCCTAATGGGATCTCAACCTGCCTGCCCGAAGCGGTTCAGCTTGAATTTGTTCAAACGATCCCCGGTTTGGAAAAGGTCAAAATGGTACGGCCCGGCTATGCCATCGAATATGACTTTATTCCGCCGACGCAGTTGAACGCGACCCTGGAGACGAAGCCGGTGGCTGGGCTTTACCATGCCGGACAGATTAACGGAACCTCCGGCTATGAGGAGGCGGCCGCGCAGGGCCTGATGGCTGGCATCAATGCCGTCCTGAAGCTTCGGAATGAAGCCCCTCTCATCCTTGACCGCTCAGAAGCCTATATCGGGGTCTTAATTGACGACCTGGTAACCCTTGGCACTGAAGAGCCGTACCGAATGTTTACCTCCCGGGCGGAATACCGCCTCCTGCTCCGCCACGATAATGCGGATCTAAGGCTGATGGCAAAGGGACATCAGTTGGGCTTAGTTCCGGAGACTCAGTATGCGGCCTGTGTGTCAAAGAAAGCGTGCGTCGACGAGGCGAAGCATTGGCTGGAGACTTCCCAGGTCCGAAACTTTCCCGGAGCCCTTGAAAGGCTTCAGTCTGAAGGACTTGATAACGCGCCCCCTTCCATGAGTCTGGCAAAATTGCTCAAACGTCCCGGCGTTGACACGAAAAAGATTAAAACGTGGTTTGACTTGAATGGGAAGTTCGATGGTGCAATCGCGGATCAGGTTGAAATCGAGATAAAGTATGAGGGCTATATTCGACGGGAACTTTCACAGGTTGCGCGTAGGCGCCGCCTGGAGGGGAAGCAAATCCCGGCTTCTTTTGATTTTGAGGCGGTGGGCTGCCTTTCCAGCGAAGTAAAAGAAAAGCTGGAGCGGATTCGTCCTCACTCCTTGGGACAGGCCTCCCGTATTTCTGGGGTAACGCCCGCCGCGATTTCCATCCTGATGGTTGCCCTTGAACAGAAGAGGCGCGCTTCAAAGATTCCCCCTGGAGATGAAGATCTTGAAAATGCGTCCCGCCCTGCTTAGCCAGACCAAAACGGACGGGAGTCGAAGAAAATAGCCTCATGGCGAAGATAGATCCAAAAGCACGGCTTCTCTCCGGATGTGACCAACTCGGCTTGAAGCTGTCCTCCTCCCAGGTGGACCAATTCATGCGCTATCTCTCGGCGCTTATCCGATGGAACCGAAAGATCAATCTCACGGGATTTCAGAGCGAGAATGAGATCATCATCAAATTCATTTTAGATGCGCTGACGCCGCTGGGCATCGTAGGGGCTGAGCCTGGAGCAAAGTGGATCGACGTGGGAACCGGGGCCGGCTCTCCGGGGCTGCCTCTCAAGATTGTCAGGCCGGACCTGGACATGACACTGGTCGAGCCGATAGAAAAAAAAGTGACCTTTCTTCACCATGTCATTGGACTGCTCGGGCTTTCGAAGGTCACTGTTGCCCACGACAGGATGAAAGCATTACGCGGTAAAAAGTGGGACGGGCGCTATGACCTGCTTTTGACCAGAGGCCTCGATCCTGCAAGTGTGCTCAAGGAGGGGGCATCTTTTGTTCGGAAGGGGGGGGGGCTCCTTTTTTATCAAACCACTGCAGAGGAGTATAAATGGAGAGATCTCCTTATGGGATATCCTAATATGGTATTGCTTGGGCTGCGGCCGGTGGCCCTTCCGTTTTGTGAAGATCCGCGAACCCTCGTCCTGATCAACTGCCGATTCGCCTGATAGCTCATACCGTTTTGTTGCCCTCAAGGGCCCTCACCATGAAATGCCGTAAACCGTAAACGGTATGAGGAGATGGGGTTTATATTTGTCCGTTCACCATTCACCGTGCAATATTGTTAAGGCAATTCTGGATGAGTCTTTTTATTGTTTCAGTTGACCTTTTGTGATATAAAGATCCGACGTTGCGCCTGTAGCTCAATTGGATAGAGCGCCGGCCTCCGGAGCCGGAGGTTGGGGGTTCGAGCCCCTCCAGGCGCACCAAAATGTTAATATTGGGGCCGTTAGCTCAGTTGGTAGAGCAGCTGACTCTTAATCAGCGGGTCCACGGTT
>JBHHXE010000030.1:0-17404 GCA_046756865.1 Nitrospiria bacterium | reverse complement strand
CCTAGTAAGTATACACAAATTTTTTCCCTTTGGACTCAGGCAGGAAACTATTTTCCACGCAGGGCTTATTTTATCCGAAAAAAGGATTCTTCACAGATTATTTCAGGATATTATGTGCCTCCAGCATTGGGTCTGAATCACCCGGGTCCAGGGTCAACTCCTCCGGCGCCACCGTTACTTTTCCTCCATTGCTTTGCATGAAGGCAATGACGGTAAGAAGTTCCTGTTCTGACAGCCCAATGGGCGGTTTATTGATGGCAGGCATTTGCGCTGAGTAATCAACCGATTCTTCAGAATTAAAGTCCAGCCTGACGTAGGCCTCTGGCTTTACCAGCGACTCATAGATAAACCCGCGCGTCAAGCGCGCCCCCACCCCGGAAAGATTGGGGCAACGGCCCTGGCCCGCACCGATGGCGTGACATAAGGCACATTGGCCCTTGCTGTAAAAGATATCCTGGCCCACCTGAACGAGATCATCTTTGGTTTTAATTTTTGTCAAATCCAGGGCCTTCTTTTCGGGAACCAGGCCGATCTTTTGGGGCACCTGATAGCCAATATATGCATAGGCGAATAAAAACAGGCCGACAACCGCAACAACTTTTGGGATAACAAAACGGGGTCGCCCATACTCTTTTGCAGCCTCTTCCCGGCGTTGACCGAAAAGATCCACAAGGTACATCAGGACAGAAGGAATAAAGAAATAGCGCGTTGGAAAGCGGTTATACCGTATGGCATGTGAAGTCCAAAAAACAATCCCCACTAAAATAATAAAAAGAACAGTGCAAATCACGAAGAAAAAAGAAGCGAGACCCAGGGTCGGGGTATACCCGTAGGCAGAGGTATCCTCCAGCACACCATAGATGTGCCAGTGCACACGCGACGCGGACCGGGCATAGCCCATCATGGACATGGTTAAAATAACAAAGACCGCATTGATCACCAGCGCATACTGAGAGCGCTTCGGCATTACCCCCCACTTCATCTCATACGTCAGTTTTGCCGACCTGAGAGAAAGGGCCGTCAGCGGGGTGATGGTAAAAAGGACAAAGAGGACGGCAAGCACTTGGACCACGGAAAGAACATTTACCCGGTAAACAGAGGGAACGTAATAACCGTAAACCCCAAGCCAGATGATAAAGATCACTGCACCGGAAACCAGGCAAACCGTCAGAATATTCGCCGCCTTCCCCCATTTCACCGTCAGGACCTTGTCTGCACGCCAGTAAAGGATAAAGCAGATGAAGGTTGTTAAAATCATCAGATTCACAGCAGTCAGCTTGGCCGACATCACACCGAATACCCCCAGAAGCGGATGGTGCGCACCCCCCATCGCCCTTTCCTCGGCGACACTTGCAACGAGAGAGTGGGGCGTCAGCCAGACAGCAAAAGAGGCGACCAGGACCACGAGCATGATAACGATGGCCTTCTTGTACTTTGGGGCAGCGTGCGTTCGATAGGCAATTCCCTGCCAAAAGTAGTAGTTTGCACCGACAAAAAGGACGCCGATGAGAACCGCCTGGAGAATGAACAGCCAGGATAGAATCCCTCCCATGAGCATAATTCCCATCTGTTGGTTGTACTTATATATCTCCCGCGTAAGCCAGTAACCAGCAAAGGGCATCGGAAGGAGACCGAAAATGCCGATAAAGTTGCCGGTATACCCCATCCAGTCGTAATGCTCACGCTCTTCCTGCGTCTTTGCGCCTAAATAGGCCACTCCGGCATAGGCGCCGCAGACGAACCCTCCCAAGGTAATATTCCCGACAATTCTATGGATATTCACGGGCCACCATGTCGGGTTGTTCATGGCCGCCCAAGCCCTTTCCCATTCTCCGAGTTCCGGGTTCAGGACGACCGGGCTGGCCTGGAAAGAGAGGAATCCACTCGGAAGACACATAATCACAAAGCCGAAAATATTCAACATCACCCCCCAAAAGAGATGAAGCCCCTTACGGTTTTGCCATTTCTCCCACCGAGACCAATAAAAATAAATAGAAACCGTCTCCCCCAGAAAAAAAGAGAGATAGACATAGTATGCTGGTTTAAAAATACCGGCCATCACGCTCATGAGTTCGGGATAAAAAACCTGCAGCGCAAAAAGAAATATCATCCCGAGCGTTGCCGTCATCGCAAAACAAGCCACGATCAGATCTGTAAATTCCTTGGCCATGCGGTCATATCGCTTTTCTCCCGTCATCATGCCGATGATTTCGACTATGACGACAAAAATCGGGACCCCCAATACAAATGCACCAAACAATATGTGAAGCTGGGATAAAATCCAGATCAGGTTGCGGCTCCCGATCCCACCGATGTCGCGATAACGGACTGCGTTGGCGGCCTCGGCAAAAGCCGCCGAGGAAGGGAACAAGAGCAGCGCCATAAGGAGAAGAACTGCCCAGACAACGGGGTTTTTGATCGCCTTCATCAAAAAATGGATCAGCATTCTTTTCATTGGATGCCTCATGTCACATGCCTCAAAAAAGCGAGGCGATTGACCACCCATATAAATACGGCGCTTCCCTTTCTATAGATGTAGTCCGTATCCAGACTGATATACTTTTTCGGTCTTAACTGCTTCAGGAAAAGCATAAAAACCAGGAGCGTAAAGCCCAGGTATTGAAAAGCCTCAACCAAATGTCCAGCAGTGTAGGGGTGATATTCCATCGAATAAGGCAACATGACATAGAGAAAACCCGGGAAAAGGCCAAAAAATATACAGATAAACACAAGAATCCTCATTGCCCATAACATATTTGCAGGCGGGTCCTTCGCTTCAACCGTTCGGTCTTTTTCCCGGTCTTCTCCAAGAAAGACCATATAGATAAGCTTCAGCGGTGTAAGCCAAGTGCCGCAAGCGGCAAAGACGAGCATGAGGATCACCCAGCCCTGACGCGCTTCAGCGGCCGCAGAAACAACAATCGACTTGCTCACAAAACCCACTAGCGGGGGAACCCCTGCAATGGCAAGTCCTCCGATCGCGAACAGGATAAAGGTCCAGGGCATGGACCGGTATAGCCCCCCCAGCTCAGACTGCTTCCGCCCTCCGGTTATGTGGGTGACTGAACTGATTCCCATCATCAGCAAGGCCTTATAGATAATATTGGTGAACGCGAGGGCGACGGCACCGTTAAGCCCCAGCGCAGTTCCGATGCCGATTCCGGTCACCATATACCCGTTCTGGCTAATGAGGTGATAACACCACGCCCTTTGGCAATTATTTTCAATGACCGCATACATCACGCCATAGACCGCCATAATTGCGCCCAGGACAATCAGGATAGGCGTTCCGGAAAAACCACGAATCAGGGCGTAGATTGCGGTCTTGGTCGTAAAGACACTCAAAAAAATCACACCGGTCAGTGTTGCTTCCGGATAGGCGTCGGTCAGCCAGGCATGAAGCGGCGGGACTGCCGCGTTAATCAAAAAGCCTATCAGCATCAAGCTCGGCCCCAGCCCGGTTTGGGGCAAAGCACTGAATGTAATCCCGCCACCGCTCCCGACATGGATAACAATGCCGCCAAACAGTAAAAGTCCTCCGGTGATATGAACCAGGATATATCGCATCCCCGCGGCGTTTGAAGATTTCTCTCCCCTCAACCAGATTAAAAATACAGAGGAAAATGAAGAGATCTCCCAGAATAGGAAAAAAGAAAAAAGGTCCCCGGAAAAGACCGCACCCAGGGCGCTCCCGACATACAACAGGGCGGCAATATGCTCACGACAATCTTTCACATGCAGTGCGAAGACAAGGCTTGCAAAAGCACTCACCATAAACACCGCGCCAAATCCAAGGCTGAGCTTGTCGACACGGCCGAAGATCAACTCCTGCCCGATAAAAGAAACAAGACCGTAAATCCCCTGAGAAGCGGAAAGCATTGTGAACAAAGCAAGGGCCGGAATTGCAAGGAGCAGGACCGAACGTCCCCTCCCTTTGACAAAAAGAAGAAGTGCTGCACCAATATAGAAAAATACGGAGGGGTGGACCCACTCAATCATAATAATCCTCCCTTTTCATCAACCATACATGCCCGATGGCCTTGGAAAGAAAAATCATCACGACAGCCGAAATAAACCCGAAGAAAGACCACCACCCGGGGATTTTATCCCATAAAAAAATCACATGATCATGAAGAATAAAAAAATCACTGACCACGACAAGACTGAGGAAAACATAGAGCCCTTTCCTTGCTTTCCGGAGGAGAGCAGGATCTTCTCCATACTTTTTTAAAAAATCACCCAAATTCATCCGCTCACCTGTTTAATAAGCTCAAGAAACAAATTCGGGAAAATGCCCATCACAATCGAAATCAGGGCTGTGATACATAAAGGAATGACACAAAACATCGGCTCCTTCACAGGCAGCTCATATCCATCCAGACCACCGCCATCCTTGTCACCCGCAAAGGAAAAGGACAAGGCCCTGTCGGGGAATTTAAAAAAAGCCCTGTGCACGATCGGGATAAAATAAACGGCATTTAAAAGGCCGCTGGCCAGCAGGACAAAAACAACCGGAAGCTGATCGGCCTCCATTGCCCCCAGTGACAAATACCACTTGCTCAGGAACCCGGCGGAGGGGGGAACGCCAATCATGCCCAGCGTTGCGATCGCAAATGCGGCCATGGTCCACGGCATCTGCCGACCGATGCCATTCAGTTGAGACACACAACTCTTTTTCGTTGCCACATAAATGGCCCCGGCACAGAAGAAAAGCGTAATTTTAGCAAGCGCATGATTTGCCATATGGAGAATCCCCCCGGTGATCCCGCTGGCACTCAAGAGCACCCCGCCTAAAACCATGTAAGAAAGCTGACTCACTGTAGAATAAGCAATCCGTTCCTTGAGGTTGTCCCGCGATAAGGCATATAAAGAGGCCATGATGATGGTGAAGCTGGCAACGGCAGTTGCGATCGACCCGACATCGAGAGACTTCATCAGATCCACACCGAAAGTATTCAGGACAACACGTAGAACACAGAAGGCCCCGGTGTTGACAACCGCAACGGCATGCAGCAATGCGCTTACAGGTGTAGGTGCAACCATGGAGGCCGGCAACCAGGCTGAAAAAGGCATAACCGCCGCCTTGGCAACGCCAAAGAGGTAGAGGAAAAAGACCATCGTCAAGGTACTCGACGCGACATCATCAGGGAGTATGCCCGTTGCCGTAAAATCAATTGTCCCGGCGTAGTAGTAGGTTAAGAGTATGGCGATCCCCAAAAAAAGCTTCGATGAGGCCATGAGATAGAGCAGATACTTATTTCCTCCAGCCCAAGCCTCCCTTGTTTCATGGTGAACGACAAGCGGGTAGGTAAAAAAGGTAATCAATTCATAAAAGAGAAAGAGCGTAAACCAATTATTCGAAAAAGCCGCACCCATTGTTGCAGACAGCGTCACCGCAAAAAAGAAATAGAAGCGCGTCTGAGAGTGTTCATTGAGGCCGCGCATATATCCAATAGAGTACAGGGTTGTTAAGACCCAGGTAAAAGAGGAGACCAGGGCAAGGAGAAGCCCCAGGCCATCCACGCGAAACCCGATCGGAACTGTGGGCCAAAAATCAAAGAGGATATAATGAAGGGTTTTCCCCTCAAGAACGGGTGGAATCATGCTGAGAACAACAAAAAACATCAGCACACCCGCCAAAAGGGAACATCCCTCCCGAAGATTTTTATTCTTTCGGGTGGCAATGATCAAAACGGCTCCGATAAAGGGGACAAGTGCAGCGACGAAAGGCTTTATGGATTCAATTTCCATGCTTGTCTTTCAATCCTTATTTTTAAATAAATTTATCCTGAAGAAGTCCGCTTGCATGAATCGGAACCTAAAATTTTGACTCCGTTTTTACTTCTCGCCTCGGGGTAAAAACGGCCGGTAAAGAAGCCCTGCGACACATAATGACAAACTGACACACCGGGAACTGAGAGCCAGGACCCCAATGATCTCAGAAGACGAGATATAAAAGTCGAACGCGCGACCCCCTCGGACCGAACCAAGCCAAGCCATCGGCCCACCTTGATTCGTCAGGGTAAACGCCTGGATGCGTTTAAAAACTGGGTAACGAACTTAAGCTTGTTTCGAGATAACATCCAATGATATCCCTGCGCGAAACAATTCCTATTAATTTTCCGTCGTGGTCAACCACGGGTACGCGGATGAAATGACGGGACTGGAGGAGGGCGATCACCTCTTTTATCGGGGTTTCCTTATTGATCGATACAACAGGCTGGGTCATGACTTCCGACGCGGGCGTCTTGAGCAGGTATTTCCCCTGCATCAACGCGTTCAGGACATCGTATTCGCTCACGAGTCCGATCAGAGTCATGCCACCATCAACGATCGGTATACTTCCGAATCCCCCTTTGACCATTGCCTCTGCCAAATCATGACATGACGCCGCTTCCCCATAGTAGACCACCTTATCTTCCATCACATGGGAGGCAGTTACATCCGTCATACTTTTTCCACCCTCAAGAAAATCTATTCGCCGCATAACGCATCTCCTTATCGCTCAAATTATTCGGCGAGTAACCCCAAGTGCAGGGGCGTTTTTTGTACTCGCCATACATGCTCAAACATTATGACGGAACCCGGGCAAGGGCCCGAATTGCGACTTGATATAACAATTAAGAATATCCCTGCGGGTCACGAGTCCGCTTAATTTCCCTGCTTTGTCAACAACCGGAACCCGGATGAGATGTCGGGACTGAAGGAGGCCGATGACATCTTCAATCGGCGTCTCTTCTTTAACCGATATTGCCGGCTGCGCCATAAGCTCCTGTACAAGGGTTTCACGCAGATTTTTTTCTTCCATCAGGGCATTCAAGATGTCGTATTCACTCATGAGCCCAATCAGGGTCTGTTCATGATCAACAATCGGAACACTTCCAAAACCTTTATTGAACAAAAGGTCCGCCACTTCATGGCAATACGCCCCCCTCCTGAAGGAAACCACATTTCTTTCCATGATGTGAGAGGCGATCATATCCGTCATACTTTTTCCCCCAACACGAAACGCCAGTCTTTCCATATCCCAACTCCTCCCTCCTCAGGTTCACCCTAGATAAAACCGCGCAAAAACCATGCGCATCATCATTTTTGCCACTTCCCAAACGCCCTCATCAGTCAGTACAGCATATTCCATGCCGACAGATAACTTATTGAAATATAACGATATATAAAACTATCAGGACGAGGATTTGTCTACTTTGTTGGACACTTTTATATGAATGGGGAAGAGGAGATTCAGGAGTATCACAATGATTCCCTTCATGGACAGATGCTTCGATCACTTGAGCCTACACCCTTTTTAACCCTGAAAGTGTATACCTTTGTGGACATATTTATACACCTTATTGAGAAGGGTGATTCAGGCATGAGAAATACCATAATAATGGTCTTATTCTTATAAATATTTCAATATTTTCAAATATTTATAAATACAGCTCGAACCTTGAACTATCACAAACCCTCTGGTACAGTTATCTCTATGTCACGGACTTTTCGATTCAGTCCTCGGATGCAACCGTTCAATCCGGTGATTTCAAACCTAAATGTCGCGCTTGCCTGGTGAAGCGGCTTGCGTTCTGAGCTTGGCCCCGTAGAATAAAGTGTCTTATCCGACATCGTGTATAAGGAAAATGTTAATAATGTTTTTGTCCATCCCTTCGTGGAGAATTTTTCATAATAAGCTGCATGTGTTCATCACCCTTCTGATTACTTCAGTGCTGGGCGTCTCGGGCTGTGCAACGACAACTTCAACAACTTCGACAAGTGCTCCAGAGCGTCCTTCAACCCTTGGCGACATTCCTGTCGTTGTAGACGAGGTTGTCGTTGTGGACGAAGTTGCCACTATCGATTATGAAGAAATGGCCAGGGCGCTCATCGAAGTCGCCAAAACCGATTTTGAACTTCCCCAAAACCATTTCAAGTCACTTGCAGATGCCATCAAAGCCATCCCGAATCAAGGGGAGATCGCTGATGCAGAAAAACGAATAAACGAAGCGTTAGAAGGGCTGACAAACAAAGACACCACGGCGGCAGAAGCAATCTTTCAGGAGGTCTTTGAAAAAAAAGTAGCCGAAGGGGAAGCAGCCCAGCTACAGGCCTCAGAGGCGGCTCGCCACCTCGGAGCACTCACCTTTCTTCACGATACAAATAAGGCCATTAATGCCTACGAAAGGGTTGTGGCCCTCGAACCCGGTCATCCTGAGGCTTTAAATAAACTCGAGCTTCTCTACAAAAGAATCGAAAATATACGCCGAATGGAAGCCGACTCCTACACCCAACAAGGGACCTCCCATGAAATACGCGGAGAGTTGGAGCTTGCCATCGAGATGTATCAAAAATCGCTTGAAATCCATATTGCCCTGGACAACAAGGAGGATATGGCAAGGACTTACACCAAGCTTGAGGCAGCTTACAAAACACGCTGGGAGCTGGAGCTTGCCGCCGAGATGGGTCAAAAATCGCTTGAAATCCATATCTCCCTGGACAACAAGGAGGGTACGGCAAGGACTTACACCAATCTGGGGACAATCTACGGGATAAGCGGGGACCTGGATCGTGCCATCGACATGTTTGAAAAATCACTTGAAATTAATATCGCCCTCAAGGACAAGCAGGGCATGGCAAGAAATTTTACCAATCTGGGGACAGTCTACGGGATACGCGGGGACATCGGCCGTGCCGCCGAGATGTTTAAAAAATCGCTTAAAATCAATGAGGGTCTTGACCGAAAGCAAGGTATGGCGAGCAATTTTGGGAATCTGGGGGTCGTCTATAAGGCGCGCGGGGAACTGGATCATGCTATCGAGATGTTTAATAGATCACTTGAAATCCATGAACGCCTTGACCACAAGGAGGGCATGGCGATCAATTATACAAACCTGGGGGCAGTCTACGCAATGCGCGGGGAGCTTAATCGTTCCGTCGGAATGCTTCAGGACGCTCTGGCGCTTGTGACTGAACTCGGCAATGCTCGAATGATTGATAAAATTCAGAAAAACCTGGAGGATCTCGAGGGCAGATGAAAATAGGGGAAAGCCCTTCTTTGATGGGAATGAGATGCCCCAACTCAAGTGGATGGGGTTTCTAATATCATTGTGTCACACCAGCGAAAGCCGGCATGACATCAGTTGTCGGACCCAGGTCCCTGCTCGGACCTTAGTCTACGGAGAATCAGAACCGTTTCGATAATCATCCAGATTTCTAGGATCAGAATCGCCGATCCAATCAAAACGGTCAAGAGATTGGAGGCAGCGCCTTCTTCTCCGAGTTGCCTGCTCCAGCTGATGATGTTGTAAACCATTGCACAGGTCGTCATGGTAACCAGAAAGACCATCGGGACGGCAAAATGGAGGACCGGTCGTTTTGCCCGGTAAAGGTAGACAAAGAGAACCAGGAGGGTCATGCCGCCGATGAGCTGATTGGTCGTCCCGAAAAGAAGCCAGAGGGGAACCCAGACTTTCGGTCCGGCCAAAACAAGGGGGATGGCAGGGCCGACCGCCACGAGCGTCGCAACAAAACGGTTTTTAAAAATTGAGATGTTCAAGGCTGATCCCAGTTCAGAAACAACCAGACGCTGAATCCGGGCGCCGGTGTCCATTGAGGTTGCCGCGAAGGAAACGGCGAGAACGGCAACAATCGCCTGGGCCCATTCGGTCCGGAAGACAAGAGCCTCCAGAAATGTCCCCGCACCTGTTACAAAATTAGAAATGGCATTAATGCCGGAGGCGTTCCACGAAGCATAATGCGTCGACCAGTCGGGGAGCCCCGCAGCAACCGCCAGCGTCGCAATCAGTGCCAGCGCCCCCTCTCCCAGCATCCCGCCGTACCCAATAAACCGTGCATCTTTCATCTTGTCAATCTGTTTCGAGGTCGTTCCACTTGAAACCAGGCCGTGGAACCCGGAGACCGCCCCGCAGGCAATCGTGACAAAAATGACCGGGAAAAGAGGCGGTGCACCTTCCGGATGAAAATTAAACGCGGGCGCATGCATTTCCGGGTTCAAAAAGATCAGCCCGAGGACAAGCGCAAAAAGCCCGACAATCAGCTGATGTGAATTAATGTAGTCACGGGGCTGAAGAAGGAGCCAGACCGGGAGAAGGCTTGCAATAGCTGAGTAAATGAGCAGGATCACCGCCCAGACCGTAATCGGGTTTCCTTCAGGCCCGACGAGCGGCTCCAGGGAAACCGGTACGGCAATCCCGACAGCCACCATGGCATAGAGTGAAATGAGCGCAATAACGGAAGGAATAAAAATCCCGTCTTTTTTCTTGTGAAAGAGTGTTCCGATGATCAGAGCGACGATAATTTCAAAGTTGACCGGAATAACCGATGCCTGATAGCGGTGGAAAAGCACCCCGATGGCAAAGGCAAAAACCGCCAGGACAATCCAGACCAGGAAATAAATAATAATCTGAAAGAGAATTCGAACACGCGGGGTAATGATGGTCGCCGCGAGGTCGCCCATCGTACGCCCCTCATTTCGGGCTGAGAGGGCAAGTGCGCCGAAATCGTGCGCCGCTCCGATGAAAATAGTGCCGAACACCACCCAGAAAAGGGCGGGGAACCAGCCCCAGATCACCGCGACTGACGGGCCAATAATGGGCGCGGCCCCGGCGATAGAAGTGTAGTGGTGGCCCCAGAGGATATGCTTTTGTGTTGGAATGTAGTCGTAGTCATCCCGGAGGGCAGGGTTGTGTGCCGGCGTCCTTTCTTTGTCGGAGAGACCAAAGACCTTTTCAGCCAGTATCCGGGAGTAGCCCCGGTAACCCAAAAAGTAAAAAAGGGTCAGGATACTTAATGCAATCAGAACAGCCATTCCACTCTATCCCTTTGGGCTGGAAAATAAGGAGGTCGTGCAAAAAAACCTGACCCTTCCGAAATTCAAGAAAAGCATCTTAACGGAACGATGAACTGTTGTCAAAATGGAATCTCAGGCCAGGAGCCCGCCGCGACATGAAAGAATTTTTTCGCGCTTGCGAAGGCTTGCTGCTCTTATGTAAAATGCGCCCACAAACGGGGAGGGCTTGATATGCGTATCATCTCAGGGACGATGAAAGGACGAAAGCTTATCGCCCCTCCCGGGCGGGATGTCCGTCCAACCTCTGACAAAGTCAAAGGCGCCATTTACAATATCCTGACAGACCGCATCAAAGAGTCTACTTTCCTTGATCTTTACGCGGGGAGTGGTTCTGTCGGAATAGAAGCGCTCAGCCGGGGGGCGGGCCTTGTTGTCTTTGTGGATCACGACAAAGGTCCTCTCCGAAGCCTTCGGAAGAACATTCCAACAGGAGCATTTGAGGGGCGCTACCAAATCATTGAAACATCCGCCTCAAAATTTATAAGAAGGACAAAAAAGTTGTTTGACTTTATTTTCATTGACCCTCCCTATGCAAGCGATGAAATTGAAAAGATATTGCCAAGGCTTAAACAGGGTGATATCATGGCCCAGGGTAGTGAACTGATCTTTGAGCACCACCATCTCAGGCCGCTTCCTGAAGAGATGGAGACCTTGTTTTTAATTAAAAAATATAAATATGGAGAGACCCTCCTTTCCTTTTATGGCAGAAAGTAAAACCTCAAAATTAGCCGTATATCCCGGCACCTTTGACCCGATTACCAACGGACATCTTGACATTGCGAAGCGGGCACTCCGTCTTTTTCCGAAGCTTATCCTTGCCATTGCTCCGAACTCCAGAAAAAAACCCCTTTTTAATCTTGAGGAACGGCTTGAGATGATCCGGGAGGCGACTTGCGGGCTTGAAGGGCTGAGCATCGAATCTTTTGAAGGACTCCTCGTCCATTATATCGCCCAAAAAAAAGCCAGCGCCATTATTAGAGGAATTCGGGCCGTCTCCGACTTTGAATTTGAGTTTCAAATGGCCCTCATGAACCGAAAACTTGACGCCAGCATTGAAACCGTCTTCCTAATGCCCAGCGAAGAATATTCTTACCTGAGCTCGACACTCATCAGAGAGGTTGCAAGTTACGACGGAAACATTTCCTCACTTGTTCCAAAGACGGTTACAGAAAATTTGCGGAAAAAATACGGGAGCATGCCCTCATGAAACTCGCAAGCCGAATCACAAAAATTAAGCCCTCCCCAACGATGGCGATGGCGGCACGGGCAAGAGAGATGATTACTCGCGGCATCGAGATCGTGAATCTGGGTCTCGGAGAACCTGACTTTCAAACGCCTGAGGCTGCGTGCAATGCCGGCATCGCGGCCATCCAATCGGGATATACCAAGTACACCCCGCCTTCCGGCGCCGTCGACCTCAAGGAGGTCATCCGTCAAAAGCTTAAAAGAGATAACGGCCTCGATTACAACATCAATGAAATAATAATCTCTTGTGGCGCCAAGCACAGCTTGTACAACATTGCCCAGGTCCTTTTTGAAAAAGGAGACGAGGTCATCATCCCTGCACCTTACTGGGTTTCCTACCCCGATCAGGTGCTTTTAAGTGACGCGACCCCCATTATTGTCAATACAAAAGAAGAAAATAACTTCCTGATGACGCCGACGCAGTTAAAAGAGACCATTACACCTAAGACAAAGGCAATCATTCTAAACTCGCCCTCCAATCCCGCCGGCGCGACTTATCTGGAAAAGCATTACGAGGCCTTTGCCGAGCTTCTCTTAAGCGCCTCTTTGTGGATTATCTCTGATGAAATCTACGAGAAATTTTTATATGATGGAACAAGCCATACAAGTATCGCCTCCTTAAGCCCGGAGTTGAAAAACAAAACCATCGTGGTGAATGGGATCTCAAAGGCTTATGCCATGACGGGATGGAGAATCGGTTACGCCGCCGGACCGGCAGAGATTATCAAAGCGATGGGGACGGTACAGGGCCAAAGCACATCCAATCCAACATCCATCTCACAAAAAGCCGCAGTAGCCGCCCTGAAGGAAGGGGCCTCCTTCACCCAAACTATGCTTGAACAATTTGATCAAAGAAGACAGTTTATGCTGGAAAAACTAAACCGGATCCCCGGAATTCGGTGTCCCCGCCCAACTGGAAGTTTTTATCTTTTTCCAAATATACAAGAGATCCTCGGAAGGAAATATAAGGGGGTCGAGATTCTAGGGTCTGTCGATCTCGCTACTTTTCTTCTGGAAGAAGGCGGCGTCACCACCATCCCCGGTGCGGCCTTCGGCGCTGAAAACCATTTGAGAATTTCTTACGCCGCTCCCGAAAAGGTACTCGCACAGGGACTGGAAAAGATAGACCATGCAATTCGCCTTTTATCTTAATCGTAATGTCGTTATGGAGATTTCTTTTGCCAATCTATGAATATGAATGCAGGTCCTGCAGTAATCGCATTGAAGTCCTGCAAAAAATGTCAGACCCGCCCCTTACATCCTGCGATGCCTGCAATGGGAGTTTGCACCGCATTGTTTCCCCTTCGGGTCTGATTTTTAAGGGGAGTGGGTTTTATATCAATGACTACGCCAGGAAGAATAAAGAAGGCGATTCCGAAACAAAGGGTAAGAAAAAAACAGCCCCGGCTTCTGGAGACAAACAGAAGAAAGAAACACCCGCCAAACCAAAACCCAAGAAATAAAGCCCTCTTGCGGGCTCAGAATAAATTTAGAACCTGATTCCAAGCGCTTTCTCCAGCGTCTTGGCCGAAATCCGCCCCTCACGCAGGATGTGGGGTTCGGATTCCGACACATCCAGCACCGTGGACGGTATCGGCAGGCAACTTGGGCCGCCATCCAGAATATGATCGATCCCCATAGGCAGCATCCCCTCAACATCTGCCGCCGAGCCCGGCGGATGGCGACTTCCTGAAGGGTTCGCACTTGTCGCAGTGAGTGGGAGCCCGACCGCTTCAATCAAACGAATCGGCAGTGTTCCATCCGGAAAGCGAATCCCGATTTTTTCGGTCCCAGCCATGAGTACGTCCGGCAGTTCTCTCGATCCTTTCAAGACAAGGGTAAGGGGTCCGGGCCAGAACCGCGCCATCACTCTTTTTGCAAGAGGGGGAATCTCCGCCACCAGGGGTTGAAACATTTCCATGGAGGAGACAAGGAGGAGAATCGGCTTTAAAGGATCCCGGCCTTTCAGGGCATAAAGACGGGCAACGGCTTCCGGATCGAAGGGATTGACGGCCAGACCGTAGAAGGTATCTGTGGGAAAGGCAATAATGCCTCCCTTCCGAATCACGTCGCCGAGAGAAGAAAGGACTACCGGATCGGGATTCACCGGGTCAATCGGAATGACCTTTTTCATAACTGGAGGTCCATCCGGATTCAATCGGCTGTTGCGCCGATATCACTTCGACAGTGCATCCCCGGAAAAGAAATCAGGCCAATGGCTTCATAGGCTCGCTGTCGGGATTCCGCAAGGGTCTCACCCAGAGCCGTGATGCCAAGAACACGCCCGCCTCTTGTCACCCAGCGCTCTCCCTGTCGTGCCGTCCCGGCATGAAAGATAAAGACCTCTGAAAGAGCGGGATCTTCCAGGCCTGAAATCTCCGCGCCCTTGCGATAATCAGCCGGATAGCCTTCAGAGGCCAGAACCACACAGGTCGATGCCGCCTCTGTCCATTCAAGCCTCATCTGCTCAAGACGGTGGTCCAGGGTCGCCTCCATCACTTCAACCCAATCTGTTTTAAGCCGCGGCAGGATCGCCTGGGCTTCAGGATCTCCCCAACGGGCATTGAACTCTAAAACCTTGACCCCTTCTGCCGTCAGCATTAAACCGGCGTAAAGCACCCCCCGATAAGGACTGCCCTCGTTGGAAAGGCCTTGAAGCGTCGGCATAACCACCCTGGACATGATCTCCGATTCAAGCTCCGTACTCAGCCTCGGCGTGGGCGAAACCGCCCCCATACCGCCTGTATTCGGCCCCCGATCTCCATCAAATACCTGTTTATGGTCATGAGAAGCGGCCAGGGGAAGCGCGATGACCCCATCCGTCACGACAAAGAATGAAACCTCAAGCCCTTCGATATATTGCTCCAGGATAATCTGAGAAGCCGCCGGACCCATTGCCTTAAAGCGCTCAAGCCCGTCCATCGCCTCCTTCGGCGTTTTGGCCACCACAACGCCTTTACCCGCGGCAAGGCCTTCCACCTTTAGAACGACCGGCATGGGCAGGGAGGGTGCCCTCCGAAAGGCCTCCTCAATCGAAACCACTTCGGCTTTGGGTGTCGGAATATGATATGTTTCCATCAGGTTTTTCGAAAAAACCTTGCTGGTCTCTATCTCGGATGCGGCCCGGTGCGGCCCGAAGATACGTCGCCCCGCAACCTCAAACCGATCAACAATCCCGAGGGAAAGTGGAAGCTCCGGGCCCACTACCGTCAAATCAATCTCATTCTCTTTCACAAACCGGAGAAGGCCTTCAACATCATCCGCCTTGATGTCAACGCACTCCGCCAAGGGATCCATTCCCGCATTTCCTGGGGCGCAATAAAGGCGCGTGACCAGCGGGCTTCTTGCAATCTTCCAGACCAGCGCATGCTCTCTCCCCCCACCCCCAACAACAAGTATTTTCATCGTTTTCTTCTTCCTGCTTAAATATTGCCAGAATGACAATTGGGCTTGGTGTTAAAACGGTTCAGGTTGCCCAGATTTTTCCCCAAGGCAAGGCCCGAGGCGCGCAGAACCGGAACGTACTGTTTGTACGTGAGGATTCGAGCGCCACAGCAACGCCGCCGTGGGGGGGAATAGGGGTGAGCTGAACCGTTTTAATGCTTGAAGTGCCTCATTCCGGTAAACACCATCGCCATCTTATGCTCATCAATTGCCTCGATCACTTCCTTGTCCCGGATTGATCCTCCAGGCTGGACCACGGCAACAATACCGGCCTTTGCCGCCGCATCTATCGCGTCCCGAAAGGGAAAGAAGGCGTCAGAAGCCATCACGCAACCCTCCAGGGACTGCTGGGCCTTTGTCCGGGCAATATTCACAGAGTCAACCCGGCTCATCTGCCCGGCCCCGATGCCCACCGTCTGATCGGAGCGCGCATAGATGATTGCATTGGATTTGACCTGCTTACACACCTTCCAGGCAAAAAGGAGGGCCGAAAGCTCTTCCTCAGAGGGGACCCGCCGGCTGACCACTTTCAAGGCACCGGGGTCGTCTATGATCTCATTGTCATGGTCCTGTATTAGCATCCCGCCGGACAGGCAGCGGATATCAAAGCGAGTTTTATTATTGGAAGCGGACGGGGCTCCGGCCTCCAGCACGCGGAGGTTTTTTTTCTTCTGAAAGATGGAAAGCGCCGAAGCATCGATGCCTGGCGCAATCACGACTTCCATGAAGGTGGATGTAATTTCTTCTGCCGTCTCCGTATCAATGGGTCGATTGAAAGCGGCCACTCCGCCAAAAGCAGAGGTCGGATCCGTCGCCCTGGCTTTCCGGTAAGCCTCGGCCTGGGTCTCTCCTGTTGCGACACCGCAGGGATTGTTATGTTTCACCACAACAGCAGCCTGCTCCTGAAACGAAAGGGCCATCTCATAGGCCGCTTCCATATCCAGATAATTGTTGTAGGACATCTCTTTTCCCCAAAGCTGCCTCGGAAGATCACTTTCTCCGGAAAAGTCGGCGTGATAAAGGGCCGCTCCCTGATGCGGATTTTCGCCATAGCGGAGTCCCTGTACTTTTTTCAAGTGAATCTGGAAAGCGTCCGGAAAAGGTTTAGCTTTCCCCTCCAAACCACCCAGATAATTGGATATCGCACTGTCATAATCAGAGGTTGTGCGAAAAACCTTCGTCGCGAGCGAAAAGCGCTTCGATTCAGAAACACTCCCATTCGATTGCTTCATCTCATCGAGAATGTCGCAATAATCACCGGGATCAACAAGTACGGTCACATCCTTGTAGTTCTTCGCGGCAGAACGAAGCATGGTCGGCCCGCCAATATCGATATTTTCTATTGCTTCCTCCAGTGTCACATCGGGCTTTGCGATGGTTTCTTTAAAGGGATAGAGGTTGACGGCCACCAGATCGATGGGAGAAATCCCCGCCTTTTCCATCTCTTCCTGGTGCCTGGCGCTCCCCCGTTTACCCAGAATTCCGCCGTGGATGCGTGGATGGAGGGTCTTGACCCGGCCGTCGAGCATTTCAGGAAAACCGGTGTAATCGGCGATTTCCCTGGCCTTTACCCCTTTCTCCTTTAACAAGGCATAGGTTCCGCCCGTCGAAAAAATCTCAACCCCCATTGCCAGGAGCCCCCGGGCAAAGTCAAGAATCCCCTCCTTGTTGTATACGCTTAGTATTGCCCGCTGAATTTTAGCCATCACTCCTCCATTAACCGAATATCCTTTTTAGAAATAATTGCCCCTTGGTTCTAATAATCTTCGCTTTTTTCTCTCCGAAGAGTCCCTTCTCGAGTGAAGAACGCTCTTCCGCCGACAAGAGGTGTTTCGCGCGTGCCCTTTTTAATTT
>JBHHXE010000029.1:0-17497 GCA_046756865.1 Nitrospiria bacterium | reverse complement strand
AAAGCAAAAGCGAAGGCGAAACCAAAGGCAAAAGCAAAGCCAAAGGCAAAGCCCAAAGCAAAAGCGAAGGCGAAACCAAAGGCAAAAAAGAAATAGTTGTTGTGCACGGGGGGGCTTCAAGCCCCCCTTTTATTTTTGGGAGTGCTTAACCATGCAAGGCGGGGCAACCCGACCTTATCCGCCGGTGGGAGTTTGAAAAACCGCGGCTCGGCGAGAACGGACCCGACCTACAGGGCCTCAAGGTTCCCCGGCTTCGGACAAGACGGTGTTATCGGAGTGATCCGGCGATTGCGGGCCTCGGAATTAAATCGAAGGAAGGGAGAGGGAAGCGCCCTGATATGACCGGTAGACCGCTCGTTCAGGAGCAGGGGAAGGCGCTGTCACAGTCCGCCAGGCCTCTTTGTTTTGAAGGATTTCTTCGATCAATGTGGCATGAAGCGAATGACCTGACCGGGTTGCTTCTATCCGTCCAAGAATCGGCAAGCCGATCAGTGATAAATCACCGATCAGATCCAATATCTTATGGCGGACAAATTCATCAGAAAAGCGGAGACCCTGCTCATTTAAAACACCTTTGTCACCGATGACAACTGCGTTGTCCAGTGACCCTCCCCGGGCAAGTCCGCGTTCCTGTAGCGATTGAACATCTTTTAAAAACCCGAAGGTTCTTGCCGACGCGATCTCTCTCTTAAATGCCAGGGCACTGTGCCGGTAATGATAGGATTGTTTTGAGATCGCCGGGTGTTTGTACGAAATCTTGTATTCGACTTCGAATGAGGACCCGGGGTGGATCGTGAGCTGTTTTCCATTCTCAGAGACCGTAAGCGGCTTTAATATTTCCATGAAGCTGCGCTGCCTGTTCTGGCTTTCCACTCCGGCTTTTGTGAGAAGTTCGACAAAAGGTTCTGAACTTCCGTCCATGACAGGAACTTCAGGACCATCCAGTTCAACGACCAAATTGTGAATCTCCATTGCCGAGATCGCCGCCATAAGATGTTCAACGGTCTGAACACTTGCACCATCCACACCGATAGTGGTAGACAAGATCGTCGAAATGATATGGGCATGATTCGCAGGAATGCGTACGCCACCAAGGTCTCTCCGGATAAAAACAACGCCGCTTTCTTCCGCTGCAGGGAGAAGCCTCAAATGAATAATTTTGCCGGAATGAAGCCCGATACCGCTACACGAAACCTCGCTTTGTATGGTATTCTCTCTTGTATTCGAATAAAGGAACATGCTTGTTACCTGCCTCTCTGGAAAGCGATCTCATAAATCAGAGTGGAGTGAGAGCAATAAAGGTGCCAAAAAGTTTAAAAAGAGTACTTTGCATAAAAATGACGTTTTTTCAATAAGTTATAGTTGCTCTTAAGCTTGGAGATCTGTCGTGGGCAAAAACAATGTTGTAAAAAGGTGACATGCAGGAAGCAGTCGTTGCTTTAATACAACATGTTTCCCCTTCCACGGTGGTAAAAAGACTCGAACGCGCATAGCGAGCGCATCAGCTGTTTTCCTAACCGGGGAAGGCCGTTTAAAATAATATTAAGGTTGTTTATCGTCAGACGGGAGGAAAAATGAAGATCGGAGTACTCACCGGGGGAGGAGACTGTCCTGGGCTAAATGCGGTGATCCGGGCGATTGTAAAGACCTCGTCCACGAAGTACGGATGGAGTGTCACGGGCATTGAAGAGGGTTTTGAGGGGCTGAATACGCCAACCAAGACCCGCTTGCTAACGCCGCGGACGATTCGGGGTATCCTCCCTTTAGGGGGGACGATTTTGGGAACGACTAGCGGCAGGAAACCGCGGCATGTAAATAAACGTGCCGGCGATGGGAGACCGGTCAATTTCTCAAAAGTCGTCAAACAAAATATGAAGAAGCATAAGCTGGCCTGTCTCATCGCGATCGGGGGAGAAGGGACGATGACCATCGCAAAATTGCTTCATGACGATGAAATTCCGGTCATTGGTGTTCCAAAAACAATCGACAATGATATTCCCGGTACGGATTTAAGTTTTGGATTTCAGACTGCGGTGAATACCGCGACAGATGCCCTCGATAAACTCCACACCACCGCGGCAAGTCACCACCGCGTCATCGTGGTGGAAGTGATGGGACGGTATGGAGGCTGGATCGCCCTGGAGGCTGGAATCGCCGGGGGTGCTGATGTAATCCTGATCCCGGAGATCCCGTTTCAGATCGAACATGTCTGCAAGACCATCAACAACCGATATAAGCAGGGCATGAGGTTTTCCATCGTCATCGTTGCTGAAGGGGCAAGGGCTGCGGGAGGGAAGCGGTCTGTCATTCGGACGCCGGGAAAAGGATCAGTTGAGCGTCTTGGTGGGCTTGGAAACCAGGTCGGAGAAGAGATCGCGCGTATGACGGAAATGGATGTTCGCGTGACGGTCCTGGGACACCTTCAGAGAGGGGGCTCGCCCACCCCCTTTGATCGCATCCTGGCCACCCGGTTTGGCGCTGCGGCGGTGAACCTTGCTGCTGAAAAACGCTTCGGGGAGATGGTTTGCCTTAAGGCCAATGTGATCAAATCGATTCCCCTTTCCCAGGCCACACGGAAAGCGAAGTGCATCCCAAGTCAGGGCGTACTGGTTAAGACTGCCGAAGGACTTGGTATTTCATTCGGGCGGGCATAGGTCTATTGCAGTCCCCGCTGGCAGAGAGCGGCTTCCCGCTTAGCATCTTCCGGAGAAGCAAGGAGGGTATAGGCCTTCTCTAACAGGCAGTGCGGTTCCACCCGCTGAGGGTCCCGTCTCAGCGCTTGTTCAAATTCGATAATGGCCAGCTCGTAAAGATCAATGGAGAGATAAGCTTTTCCCAATCCAAGGTAGGCATCGACCGTCTTGACATTTCTTTGGATGATATTCTGGTAGGCACGAATCGCCTCTTCAGCCTTGCCCTGTTTCAGGTAGGTATCTCCGAGCAAAACGCGGAGGGCGGTGTTATTTTTAGGGGCCAGGCTGATGCCGCGTTTCATGGCTATAATGCCTTTGTCGGTTAAGTTCATTTTCAAATAAATTTGAGCCAGACCCTGGTATGCCCGTGCATATTGCGGCGCAAGCCGGACGGCTTGCAGAAGCGCCTTAAGTGCGGCCTCGAGCTCGTTGTTCAGGAAATAGGCTTCTCCCAGGAGAACGTGAAGGTTCGCATCCCGAGGCTTGCGTGATAAGGCCTCTTTGAATGCGGATTTCATGTCTGACCATTGTCCAAGCGCCTTATAGGATTGTCCCAGGCTACGATAAACTTCGGCATATTCTTCCGGTGGCCGTTTGCTCCCGGATTCGACCCTTATCCCGGACAATATCGGGGTAATGATTTGTTTCGGATTCTTGTAGAGCTCCGCAAAAAATTCAAAATGAAGTTGAATGATTCTCAATTCCACCGGGAACACATAAGTATGAAAAATCAGAGCCTGACCTTTTCGTTGCCCGAGCCATATTGTTTCTTCCCAGTCCTGGCCCTCATGTTTAACTTTATGAGAGACGACGAGCCGTATATTAGAAATCTCTCCCCCCGAAACCTTCCGCATTCGGCGGGAGAGGGTCTGCGTTGAGGAGATTTTTTTGTAGTCTTCGAGCGACGGTATTCCTCTTTCTTCCGTCGCGCTTAAATGGACCAGCGGTACGGGACCCGGCTGAAAGCTCGCGCTAAAGAGCGCTTTTTTTTCTCTGGATATTCGCCAGCCTGACGGGAAAGACATCGACAGCCCCACCTCCTTATATGAAAAGGAGCGGTTTCCAGAGTCAACTTTGGCTGTTGAGAGAGAGGCACAACCATAGGAGAGGAGCACAAGCCACATGGCAAGCATTCCAGTAAATCGACGGACGATCCGCCGCCGATATGTGCCGTTATTCATGATGTTCATGACTGAATGTGCACTTCCTCACGATGGGGTCAGGGAAGCTGCTTAATGGCGGCTTCCAGAAAATCCCACAACACCTGACGGGTTGTGGCGTGGGAGTGAGCATAATGTGTCCCGGTTAGTTCGTCATAAAGCGCTTTTCCCTGTTCTTTCTTCGCCTTAAAATCGTCCAGTTTTAGAGGGGAAGAAAGCGCACTTAAGTCAGGATAGCCATTGGCATCTTTTTTGATCAGGTAAGTATCGCCCTGTTCCGTTTGTATCCACAATCCAACCTGCATCTGTTTCCTCTCAATATTCAAGCCGCCCTGTGCCGATTTATTCGTCAGGATTAATGTTTGTTATTGTCTGTAGATCCTAAGGCATAAGAGATGAGAACAAGCGAGCCGAGAAATATCAGAAAAGCAAAGGGAAGAAGGTAAAAAGTAAAGCTGATAATTATTGAAAAGAATATTCCAAGGAAGCCGAGGATAACAAATAAGCAACCTCTGATCCCCTTCATGGTTTATGCCACCGGGATGTAAGGATGGTGGGAAAAATCAGGTTTATTGACGCGGGAAGGACGGGAAAAGGACAAATTACCGTCTGATTTTCTCTTCCTGTTCCTGAATGGTCTTACATTCTATGCAAAGCGTGGTCACGGGGCGTGCCTTAAGTCTTTTGGGGGTAATTTTCCCGTCGCATGACTCACAAGTTCCAAAAGTTCCCTCGGAGATACGCCCGATTGCCTCATCGATTTTCTTAAGAAGCTTTTGTTCCCGCTCTCGCAGCCTCAGGGTGAAATTCTTATCGGTCTCTGCTGTGGCCTGATCTCCTAAGTCGGGAAGGGCCTCATTCCCGGGATTAAGTCCACCACCAAGCAAAACTCCGGCTTCGACCAGAAGTGCTTCTCTCTGCTTGATCAGGCCTTGCCGAATCGCCTCAAAAGGCCCTGTTGCTTTTTTTTCTTTCTTCTGCTTTTTCGCCACTTTCACCATGTTGTCACCATAACATTGAGAATACCTTCTATCCGTAGCGTGATCAATAAAGGTATCAGAAGTATTATAATGAGTCAAATAAAAAAACGCAAAAAAGTAACGCCAGAATGTAAAAAATACACGCCCCAATCTTGACCTGCGGGCGGGTTCCCTGTATATACCTTTTAACCTTTGTCTGAAATCATATCAGTCATACGAACAGAAATCCGGGAGATGATCTATTGGGGAAAGCATTATCGGCTCCGTCTATATTTCAGTTGGGCTACTATTGGAACGCCAAGATTTTCCTCACTTCGGTGCGGCTCGACCTGTATACCGCAATAGCAGGGGGGGCAGGAACGGCGGAAGAGATCGCCGCGGAGATCAAGGCGGACCCCTCTTTTCTCAGGAGGATGCTGGATGCCCTGGTTGAGATCGGCTTGCTGAAGCGTGAGGGACCGAATTACCTCAACACCCCTCCGGTGGCGGAGTTTCTCGTCAGGACCAGTGCTTTTTACACTGGAGAGTTGATGCTCCTGCAGGACGAGGAGTGGGACCATTGGGGAAAGCTTGAGAAGATCATTCGCTCAGGCCAACCGGCGGTAAAAGGAAACATCTTCATGAACCGGCCAGAATCCGGAGCAAATGTCCTAAAGGTGCTTCACCGTATGGCCAAAAGGGTTGCCCCGACCCTGGCGGAACGGATCGACCTTTCATCCTACCAGAGTTTTATAGACGTTGGAGGAGGGGCTGGCACCTTTTCCGTTGCATTTTGCAAGCACTATCCTCACCTGAAGGCCGTCCTCTTTGACCTTCCCCAGACCCTTGAGGTGACCCGGAAGACCATCGAATCTGAAAATCTGGCGGATCAAATCCAGCTTGCAGGGGGGAATTTCAACCGGGACCCCCTTCCCGGGAAATATGATGTTGTCTTCCTGTCAGATATTCTTCACTATCAAACCTTCGACGAGAATGCGGCCCTCTTTCGGAAACTCTTCCAGGCTGTAAACCCGGGCGGGATGATTATCGTCAAAGATATGTTTATCAATGATGACATCAATAATCCCGGCTGGAACGCGATTTTTTCCATGCACATGCTGGTTTACTCGGAAAAGGGGCAATGCTACAAGGGGGAGGAAATTCGATTCTGGTTGGAAAAGGCCGGGTTTAAGAATATAGTAGAAGTAGAGCGAAATACGGTATTAACCGCCTCAAAGTCATCCTTTTAGAAGAGAAGCCTTCAAAGTCGGCAATACGGTTTTGAGGTATAGAAAAAGGAGAGCATTCATGAAAGAGTTCCTGACATCTCCCGGTTTTTTATCGCCATACGGGACATTCGGCGCGGATTTTTCCACGGTCATGGCATGGGGCTTCACGCTTCTGTTTGTCTATGGCTGGTATCTCGGAAAAAAGAATCAGGGGCAGCGCCATCACTTGGTGACCCTGTGGGGCATGGTGGCCATGCTGGCTTATTTTACAACCTACTACCTTGCGCGCGGGCTGGGGGCCCTCTCGATTGAAGGGAAGGAAGGTTTCGGAGGACCGGACTGGGTTTACGACTATATTTTTTCCCCGATGCTGACCATCCACATTCTGGTCATCTCCCTGGGACTGGTTC
Organism: Nitrospiria bacterium; assembly: GCA_046756865.1. Classification (GTDB taxonomy): domain Bacteria; phylum Nitrospirota; class Nitrospiria; order SBBL01; family JAADHI01; genus DUAG01. The sequence goes on along the minus strand of JBHHXE010000029.1, from coordinate 11,046 downwards.
TGGCGGTTTATATGATTATTCTCGGCTTTCGCTCCTCGGCGATGAAGAACAGTATTCGCTACCTGAAAAACGAGCCCCTGGTCATGGGGAAAAAATCGTTCAACTATGTGATGATCGGTGCGGCTTTCATCTTTGGTCTGCTCGCCGTTATCCGCTCCGGTCCGCTGGCCCGTTATATAGTGTATCTTGTTGGTTTCTTCCTTGTTGCACTGGTCCTTTTTGCTGAAAGGTTGTTCGAGAAGGCCATTCCCGACGGGGCAAAACGCCACCGTAAACTCGGAACCTTTACCATGGTTCTTTATGTCATCGCCCTTGTGACCAGTACGGTGACCTATGTGATGCTCTACTATATCTATCCGGTGAAAGATCTTTAATCGGGGCGATGATCAAACCGCCAAACGAAATGCCGTGAGGTGTGAATCGTCATGAGGTGATTGTTGAATCTTTCACCCTTCATCTTTCGCGCATCCTGTTTCACGCATCCTGAATTGTCGGTTAAGCTTGACAGGTTCAGATGATTTATGGTATTGAGTCTAGTTCTACTTAAAAGTTGAGAGGAAAATTCGACATGCATGCGGTTATGAAAACGGGGGGGAAGCAGTACAGAGTGGCTCCCGGGGATATCGTAAAGGTTGAAAAGTGTCACGCGAAGATCGGGGACAAGGTTGAATTTCAGTCTGTACTTCTCTTCCAGGACGATCAGGGAGTTACCCTCGATTCTGCAGGACTTCAGAATGCAAAGGTCATCGGCGAAGTGCTTCGTCAGGACCGGGACAAGAAAGTTCTGGTCTTTAAAAAGAAAAGGCGAAAAAACTACCGCCGGACACAGGGGCACCGTCAACCGTTTACCCAGCTTAAAATTGTGGACATCATTTATAAGTAGGAGTTATCCTTGGCACATAAAAAAGCAGGCGGTTCATCAAGAAATGGCCGGGACAGCCGGTCCCAGCGTCTTGGCGTGAAGCGCTTTGGCGGGGAACAAGTTCTGGCTGGAAATATCCTTGTCAGGCAGAGAGGGACCAAAATTCACCCGGGTTTGAACGTCGGGATCGGCAAAGACGATACCCTATTTGCAAAAGCCCACGGTTTTGTCCGATTCGAACGCATGGGAAGAGATAAAAAACGGGTCAGCATTCACCCTGCCTCATAATACCCTCCTCTCAACATTTACCCTTCACGATTCAGCATTTGCTCACCCACAGGGTTCCTGCCCTTGTCCTTCGCGCAAGGGTCGGGTGAAGTGTCGCTTCCAATCTTGCTTGTGGTAAAATGCCCTCATGTTTATTGATCAGGTTAAAGTCTTTGTAAAGTCCGGTGACGGCGGGGATGGCTGTGTCAGCTTCAGACGGGAAAAATTTGTTCCTCGCGGAGGGCCGGACGGCGGCGATGGAGGCAAAGGAGGAGATGTTGTCTTCGAGGTCTCTCCTCAAATGGCCACATTGATTGATCTTCGCTATCAGCAACGCTATATTGTCAAGCGCGGCGAACATGGCGGGCGTAAAAAATCTTTCGGGAAGCATACTCCGGATCTCCTGATCCCGGTCCCAAGGGGGACCGTCATTCGTGATGCCGAGACCTCAGAACTTGTGGCCGACTTAACGCATCCCGGACAACGGGTGATTGCGGTCAGGGGAGGACGCGGCGGTCGCGGAAATACACATTTTAAGTCGGCAACACGTCAGGCGCCTCAAATGGCCGAGCCGGGGCAAAAGGGAGAGGAGCGCTGGCTTCAACTGGAATTAAAACTGTTGGCCGATGTGGGCCTCGTCGGGCTGCCGAATGCCGGGAAATCGACGCTCATATCAACCCTCTCTTCAGCGCATCCTAAAATCGCTGATTATCCCTTTACCACGCTGGAGCCGAATCTGGGCGTGGTGACTGTTGAACGGTCACGCGGGAGAAACACACAGTTTACCGTCGCGGATATCCCCGGCCTGATCGCAGGGGCACATGAAGGAAAAGGGCTGGGGATCAAGTTTCTGAAGCATGTTGAGCGAACCTCCCTCCTGCTTCATCTCGTTGATGTTTCCGAGCCTGCTTCGGAGGATCCGGTCGAGGATCTTGAAGTTATCCGGGAGGAATTAAGACTCTATCACCACGGTTTGCCTGGAAAGCCGTTTATGGTGGCAGCCACAAAAATCGATATTGCGGGGGAGGGTCTCAGGACCGAAGTGCTTCGCAGATATTGTGGAAAGAAAGAAATCCCCTTCTTCGAGGTGTCTTCCGCCACGGGAAAAGGGATGGATGATCTGAAAGCATCCCTTGTAAAAGGAGTTGAAGGACTGCGAAAACAATCACAGGTTTTAGATCCCACAACGGTCTCAGGCGGGAATGCCCGCGAAAACCGGGATGACACCTGAGCCTGTCCTACGAGGAATCATGTCCACATCCCGACACCTTATTGAGAAAAACAGCCAGCGGATTGTAATAAAGATCGGCAGTAACGTGATTGCCTCTCATCACCAGGGGCTTGACGAAAAGCGGATGAAAAGTATCGTAAAAGAGGTCGCCACCCTTCGAGATGAAGGCCGGGAGGTACTTCTCGTTTCATCCGGTTCAATCCTATGCGGTATGGAAAAACTGGGTTTGCCCCGTCTTCCCGGGACGATTCCGATGAAGCAGGCCGCAGCCGCGGTCGGGCAGAGCCGACTGATGTGGGCCTATGAAAAGTTCTTTGAGCGCTTTAAAATCAAGGTGGCCCAGATACTCCTGACAGGGGATGTGGTTGCCGACCGGAAGCGCTTCATCAATGCCCGTAATACACTCATGACCTTGCTGCAGTATAAAATACTTCCGATTATCAATGAAAATGACACCGTAACCGTTGACGAAATCAAGCTGGGAGACAATGACCATCTTGCAGCCCAGGTTACTCACCTGGTCGATGCCTCCCTCCTGATGATCCTTTCGGATGTCGACGGTCTGCATACCGAAGACCCCGGAAAGAACCCGGAGGCGGCCCTGATCCCCACTGTGGAGGCGGTAACCTCGAAGATAAAAAAGATGGCCGGAGGTGCAGGGCGTCCTGGAGGGACAGGCGGAATGGCCACCAAAGTTAAGACGGCGGAAAAGGTCTCTGACTACGGGGTAGCCACGCTGATCTTGAATGGCACTGTCCCGGGCCTGATGAAGCGTGCGCTTCACGGCGAAGAGGTCGGGACCCTTTTTCTGGCAAAAACGGCTCGACGCTCTTCCAGAAAACATTGGATCGCGCACGCATTAAAGACCAAGGGAGAACTGACGCTCGATCAGGGTGCGGTCGATGCGCTTCTCAAAAAAGGGCGTTCCCTCCTTCCTTCCGGCATCTGTTCCGTCCGCGGAAGATTCGGGGTCGGCGATGCAGTGCTCTGCCTTTCTCCCGGGGGGGAGGAAGTGGCGAAAGGCTTGACGAATTATAGTGCATCTGAGATGATGCAAATCAAGGGGATTCACTCCTCCAGGATCGAAAATGTATTAGGATATCAGGCGACGGATGAAGTAATTCATCGCGATAATCTGGTGATTTTTGATGATGCGTGACCTTCGCGCAGTCATGGATAGATAGGTAAGCGAATGAGGCACGATAATGCTTAAAGCGCAGATTGAGAAACAGGCTGGCAAAGCAAAGGAAGCCGCGAGAATACTGGCAAATACCCCTTCCGACTTGAAAAACAACGCCCTTCTGGCAATGGCGGAACGTATCGAGTCGGAAACAGGTTTCCTCATCTCCGAGAATGAAAATGATTTAAGGGCCGGAAAAGAAAAAGGCCTTGCCGAACCTCTTCTCGATCGACTGACGCTTGATGGAAAACGGGTCGGGGATATGGCTGCGGGACTGAGGGAGGTGGCGGCCCTTCCCGATCCGGTGGGGGAAATTTTGACGATGAACCGCCTGCCGAACGGCCTGCAGGTTGGCAGAATGCGGGTGCCCATCGGCGTGATCGGGATCGTCTATGAATCACGGCCCAATGTCACAGCTGATACTGCCGGCCTCTGCATCAAGTCTGGAAACAGTGTTATTCTTCGCGGCGGCTCTGAGGCAATTTACTCCAACAGGGCCATCGCGCGGATTTTAGGAGAATCCTGCGAATCGGTCGGCCTCCCTCCAGACGGCGTGACTTTGATTGAAACAACCGACCGACAGGCGATCTTTGAATTGCTCAAACTGGACCACTTCATCGATTTGATTATTCCACGCGGGGGCGAGGGGTTAATCCGTACCGTCACGGAACATGCCAGGATGCCGGTCATGAAACATGACAAAGGGGTCTGCCATACCTATGTTGATAACGATGCCGAGATTCCGATGGCGGAAGAAATCTGCTTCAATGCAAAAGCCCAACGGCCAGCCACCTGCAACGCGATGGAAACGCTTCTGGTTCATGAGAAGATCGCCCCATCTCTGCTTCCCGGCCTGAGCAAGCGCTTCCAGGAAGCCGGTGTCACCCTCCGGGGATGCCCCCTTACCTGTGAGATCCTTAAAAAGGAAGGGATAGAAATCATCCTGGCGGATGAAGCGGACTGGAGCGAAGAATATCTTGATCTCACGCTCGCAGTCAGGGTGGTCGATTCTTTTGAGGCAGCAGTTGAACACATCGCTAAGTATGGATCGGAACATTCAGAGGCCATTATCACCCGGGACTACGCCCGCGCAAATCGATTTTTAAGTGAGGTTGACGCCTCGGCTGTTTTTGTCAATGCCTCTACCCGATTCAATGACGGCTATCAACTGGGACTCGGTGCAGAAATGGGCATTTCAACCAGCCGCATCCACGCGCGGGGGCCGATGGGACTAGAGGCGCTGACCTGTGCTAAGTTCATTGTCCTGGGAGATGGACAAACCAGATAACAAGAATTGGCTCGTCGGCCCCATTATTAAATATGCGAATCGGCCTCTTAAGCGGCACCTTTAATCCAATTCATAATGGTCACCTCCAAATCGCCGGAGAGGTTTATCAACGGCTTCGCCTGGACACCGTTCTGTTTATCCCTTCAGGGATCCCCCCCCACAAGTCAGACCGGAATATTCCTCATGGAAAATACCGGATGGAGATGGCTGCTCTCGCCTTATCCGACACCTCTCATTTTAAGCTCTGCGACCTTGAGGCCCATCGACCGGGGAAATCGTACTCCATCGATACGGTGAGGGCTTTAAAGAAACGCTTTACGAATGATCGACTTTTCTTCATCCTCGGAATGGATGCCTTTCTGGACATTGCCAACTGGCGGGAGTCAGAATGCCTGTTGACCCTCTGTGATTTTGTCGTGATCTCTCGTCCCGGATATCCCTTTTCCAGATTGCCTGATATTGCGGTTCTCCGATCAGTTGATCTTGCGCCATTTTCACAGCTCGACAAGGGGGACCGGCGTTCTTATACCTTTCCAGTCAGTAATGAGTCGGCCTTTCATTTTATTCGCGTCCGGCCAAGTGAGATCTCAGCAAGTGATATCAGGAGTCGATTCGCCGCGCGCCGGGAAACAAGAAATCTCTTGCCTGAGCCAGTAGAGTCCTATATAATTAGAAAACGAATCTATGTCGAGGACAACGATTTCTAAGGATATTCTGAAACGTCCGCCTGAAAGACAACTGCGGGATGCAGAGCACAAGGCGCTTCTGATTGCGGAAGCGGCCCGGTCTAAGCATGCCGAAGGACTTGTCGTTTTCCATGTCAGCGACCTCACCTCCCTTGCCGATTATTTCATCATCTGTTCCGCAGAATCCGATCCCCAGATCCGTGCGATTGTTGATGTGGTTCAGGAGTCCCTTTCGAAGAAAAAGCTCTGGCCCCTTGGGGTTGAAGGCCGTGATTCCGGTCGATGGGTTCTTCTCGACTATGATGATGTGATACTGCATGTCTTCAAAGACGAGGCCCGCACGTTTTATAACCTGGACGGTCTCTGGGGAGACGCGCCGCAGATCCCCCTTCCCGAATCAAGCGATGCTTACCATTCCGGCATCGATAAAAAAGGGGGTGAGGCGGTCTAAACGATGCATTTCTTCGTCCTGCTTTTCTTTATCTTGATGGGTCTGGTCGGCTACCTGGCAACATTGAATCCCGGAAGGGTAACCTTTTTCCTGACCCGCGACGTATCGATTGAGCTTTCCATCACAGCGCTGATCCTTTTTTCTACCGCACTGGGCGGTTTCCTGGTGATCTTTACCGCAGGGATACACCAGATAAAAGACCTCTACATAAATTGGCAGGATGCCCGCCGGGAAAAGAAAGAAGCCCAGGTAATGCTTTACTATACCGATGCGGTAAATGCCTTTGTCGCAAAACGGTATCGGGATGCCGCTTCCCTTTTTCAAAAGATACTGGCCCTCAACCCGACCCACGAAGGAAGTCTCCTTCGGCTGGGGAAAATCCACCGTATTGAAAACAACTATAACGATGCTATTCGTCTTCATCGAAAGGCACGAGGGCTTGACGATAAGAATGTGGAAGTTCTCCTCGCCCTGGCGCATGATCTGGAAGATGCGGAACGCTTTGAAGAGGCCATGCAATACCTGAGGGAAATTCTCCAGTCTGACGAAAGAAACCTGGCCGCCCTCCAGCGTTTACGGGATCTCACTATCCGTCTTCAGCAGTGGGAGGAGGCCTACCCTTACCAGGAGAAGCTTGCCAAGCTTGCGAACTCTGGTGAAACGCGCAAGAAAGAAGAGATTGTCTTATTGGGAATCAAGTACGAAATCGGCCGGATGCTCCTTCAACTCGGCCAATCAGGTAAGGCCCGGAGACGCTTTAAAGAGGCGATCAAGATGGATAAGAACTTCCTCCCTGCCTATATCGGCCTGGTCGGAACTCACCTCAAGGACGGAAAAATTGAACTGGCCGCGGCCCTGATGGAAAAATCTTATGAATTGACGAACCATCTGATTCTTCTGCTCCGACTCGAAGACTTCTACCTCGAGATGGGTGAACCTGAAAAAATCCTTAGGCTCTACCGAAAAGCCATCGACAAAGACCCTCAAAATACGGTTCTGCGTTTTTATCTGGGGCGGCTTTATTACCGGCTCGAAATGGTGGATGACGCCCTTGAAACTTTACAGGAGATTGAAACCCGCATCGATTCTTTTCCCGACCTCCATAAGGTCCTGGGAAATCTTTATCAGAGACGGGGAGATCACAGCCTGGCCATCGAGGCGTTTAAGAAAGCCTTGAAATTGCAGACACGCGTGCTGATCCCATACTATTGTCCCCCCTGCGATAATCACACCTTTGAATGGGCTGGCCGGTGCAACCGCTGCGGTCTTTGGAACAGCTATCAGGCCGAACCGATCCTGGTTGAAAAGACGGATAGCAAGGCGCTGGTCACTTCTCCCTACGATGTTCCGCAAACACAACAAAGAGAGGTGATGTAATGCCCCCGAAACCAAAGCCGGTTCTCCTGATGATTCTGGATGGATGGGGGATCAATGCGCGTTCCGATGGCAACGCCATTGCCCTGGCAAAGCCCCAATTTTACCAATCCCTCCTGGAAAACTTTCCCGCGACACAGCTTGAGGCCTCCGGTGAGGCCGTTGGTCTCCCTGAAGGTCAGATGGGAAATTCCGAGGTGGGACATATGAATATCGGCGCCGGCCGCGTGGTCTATCAGGACCTGACCCGGATCAATAAGGCGATTTCGGGCGGATCCTTTTCGGAGAATGCTGTCCTGCGGAAGGCCATCGTAAGCGCCGTCCATGAAAAAAGCACGCTCCATCTGATGGGGCTCCTTTCAGACGGGGGAGTACACAGCCACATCGACCATCTAAGTGCTCTCCTGGACATGGCGCAGACGGCAGGGGTCATGCGGCTTCGCGTTCATCCTTTCTTAGATGGGCGTGACACTCCCCCAAAAAGTGCCCTAAGCTATATCGCGCTTCTTGAAAAAGCCCTGGAGGAGAAAAAGCCAAAGGGCGCGGATTGGAACATCGCCACGGTCATCGGACGGTACTATGCGATGGACCGTGATCAGCGCTGGGACAGGGTGAAAAAGGCTTACGAGGCCATCGTTTCCGGAAGGGGAGTTCAAGCGGATTCTGCCTGCGCGGCAATCGAAAGAAGCTATGCGTCCGGGATCACAGATGAATTTGTCCTGCCGGTTGTCATTTGCGACGGTGACGGGCCAATTGGACAGGTTCATGATCGCGACAGCCTGATCTTTTTTAACTTCCGGGCAGACCGCGCGCGGCAATTGACACAGGCCCTGACGGAAAAAGATTTTGATGCCTTTCCCCGCTTGCCTTTCCCCGGCCTGGCGTCATTTGTCTCGATCACCTCCTACGGTGATAACTTTACCCATCCGGTTGGTTTTCATTCGGTACAACTCGATCAGATATTGGGGGAAGTCCTGAGTGATCGGGGGCTCCGTCAGTTAAGGATTGCTGAAACCGAAAAATACGCCCATGTCACTTACTTTTTCAACGGCGGCCGGGAAGCTCCGTTTGCGGGGGAGGAGCGGATACTCATCCCGTCTCCGAAGGATGTGGCGACCTATGATGAAAAGCCGCAAATGAGCGCTTTTGAGGTAAGGGATAAAGTGATTGGGCAGATCAAGGAAGAGAAGTTTGATTTTATCGTGCTTAATTTTGCCAACCCCGACATGGTGGGGCATTCCGGAAAGTTAGAGGCCGCCATTGCCGCAGTGAAGGCCATCGATCAATGTCTTGACGCGATTGTCGAGACGGTTTTGTCTGCCGGCGGATCGATACTCATTACTGCAGACCATGGCAACCTGGAGCAGATGATTGATTATGAAACAGGCGCAGCGCACACAGCACATACCACGCTTCCGGTTCCCTTGATTCTCGTCTCTCACGAGCAGGTCAGACTACGCTCGGGAATCCATGCCAATATCGCGCCGACAATTCTTGAACTGATGCAGATCCCGAAGCCTCCCCAGATGGACCGTAACTCTCTGATCGTCAGGGAGGACGTTTCCTAAGACCACCAGGGAGAGCCCTTCTCCCGCGACTTCAAGTAGCCCTGCAGAATGTCCCGCCGGGATAGAATCCCGACAAGCACACCCTTCTTATCAACAACCGGAACCCGAATGAGGTGTTTTTCGTTTAGAAGTGTAATAACATCAACTGAAGAGGCAAACTCCAGGACAGAAATCGGGGCCTTTGTCATGATCTCTTCCGCCGTAATCGCCTCAAGATCTTTCCCGCCGAGAATCGCCTCAAGAAGGTCAAATTCGCTGACGATCCCGATCAGTTTCTTTCCCTGATCCACAATCGGAACGCTCCCGAACCCGCCGATCGTAATAGCGGTCGCCAGCTTATCTCCCGTCGCATCTCCGGGATAATAGTAGACATCCCCTTGCATAAAATGGGCGGCCAGCATCTTAGAAAAATCTTCTCCTCCCACCATGTAATCAATTTGTCTCATCCTGATCTCTCCAAGGATACAGACGCCCATTCTAACAGGTGGCCCCGGTAATAGGAAGGGGGGGTGGTTTGGGGAGCCTAGGAGTTTCGGTTGTTAAAGACGTGTAGTTTTTGTGGTGTTGCTGGTGTGGCTGATTCGAGGTAGATCAAATCCGCATTTTGAAAACCAATTGTTGCGGGGAATCCAGAGAAAGATCCGGAGATGAGTGAGGAGGGGGAAGATAAAACAGGTTTGGATGCCCATTCTCCGACAAACTGCCCGCTTCCATCCCCAAAGAAAAGGCGTATTTTTTGGTCTGAAGAGTCGGTGACAGCGAGATCAATATTCCCCCCCAGGTTATATTCACCGACAGCCATTTTTCCTGGTGTGAAATCGAGCGGAACCGTGGTCGCATTTGTGAAATTGCCCGTGCTATCGCCAAGGAAGACCGATAATTGATTTATTGGCGTTGTATGTGCGCCGATAAGATCACCTATGCCGTCTCCGTTTAGATCGGCAGATATCAGTGACTCAATGACTGCCGGAAATTGAATGGGAGGGGATTGTGGGCCTGAAAAATCACCCATCTGGTCTCCTCTGAGGATAAAGAGGCTATCCTCTCCTTCCCGAACAATGGCTATTTCTTTAAGCCCATCGCCGTTAAAGTCCCCTGCAAGTAACTGCTTTGGTACACCTCCCCCGATGGTAATGGTTTGTCCTGAGCTAAAGGCAACAGGTTTATGAATCGGTTGTGGGTTACGATCTTGAAGATAGACGATGATTTCGCCTTCATTTGTCCCTATTGCGAGATCAGAGACAGGCGCTTGAGAACTAGGCCCGGGAGGATTATGAAATCTTCCATTCACCATTAACCTGGGATTTCCTGTTGGGATAATGATTGGATCACCAATAATAACCGGAGAAAAATCCCTCGGCCTACTTTTTGCCCCCGAAAGAAAGAAAACCCTGCTTCCATCCCCAACTGAATCTTTACTCAGTACTGCAATGTCGGCAACCCAGTCGGTGGGGTCAAGATCATTGACAAAATCACCCACAACCAGGGATACAGGTGTTGGGATATCAATTGTCTTTCCCAGGAAAGATAGCCCCCCCTGAGGGCTCTGTGTGCTTATATTAAATGTTACCTTTCCAGCGGTACGATTTCTTGAGGCCATGTCAATAATACCGTCAAGATTAAAGTCCAGGGTCAGGCTTTGGGTGACCGGGAGGCCGCCAACAACGATCTCATCCACACTGGGCTGGAGTGTTTGACCAGGTGGTTCCTCAAGTGTTGTGAGCATGACTGTTGCGGTCTCAAAAGCCTCTGGGTTCTCTACGCTCCTTGCTTCCAGCCTGGCGATATTTCCAAAAAACGCGTCTGGTGCTGCCGTATAGATCACGTTATTTTTATCCCTTGGGTCTTCTTTGAATGTTCCACCCCCGGCAGCATGGCTCCACGTCACTGCGGGATTCAAAGTCCCTGAAACTGTTGCTTTGAATGTGACCTTTCCCCGGGGAGGGAGCATGAAGAAACCTGATTGAGCCGTTTGTCCCCCATCACCCGGCGTAATCGTGACGACCACCGGGTCTTTCGATTCTTTTGAGCCGCATCCGGGAAAAAGCCACCCCCAAAATAAAAACAGAAGGATGACAAATGAGTATCTTTTCAGTAGAAATTTTCTCAAATGTTCTTCTCAGTTGATCAAATCAGCAA
>JBHHXE010000028.1:0-18000 GCA_046756865.1 Nitrospiria bacterium | reverse complement strand
GCCTTGATGAATTTTCTTGCTTATTGAGTTGTATTTTTTTAGACTCCTAAAGTCTTTATGTAAATTTGTCACTCATTTTGTGGCAGTGACGCATTATTTTTGTTGGAGAGGATCGGTTGTATGGACGCTGAGCGTGTAGAGTGGTTTTACGGAACCTTCTCCAGTCTGCATGATCTTGTCTATGGGCCGCTCTTTCATCAATCGCGCCGCTATGCCGTCAATGTTCTTGATGCCGGTGAGGGTGAAAGGGTTCTGGATGTGGGCGTTGGCACCGGACTTAACCTTCCTCATTTTCCAAAAAGCTGTCAGATCGTCGGGATCGATTTCTGTGCGCCGATGTTGGCAAGGGCTAAAAATCGACTGGCCCGGCGTCAGATGACCAATGTGTCGCTTCTTCGGATGGATGCGATGCGGATGACCTTTGCGGACAATACATTTGATTCTGTTTTTGCCGGGATGCTCATTACAACTGTTTCCGATCCCGATCAGGTGATATCGGAGATCATCCGGGTTTGTAAGCCAGGTGGGAAGATCGTCATGTTCAATCACTTTCAAAATAGAAACAGGTTTATCTCCGCCTTTGAGAAAGTCTTTTCGCCCGTCGGAAAACGACTTGGTTTTTGTCCTGATCTTGAACTGGGTGGAATATTAGAAGGAAAGCCCTTAATGGTCACTGAAAAAAAGAGTGTTAAACCTTTGAACCTCTGGAAAGTCGTTACATGTATTAATAAAAAAGATATTGCCAGCAATGGTCACGGCAACGGTAACGGTAATGGTAACGGTCATGGCCGCATCCAGCCTTGAATGCTCTCCCCTCTCTTAAAAGTTCTAAAAGCCCTACACTTTCAGCGGCAACCATAGGATCTTAGGTGTTTGAATGGTAAAATGGTTTGGACTTTCAGTCGTCTTTGTGACCCTGTTTTTAATGGGTTGTAATGACTCAGGCCCATCGTCTTCGACTTTGGTCGTAAAAAAGGCGCCCCCCGAGTTGGCAAAGGGGGAGACCTTCTTTAATGAGTCCTGCGCCGGATGCCATGGAAAAGGTGGGGTCGGGACAGACCGGGGGCCGACATTCCTTTCAAAAATATATGCACCGGGTCATCATGGAGATGCCGCCTTCCTCTTGGCGCCGCAGAGGGGTGTCCGGGCGCACCATTGGCAATTCGGGGATATGCCGAAAATCAACGGCCTTGAACCAGAAGAGATCAAGTTAATCGTCCCTTACATCCGTTGGCTCCAGAAAGAGGCGGGGATTACATAAAGGGGGTGCCGGGTGGTTACAAATCCGGAATGAGTGTTGTGAGTTTCATTCGGGTATTTTCAAGACCGGTATGATGTATCCCGTGCCAGCCACAGGTAATGGCGCCCACGACGTTTTCCTCAAGATCATCAATAAAGACCGTTGTTTCAGGTTTTATATTGAAGCGTTTTTCTGCTGCTTCAAATATTTTTCCTTCCGGTTTTACCGCACCGACTTCAAAAGAAGCGAGGGTCCCGTCCCCGATTTGTCCAAGTTGGCATTCAGTCAGGAGATAATCCCAGTGAAGTGAACTGGTATTGCTGAGCAGGTAGACGCCAAACCTATTCTTGAGTGCTAGTGCAAGCGCCTGCATCCCATGAATGGGTTTAAAAATACAGACCCACTTTTCGATGAGCAGGGCGCGATCAACAGGTTTACTGAGCAGGCCCATGAGCTTGTCGATAAATGCCTCATCAGAGATGTGGCCACACTCATACGAAAGAAGATCGGTTTTTTTAACAAAATCTTTTATTCCCTCCACCTCGGCACCATTATTCCGTAAGAGGGTAAAAAGATCGTGATACCCGAAATCGACGAGGACTCTTCCAACGTCAAAGACAATGTCGGTTATCTCTGTCATGATTTAGAACCGCTTCTTCGCCGAATCCAGAAATTATTTTGAGCTTGCAAGACTGGCAATTTCTTTGTCGATCCAGAAAATCCCCTGATTCTCATCTCCAATCAGATCAATCTTTTCAAGAATCATTCTGAACAGGTGGTCTTCTTCATGCTGTTCCGCGACAAAGGCTTGTAAAAACTGGAATGTAGAGTAATCTTTTTCCTCCAGGAAAAGGTCAACCATTGTTGTGATTGCTTTTGAGACAGTGACCTCTCGTTCTAAAGCGATTTGGAAGACAGCACGGACACTTTCAAACTCCTCAGGAGGTGCTTCAACTTGGCCGACCTTGACCTTCCCCCCGGTTTGGATCAGGTAGTTCATTAAGGTGTGCATATGTTCCTCTTCGGATTCATGGTGATCCTTGAAGAAAGCGCCAATCCCATTCAGGCCTTTTGAAAAAGCCCAGCAGGACATCGACAAGAACATTCTAGAGGTATAGGCTTCTCCGGCAATTTGCTCATTCAATCGGTCAATCTGGGTATGACTTAACATGGTGCGTCCTCCAGTGGCTTAGGTTAAAAGCAAAAGATAAAACTTCATTTCAAATCATCGATTCACCCGCCTCGCCGTGGTGATAAAGCCGGAGTGTCCGATCATTCGTAAACTGGGGCGGACACTTCGTCCATCAATATTCCACGGTCGGAGGAGGGTTTCGAAGGTTTCAATTGACTCAAAGACTTTCGTCAGTTTTAAGGCCTCAACAACCCGCTCGATTTGCGGGACAGTTGGAAGAAAACAAAGGAAGATGCCTCCCGAGCGAAGTGACGATATCGCGTGGGGGACCACTTTATAGGGTTCAGGGAGATCGAGAATGATGCGGTCTACCGATTCTTCGGAAATTCCTTCGTAGATATTCTCCTTTCGGAGAAGCAAGCGCTCCTGTGTGATGGTTTTTCCCAGATAGGTTTCGATATTGTTGAGGGCCCGGCGGGTAAAGTCGTCCCGGATCTCGTAGCTGATGACCTTGCCTTTTTCTCCGACGGCCTGCAGGAGAAAGAGTGTCAGCGCTCCCGATCCGATACCGGCCTCTATAATGGTTGCCCCCGGATAAACGTCTCCCCAGACAGGAATGAGGGCCAGATCTTTCGGATACAGAATCTGCGCCCCGCGCGGCATGTGAAGGGTGTATTCAGCCAATGTTGGTTTGAGGACCAGAAAACGGGTCCCTCCGGAGAACCGGACCTCGGTCCCGTCTTCCTTGCCGATGATGTCATCGTGGAGAATTTTTTCCCCACTGAAGCCAAAAGTTGCCCCGGCCTTGAGCCTGATCGGGTAGACCCGACCCTTATGATTCACCAGATGAATACGATCTCCGGAGGTAAATATCCTCATGTGGCGACGCGCTCCACCAGGCGGCAGTAAGCGCAGGTTTTACCCCGGGTCGCCTGACCGCAGGAAGTGCAGCACTGATTATCTTCTACCTGAGGAGAAAAAATCTTTTCTTTCTTCTGAAGATAGCCAAGGTAAAAATGATGCTTTGTCCCTGGAGAGCTTTCTTCCAGTCGATTCAGCATTTCTTTATAGAGAAACATTTTGGCTCCCTTGGACATCGGGCACTCTTCAATAATATAATCAATCCCGCTGATCACTGTATATGCCGCCATCTCCCGTTCTGTCAGCCGGCAGAGGGGTTTGACCTTTCTGGCCCACTTTCCGTCCTCTGAAGAAAGGGATGGGGATTGCTTCTGCAGATAATTTTCCTGCCATTGCAGAACATTTCCCAGGAGTCTGGCCGCTTCGTCATCAAGATTGTGTCCTGTGGCGACCACTGGAAAGTCTTTCTCTTTTGCGATGCGATTGAAGTGGTAGCGTTTCATCGTCCCGCAGGTGGAGCAGGCCGGTCGGGCCGTCTCCTGCGCAATTTCCACCACGCCGAGGCCATAAGCCTCCTGATAGTCATGGGTGATCAGCTCAAGATCCCGCGCGCGGGCAAAGGCCTCAACCTTGTGTTGTGATGCCGCTGAATAAGATCCGATTCCAAGGTTCAGGTGAAGTCCGACGGCATGATAGCCAAGCTTGGTCAGAATATCCCAGAGCGCGAGCGAGTCCTTCCCTCCGGAAATGGCAACGAGGACAGGCTCTTTTTTTTGAAGCATATTGTGCTCAGAGATTGCCCGTCTAACCTGCTCGTAGATGTAGAACTGAAAGCAGTAACCGCAATACGCGGTGTTGTGCCGCGCCATCTTCATGACCGCCGGTTCCCGGCATCGACGACACTTCATTCACCCTCCTGAAATGACCGGGCGAATCTCAACTTCCGCCTCATCCGGGAGTATCGTGTCTTCCGGAACCAGGGCGTCCCCGCTGATGACGAGATAGGCTTCCCTGGGGAGATTCAACTCTTTTAAGATTAAAGCGGCTTCCCTCGGCCCCTTCATGGAGATCTCTCTGAGGGGGTGATAGAGCTTGATTTTCATGGAAGGCATGATAGTCGAATCGGGTCTGAAATGCAATTTATTCTCCTGAGCGATTCTTTAGAACCAGCAAGTCGATAATAACACAGATGTTTTTCCGGGGATTGCATTTTGTACGCAATTTCGCTATTTTGACTGGGATTTCGAACGGTTAAACATGCTGAAAAAGGATGGGGTGGGGGATGGATATTTCAAGAGCCAGCTATTTTATCATCGGGACGGAGGACCGGCCTGGACAGTTGGCGCGGTTTTCAAAACGAATGGCAGAGGCTGAAATCAATCTGGCAGGGGTCTGGAGTTTCGGGACAGGGCGCGGCAACGCAGAGATCATCGCGATTCCCCGTGATCCGCATGCCTTTAAGAAAGCGGTCCGATCTTCTGGATGGTCCTTAAAGGAAGGGAGCTGTTTTCACCTGTGCGGAGAAGACAGGGCCGGTGCCCTCGCCGATACGCTTGACCGGATCGCTCAGGAAGGAATCAATCTCCATTCAGTGGATGGGATGGGTTTTGAGTCTCGCTATTCAGCCTATGTCTGGTGTGATGAGCAGGATGTTGAGAAGCTCCGGCAAATTTTAAAAGGATGGTAAAGTCCAAACCTTTTATTCGGTTTGGGGGCAATTCCTGCCGGGGAAAAAACATCATTTTCGTTTGACAAAGAATAAATTTATATGATAGAAGTGTTCGTTTGTTGTGAATTTATCCCGGTTTTCTCCGAGGGGTTTTGAAGTCTGGCAGGAATCAGGAGAGTGCCTGGCGGGTTCTCCGCAGGTGCGCCAGCCTCGGCATCGAGATGGTCGCAGCTGTTCTGCTCGGGGTGTGGGGCGGATATCATCTCGATCAATGGCTTGGAACGGCCCCGTGGTTTTTGTTGGCCGGGTTCTTGCTGGGCGCCGCAGCCGGTTATCTGAACATTGTTCGACTGATTGCCTCTGATGGAGCGGGATCAGAAAAAAAAAAGGAAAGAAAAGATTGATTCAGTCTCTTGCCGTGGGTTCCCTTTTAGCGTTGATCTATTCATATTGTCTACATCGGTGGTCGAAAAGTCCCGTCTCTGCTAATTCTCATTGGTTGCACGGAGGCATCTTTCGGGTCGTTGTTCTTGGTGTTATTTTTATTGTCCTGGCAAAATTTACAGCGGTTGATATCGCGCGGGTTCTTTTTGCCTTCATTGCGGTGATCACGCTTTATCTTATGAAACAGGTCGGTGGCGCTATTTTGGCTAGTATAAAGGCGGGTGCTGAGCAACCGCAGAGGAGGTCTTAAAGTGGAAGAAGGCGGCGGTGCAATTGATCCCCTGCATCATTTTGAACTTCATAACATCATGGAGCTCCATCTCTTTGGGATTGACCTCTCGATTACGCAAGCGGTTCTCTGGATGTGGATTTCAGCCGCCCTTGTTTTCTTCGGGGTGACTTTTGTTGCCATGACCTTGAAGCGATACCCAAAAGGGATTCAAAACCTCATAGAGGCGGTCGTAGACTTTCTCCGCAAAGAACTGGTGTTGAAGGTCATCGGCGAGGAAGGAAAACCCTGGTTCCCCTACATTGCGACGCTTTTTTTCTTTATCTTTACATGTAACATATTGGGTCTGATTCCCGGATCGTTTACGCCGACAGGGAATATCAATGTAACGATAGCCCTGGCCTCGCTTGGTTTCATCATGATACAGGGGGCGGGAATCCGGAAGTATGGGCTTTTTGGCTACTTCAAGGCCTTTATCCCGAGCGGTATCCCGTCCTGGGTCCTTCCGATTATGCTGCCCATTGAATTCATCGGCCTCTTTGCCAAGCCCTTTTCTCTGGCTGTTCGTCTCTTTGCCAATATGATGGCGGGACATATGGTGATTCTGGTTTTTCTGTCAATGATTATTTTATTTAAAAGTGTCCTGATCACCCCGGTCCCGCTGATCGGTGTCGTGATCATGAGTGCGTTCGAGATTTTTGTTTCATTAATTCAGGCCTATATCTTTACAGTATTGACGGCGTCTTATATGTCGGATGCCTTACACATGGAACATTAATGGTAACGATTCAGCACACCCCTCTTTCCCTCCACGGCGGCGTTGCTGTGGTGCTCGAATCCTCGCGTATGCGCATACGCTCCGGTTCTGTGCTCCTCTCGCCTAGCCCTGAAGGAAAATAGTGGCATGCTGAATCGTTACCAGAGGGTTTTAACGGAGCTTGAGCGTCTTCTTACTGCTCATGTTATTTATGTGGTTGTAAATAAAGGATGACTAACATTGAATAAAGGAGGAAAAGGATGGAGCTTCTAGGTGCGGCATTAGGTATCGGTCTTGCGGCGATGGGTACCGGACTTGGGATGGGATTTCTTGTTGGAAAGACAGTTGAGTCGATGGCCCGACAGCCTGAGATCGCGGGTGAGTTGAGGACCACAATGCTGATTGGTGTTGCTTTCGTCGAGGCCCTGGCCCTCTACGCATTGGTGATCAGCTTCCTAATCGTCTTTAAATAAAACGAGGTAAGAAGATGTTTGAGGCAGAACCGGGATTAATTATCTGGACATGGCTGACTTTTCTAACCCTTGTTGCCCTCTTGGCCAAGTTTGCATACAAGCCGATTGTGGGGATGCTGGAGGCGCGGGAAACTTCTATCCGGGAGGAGCTTGAAGCTTCTGAGAAAACACGTCTGGAGGCAGAGGGCGTTCTTGCTCAGTACAAGTCCCAATTAGATGAAGGGCGCGCAGAGGTCCAGAAAATGATTGAAGAGGGGCGGGTTGCAGGGGAAAAATTAAAAAAAGATATCCTCGCCAAGGCCTCGGAAGAATCGAAATCATTGACGCAGAAAGCCCAAGAGGAAATCGAAAGAGAGAAGCAAAAAGCGCTAATGGAACTTCAGGAGCGTGTTGCCGACCTTTCCGTACAAGTGGCCACGAAGATGATCCAAGGTTCATTAAGTGAAGACGGTCACCAAAAACTGATTGAGAGTGCGATTTCCCAGGTAAAAGAGACCTACCAGAAAAATTGAGGTGGAAAGATGGGATATTTCGTGATGAAGATTAGGGTGAACGCGATGAAGGAGAAGAATGGGAACAGCAGAGCGTCAGGTTGATAACGTTGCCAGCGGCTACAGTCAGGCCATCCTCGCTGTTGCCCGTGCCGAAGGGCTTCTGGATAAGGTTGAAGGAGAATTGACACAGCTCCAAGAGGTGCTCGAAAAGAACCCCTCCCTTTTGGACTTTCTCAAAGATCGGAAAGTTACGCGGGAAGGAAAAGAAAAGGCGCTGGGTGAAATCCTGGGGGAGTCGGTCTCTTCGGTAACACGCCATCATGTTTCTCTTGTTGCGGATCAGGGACGGGGGCTGTTACTCCCTGAGATTGTTCGTTCTTTTTTTCGTCTTGCAGCGGAGTCCCGGAAAAAGACCACAGCCAGAATCGTCACTGCAGTTCCCCTTTCAGAAGCGACAGAGAAAAATTTGGAAAAAACGCTTTCCGGAATATTGGGAGAAGCCGTTTTTATAAAGAAGTCAGTTGATCCGTCTCTTCTGGGAGGTATTGTGGTTCACATGGATGAGCGGATTATTGATGGAAGCCTTCGAGGGCGGCTTAATCGGCTGCGGGGTGAGATCTCGACAAAGATTCTGAGTGAGAAAGGGAGAACAGGTGAAGATTAACCAGGATGATATCGCAAGTGTATTGCAGAAGTATATCGAAGGCTACCAGGCGGATGTATCGATCGAAGAGGCGGGGGAGGTCTTGTCGGTGGGTGACGGTATCGCACGCCTCTCCGGTCTTCATAATGCGATGGCGGGTGAGCTGGTTTCCTTCCCCGATAACGTTGTCGGGATGCTCCTGAATCTGGAAAAAGAAGATGTGGGTGCAATCCTTTTTGGTGAGACAAGCAAGATTAAGGAAGGCGACGTCGTCAAGCGAACGGGGAAAATTGCCCAGATCCCGGTCGGAGAAGCCTTGCTGGGCCGTGTCGTCGATGCGCTGGGACGTCCGGTTGACGGGAAAGGCCCGATTGTAAGCGATCGCTCGCGTATTCTTGAAGGGAGCGCACCGAGCGTAGTTGCGCGCGAGTCGGTCAACGAGCCGATTCAAACCGGCCTCAAGGCGATTGACGCCATGATCCCGATTGGTCGGGGACAGCGGGAGTTGATCATTGGCGATCGTCAGACCGGAAAAACGGCCATTGCCGTGGATACGATCATCAACCAGAAGGGCAGTGGGGTCCATTGTATTTATGTCGCGGTCGGGGGGAAATCATCCAATGTGGCGACCGTGGTTAAAACGCTGGAAGAGCATGGTGCGATGGAATATACCACTGTAGTTTCTGCAACTGCGAACGAGCCGGCCTCGCTGCAATATATCGCTCCTTACGCCGGCTGCACAATCGGTGAAGAATTTATGTATAACGGGAAGCATGCGCTGGTGGTCTACGACGATCTCTCAAAGCACGCACAGGCTTATCGTCAACTATCGCTTCTTCTTCGGCGCCCTCCAGGTCGAGAAGCCTATCCGGGTGATGTCTTTTTTCTCCATTCCCGCCTCCTGGAACGTGCGGCAAAGTTGAACAAGGAACTGGGCAGCGGGTCGTTAACCGCGCTTCCGATTATCGAAACCCAGGCGGGGGATGTTTCCGCCTATATCCCGACCAATGTCATTTCCATTACCGATGGTCAGATCTACCTGGAGCCTGACCTCTTTTATTCAGGTGTTCGTCCTGCCATTAATGTGGGACTCTCCGTTTCCCGGGTTGGCGGAAGTGCCCAGACCAAGGCCGTGAAGAAGGTCTCAGGGCGGCTGCGCCTTGACCTTGCGCAGTACCGGGAGCTGGCAGCCTTTGCCCAATTCGGGTCTGATCTCGACAAGGCGACCCTCGCGCAGTTAAAGAGAGGAGAGAAAATGGTCGAACTGCTTAAGCAGGGCCAGTATAAGCCCTACTCCCTGGCAAATCAGGTGATGGCGATCTACGCAGGAACAACGGGTCATCTTGACGATTTGAACACGGAAGATGTTCAGGCCTTTGAATCGGCTTATTTGAAAATGATGGCTGAACAGCATCCGGAGATTGTTCAGGAAATCGTGGAGAAAAAAGCCTTAAATGATGCATTAAACAAAAAGATGGATGACGCCATCACCGCCTTCAAAGAGAGCTGGCGTCCCGTGGGGTCTGCATAAAGAATGGGTGTTACCCTCCGTGAACTCAAGGGGCGCATTCGCTCCGCAAAAAAAACGCAGCAGATTACCAAGACCATGCAGATGGTTGCTGCCTCCCGTCTGAAAAAGTCTGAAGAGACCTTTCGCCGCGCGAAGCCTTATCATGAGAGAATGGAGGTGGTTTTATCGCATCTGATGGCCTCTTCCGGAGAGGTTGCGCATCCTTTTTTTGAGATACGGGATGTCAAGACGATCGGCCTGGTGGTGGTTACCTCTGACCGCGGGCTCTGCGGCGCCTACAACTCCAGTATCATCGCCCGGGCGGAAGACTTCCTGAAAGAGTTGAGATCTCAGGAAGTGAAGCTGATTCTTATCGGGAAAAAAGGTCACGATTATTTCCAAAAAAGGGAATGGCCCATCCTCTTCAGCGTCCTTGATTTAGGGGGGAGACCGGATTATCAGAAGATTTCCGGGATTACGGATCAGTTAGTGGAGGCCTATCTTTCCGGCCAGCTTGACGAGGTCCATGTTCTTCATACCAATTTTATTTCTGCCATGTCATCAAAACCGGTTTTGAAGAAGTTCCTCAATGTGAAGCAGGAAGCAGGTTCGGAGGAGAGAAATGCAATCCCTGAGTTTATCCTGGAACCGGATTTTGAGGCGATCATCGACCAATTCTTATCCCGGCAGATTACGTCCAGAATGTATTCTGCACTTTTGGAGTCTTTTACCGCAGAGAATTCCTCGCGGATGGTCGCGATGAAAAATGCAACGGATAGCGCCAATGAGATGATTGATCATTTGAGCCTCATGGGGAACAAAGCCCGGCAGGCGGCCATCACGAAAGAGATCCTCGAAATTGTTACAGCCGGCGAGGCCATGAAGGCTTGAGTATTAGCTAACCGCTTACTGAGGGTACAGTTATCAGAGTACAGGGCAACGATATCTTATTCTGTCCCCTGACAACTCTACCCTGTGAAAGGAGTATATAGTATGGCAACAGGCAAGGTTCTACAGGTCATCGGACCTACGGTGGATATTCAATTCCCAACAGGCCAGCTCCCTAAAATTTTGAATGCCGTCCAGGTCAAAAACCATATTGCAAACACCGAGATTATCGTCGAAACAGCCCAGCATCTCGGGGGTGATGTGGTCCGCTGCATCTCCATGAGGTCTACGGATGGTCTTGTTCGCGGGATGGAGGCCGTTGATCTTGGCGAGCCGATCTCCGTTCCGGTGGGGGAACAGTCACTTGGGCGGATGTTCAGCGTGATCGGAGAGACGATTGACGGCAAAGGGCCGGTTGAAAATCCGGATCAGCGTTGGCCGATTCACAGACCCAGTCCCTCCTTCGAGAATCAGGTTCCGGTGACTTCAATCCTGGAAACCGGAATTAAAGTGGTTGATCTTCTGGCCCCCTATGCCAAGGGAGGGAAAGTCGGCCTCTTTGGGGGAGCCGGTGTTGGAAAGACCGTTATTATCATGGAGCTCATTCGTAACATCGGTACAGAACATGGGGGTTATTCTGTCTTTGCCGGTGTGGGTGAGCGAACCCGTGAAGGAAATGATCTTTATGCGGAGATGACAGAGTCCGGGGTGCTTGATAAAACAGTACTTGCCTTTGGACAGATGAATGAGCCGCCTGGTGCCCGTTTACGGATTGGTCTTTCTGCCTTAACACAGGCCGAATATTTCCGGGATGAAAAAAACCAGGACGTCTTGCTCTTTGTTGACAACATCTTTCGTTTTGTCCAGGCGGGGTCTGAAGTGTCGGCTCTTCTCGGAAGAATGCCCTCGGCTGTGGGATACCAGCCAAGTCTGGCCACAGAGATGGGGGAGTTACAGGAGAGAATAACCTCGACGACCACCGGGTCGATTACCTCCGTCCAAGCCATCTACGTTCCGGCAGATGACATCACTGACCCGGCACCGGCAACAACCTTTACGCATCTTGATGCCACAACCGTTCTCTCCAGGCAGATCGCAGAGCTGGGCATTTATCCTGCCGTTGACCCGCTTGACTCAACGTCCCGGCTTCTGGACCCTCAGGTCATTGGGGATGAACATTATCAAACGGCTCAATCTGTTCAACGGATACTCCAGAAATATAAGGAACTCCAGGACATTATTGCTATTCTGGGGATGGATGAACTCTCTGAAGATGATCGGCTCATTGTGCAGCGTGCCAGAAAGATCCAACGCTTTCTTTCTCAACCGTTTTTCGTTGCCGAGGTTTTTACGGGGACTCCGGGGAAATATGTGAAGCTGGAAGACTCTATCAAGGGTTTCCAGATGATTGTCAATGGCGAATTAGACGAGTTGCCGGAGCAGGCCTTTTACATGGTTGGCACAATTGAAGAAGTAAAGGCGAAGGCGGAGAAGTTGAACGCATGAGCAAGAAAACTTTCCAGTTGAACGTGACAACGCCGGAACAGGTTTTCTTTGAAGGCCCGGTCAGCTCTGTCGTGGTCCCGGGAGGTCTTGGAAGTCTGGGAGTTCTGGCAAACCATGCCCCGCTCATCACGACCCTTGTGCCGGGTCGTCTGGTGATTACCTCTGCTGAAGGGGAAAAAAGAACGCTTTCAATCGGCCCGGGATTCCTCGATGTACTCAACAACGAGGCCACACTCCTGACCGAAACAGTCCAGGACCAGCCGGCATGACGAAATACCCCAAAGATTATTGTTCGATGAAAGATCAGTTAATCAGTATACGCATGGAGGGAGGACGGAAATGAAACAATTTTTAGGTGTAGCGATGGTTGCGACGATATTTTTTTATGCAGCGTCGGTTTTTGCCGCAGATTTCAAGATTGAAGGCGATTTCCGGGTTCGCGGTGTCTATAGCGACAATCTGAACGACGCGAATGATGCAGAGGATGATCAACAGTCTTTTTCCGATGGTCGGTTCCGACTTAAAACAACCATAAGCGCTGGCCTCACCTCTGCCGTTGTGATTGTTGATTTTACAAACAGCTTTAATGATCCCGATAATCAGTTCTGTCCCGCGCCGAAGGCCGGCGTACCTCCTACTACCCCTGTCTCGGGGGGCTCTTCCTTTTGTGGGTCTGGAAATTTCAGATTTGGGACCGCAAGCCTCGGCGGGAGCTATAATATCGTCGGTGTTCGTTCGGCTTATCTCAAATTTGATTTTAATCCTCTTAAAGTTGTCTTCGGGCGGAAGCAGTTCATGCTGGGGCATGGATTAATCTTGGATGATACTGTTGATTCCATTGCTGGCAGATTTAATCTTGGTCCGGCGACCGCCACATTTGTAGATGGTAAACTTTTTGATTCTAATAATGGGACAACTTCTGGTATTAGGGGGCGTACGGGTAGCGATGCTAACCTTTATATCCTCGACCTCGGCATGAACCATGGGGAGGAGCATTCCATTGGGTTTTTTGCGGCCTACTTAAACGACAGGGATAATCAACTCATCGTGCCTGGTTTTGGGTTGGGATTTCCTGGGAACATCGGAGACACAACCATCACTGCGATTGGGCTTACGGCCGATGGCTCGATCGGTCCCATAAACGGTCGATTTGAAATTGATTTTCTTGATGGAACCATTGAGGGCGTTGGTCCTACCGATATTGATCTGGAAGGCTTGAATGTTCTCGTCGGAATGGGACTTCCCGTCGGACCAGCCAATATTGATTTGAGTTTCCTCTGGACCTCGGGAGAAGATAGTGCCGATCCTGAAAGAAACATCAACGGAATTTCCGGAAACTTTGTCCTTGGAAATATACTGGTGAATGATGATCTCAACAGCGATCGGGATGGTCAGTGTGCAAGTGTTGCTGGTGGTCGATTGGGGTCCGGTGGACGTAGTTGTATTGGGGGTTTGGGTATCACGGCTGTAAAGCTTTCGGCTGGCTTTGACCCAGCTGAGACCTGCCATACTGAGGTGGCATTGATTTGGGCGCAGACAACGGAAGACCCTGCCGTCGGTGCCGACAGCGATCTTGGCGTCGAAGTTGACTTAAATCATCTTCATAAACTTGATGAAAATCTTTCTGTGGCTGTTAATCTTGGATATCTTGCCTCAGGAGACGCATGGAATACTCTGGGAACGGCGGGTGTTACCGACGATCAGCTTAAAGGGGTAGTTTCTGTGAACTATCAGTTCTGATGATTATTCAGTTTGTTTTCTTAAAAAGCCCCCTGGAATTCCGGGGGGCTTTTTTTGTTGGGGCGCACCATCTGCGTTTGATAAGATTAGTGTTCCACTTGGATAATAAGGCATGGACATACAACAAAAAATAGAATCGCTTCCCAAAAATCCCGGAGTTTATATCATGAGAGGGAAAAAGGGCGAGATTTTGTACGTCGGTAAGGCGAAGGTTTTGTCGAGCCGGGTTCGGAGCTACTTCCATTCGGGCAGAGACCAAAGCCCGAGAGTCCGCTCGATGGTGGGTCAGGTGAATGACATTGAAACGTTGGTGACCGCATCGGAATTAGAAGCCCTGATCCTCGAGAACAATCTGATTAAGAAACATCGTCCAAGATACAATGTCATCTTGCGTGATGATAAGAACTACCCCCTCCTCCGGCTACCGATTAAGGACGATTTTCCCCGTCTTGAGATTGTTCGGAAAATCAAGGACGATGGCGCGCTTTATTTCGGACCCTATGTCCCCGCTGGAGGGCTTCATGAAATGATCCGCCTCCTGAGGCGGATTTTTCCTCTTCCAAACTGCAGTATCGTGATCGACGGGACGGCGGACCGCGCCTGTCTCGAATTTGAAATCAAGCGATGCCTGGCCCCCTGCACCGGAAATCAAAGCAAGGAAGAATATGGTCGAATGATCGCTCAGGTCCGGCTATTCCTCGAAGGGCGAGATAAAATGCTCCTGAGGGCCTTGCGGAAGAGAATGCAGCAACGGGCGGAGAGTCTTGATTTTGAGGCCGCGGCACGGATTCGGGATCAGGTCATGAAAATTGAACGCGCACTGGAGCATCAGCGGATTACCTCCGTTCGGATGGAGGATCGTGACGTGATTGGGTTCTCCAGAAAAGGGGAGGCCCTTGACATCCAGGTCCTCTTTGTCCGTGGGGGAAAGCTGGTTGGGCGAAAAGACTTCTTTCTTGATCGTATGGGCGAGACCCCGGATGAAGAACTCTGCACCGGGTTCCTTCAGCAATTTTATAATAAGGAAGGGATCATTCCGAAAAAGATTATGATTCCGCTTCATTTGAGGGATAGAGCAATATTGGAAACGTGGCTCTCCGGGTGCCGGAGTGGTGTGGTCCGTCTGCTTACTCCTTCCAGAGGAAAAGGCCTGGCCCTGCTTCGTCTGGCCCGGGAGAACGCCGAATCATCCCTGGACGGGCATTTGAAGCTCCGGGCAGGCGGGGAGACAAAGATGGAACTGCTTCAGGAATTGCTCAAGTTGAAAAGCCCGCCCTATCGGATCGAGGGTTACGATATCTCAAATATCATGGGGACAAGCGCCGTCGGATCGATGGTGGTTTTTGAGAGAGGTAAATCCAAGCGCTCGGATTATCGGCATTTTCGGATCAAAACTGTAGAAGGGGCAAATGATTTTGCGATGATGGCCGAGGTTTTGTCCCGTCGGATGAATTTTTTTAAAGAAAAACCGGGGACGTCCCCCGACCTGATCCTGATTGACGGCGGAAAAGGACAGATCTCAGCGGTTGAATCAGTTCTTGAGAAGCTTCATCCGGGGTCGTACAACCTGATCGGTCTGGCCAAAGAAAAGGGTGAGCGCGGGGAGCGGGTTTATCTACCGCATCAAAGCGACCCGATTACGCTCCCGGTTGCCTCACCGGCCACCCATCTCTTGATGCAGGTGCGGGATGAGGCTCACCGTTTCGCTGTGAGCTATCATCGCAAGGTCCGCAGCAAGAAGATGTTGAGTTCCCGTCTTCAGGAGGTTGAAGGGATCGGTAAGCAAAGGAGTACTGCCCTGTTGAGACACTTTGGAAGTTTATCAAAGATAGAGGAGGCAAGCCTGGAAGATCTGGAAAAGGCGCCTTCAATGAACAGAGGGGTCGCAAAGCAGCTCTACGAGTCCCTTCACAAGTAGCAAACCGTCGATTCGATTCACTATTCAGATGAGCACGTCACTCCGGCTTTTGCCGGAGTGACGCCTTTTTCCAGGAGTGTCATCTTATCTTTTTTATGCGATTGTATTCACAATGGCATTGAGCGTGTTGCTAGGCCGCATTGAGCTTTCTGCCTTTTCATCGTCCGGACGGTAATAGCCGCCGAGATCAACCGATCGTCCTTGCGCGGCGTTCAACTCTTCAACGATTTTGGCCTCATTTTCGCCAAGCTGCTTTGCAATGGGAGCGAACTGAGCCTGAAGGTCCTGATCTCCGTCCTGCTCGGCCAGGGCCTGGGCCCAGTACAATGTGAGGTAGAAATGGCTTCCCCGGTTGTCAAGTTCACCCACCTTACGGGAAGGCGATTTATTGCTTCTAAGGAACTTTCCGGTGGCCTGATCAAGTGTCTTTGCCAAAGTTTCTGCCTTAGGGTTATTACTCGCTTTGCCCAGATGTTCCAGAGATGCGGAGAGTGCCAGAAATTCGCCGAGAGAATCCCAGCGGAGGTGGCCTTCCTTTTCCATCTGTTGGACATGCTTCGGAGCAGAGCCCCCGGCGCCGGTTTCAAATAGGCCGCCGCCGTTCATGAGGGGGACAATAGACAGCATTTTCGCGCTGGTTCCCACCTCCAGAATCGGAAAAAGGTCGGTGAGATAATCACGCAAGACATTTCCAGTGACTGAAATCGTGTCTTTGCCCTCTTTGATCCTTTGCAGGGAGAAACGAATGGCCTCTACTGGGGGCTTGATATGGATTTCCAGACCTTCCGTATCGTGATTGGGCAGATAGCGATTCACTTTTTCGATGAGTTTCGCATCGTGAGCCCTGTTTTTATCCAGCCAGAAAACAGCGGGTGCGCCGGTCGCCCGTGCCCGGGTTACGGCCAGCTTGACCCAGTCCTGTATCGGCAGATCCTTTGCCTGGCACATGCGCCAGATATCACCTTCTCCTACGGCCTGCTCAAGCAGGGTTTCCCCAGAGGCGCTGATAACGCGGATGCTTCCCTTTCCGGGTGCTGTGAAGGTCTTGTCATGAGACCCGTATTCTTCGGCTTTTTGCGCCATCAGTCCCACATTAGGAACACTGCCCATGGTCGCAGGATTAAAAGCGCCATGTTCTTTGCAAAAGGAGATGACTTCCTGGTAGATTCCCGCGTAGCTGCCATCGGGGATGACCGCTTTCATATCCTGAAGCTTGCCTTCTTTGTTCCACATTTGACCCGAGGTCCGAATCGCGGCAGGCATGGATGCATCAATAATGATATCGCTGGGCACATGCAAATTTGTGATCCCCTTATCCGAGTTGACCATTGCCAACTCAGGCCGGTTTTTATAGCAGGCTTGGATATCGGCCTCGATTTCTTTTCTCTGAACTTCCGGAAGGCCTTCAATTTTTGTGTAAAGGTCGCCCAGGCCATTGTTGGGATTAAAGCCGAGGGAATCAAGAACAGTGGCGTGTTTTTCAAGGGCGTCCTTGAAGTAAACGGAAACAGTATGACCAAAAATGATGGGATCTGAAACCTTCATCATGGTGGCTTTCATGTGCAGAGAAAAGAGGACGCCCTGATCCAAGGCATCCTGTATCTGTGCCTCAAGGAATTCCCGCAAAGCAAGGCGGCTCATTACAGAGGCGTCAATCAGCTCTCCCTCGATCAGGGGAATTCTAGCTTTTAAAACGGTGGATTTTCCACCTTGATCAGTGAAGGTAATCTTCGCGTCCCCGGCAGTTTCTCCGGTAATGACCGTAGATTTTTCAGAGGAGCGAAAATCGTTGTTCTTCATATGCGCGACATGTGATTTGGAGTCCGCTGACCACGCACCCATTGAGTGGGGGTTATCCTTAGCAAATTGCTTTACCGATCCGGGCGCCCTGCGGTCTGAATTGCCTTCTCTTAAAACTGGATTGACGGCGCTTCCTTTGACCTTGTCGTACCGTCCTTTGACCTCTTTTTCTGCATCGCTTTGCGGATCATCGGGATAGTCCGGGAGTTTGTAGCCTTTTTCTTGTAATTCTTTAATCGCGCCCTTCAACTGAGGAATGGACGCACTGATATTGGGTAGCTTAATGATATTGGCCTCGGGCGTTTTTGCGAGTGAGCCCAATTCGGCCAGATCATCCGATTGTTTTTGGCTGTCTGTCAGATTCTCCGGGAAGTTTGCGATAATCCGGCCTGCAAGAGAGATATCTCGTGTTTCAACGGCAACGCCGGCGGCATCTGTGAAGGCCTTGACCATCGGGAGAAAAGAGTAGGTGGCCAGTGCAGGTGCTTCATCAACCTTTGTGTAAATAATCTTGTGGGTTTGTGTTGTCATCGGTTTTCCTCAGCGAAAGGTTTTAATTTCCAAACGCTCATTCTTAAGGCATTTACCGAAGCCTTGTCAACTCTTTTCCTATACCCTCATTCCGCGATTGCGGAATGAGGAACCGCCGATTCGCCTGAAAAGACTGCGTTATCGGCCAAAGGTCTCCTCACCGTA
>JBHHXE010000027.1:0-18590 GCA_046756865.1 Nitrospiria bacterium | reverse complement strand
CCCAGGCGGATTTGAACCGCCGTTACCGCCGTGAAAGGGCGGTGTCCTAGGCCTGACTAGACGATGGGGACGAAGGAAGAACCGGCAAATACTATCGGAGGCAATGTAATGATGTCAAGTATTTTTAAGTTATTCGCCTTGAAATCCCATGAAAAATCACGCATTGACAGAATGAAATCAATCGGTTATCATTCGGCACGTTATCGTCCTTGACTATGAGGCAAACCCCATGACACTCAGTGAGCTGGCTTCCCGGGAGATCAAGGCAACCCCCCCTTCTACGACAATATTCCAAGTCGCAGAGGTAATGCGTCTTCAGAAGATCGGCTCTCTCTTTGTTGAGGAAGAAGATGGTCATTATGTCGGCATCGTTACCGACAGCGACCTGATCCGTAAAGTTTTAACAAAAGAGATCCCTTATGACACACCTGTCCGTGACATCATGCAATCACCCATCCTTGAGGTGGGCATTGAGAAGTCTCTCGTAGAAGCAAATCACCTGATGCACTTGAAGGAGATCAGACATCTCGGGATCTCGGAAAATGGCAAGATCGTTGGTTTGGTTTCAGTTCGTGACCTTGTCCACCACTTTTATTCAGATCAAAACAGCTCGCTGAATAAAATGGGCGATATCTATAATCCCTTGTCCGTCTTGACCCGACGGAATATTCATTCGATTAAAGGCTCTGCCTCATGCAAGGAAGCCGCTCAAAAAATGTCCGGAAGCAGGATAGGATCTCTTCTGGTCTCTGAAGGCGAAAAGTACAGCGGGATTGTCACCGAAACAGACCTGACACGAAAAGTCATTGGGTTTAACCTCCCGGCAGACAACATTCCCGTCGGTTCCATCATGAATACCCCTATTGTTGATATCGATATTTCCCGATCAGTACTGGAAGCAACCGAGAAGATGGCAACCAAGGGC
Organism: Nitrospiria bacterium; assembly: GCA_046756865.1. Lineage (GTDB taxonomy): Bacteria > Nitrospirota > Nitrospiria > SBBL01 > JAADHI01 > DUAG01. Next base: position 17,665 of record JBHHXE010000027.1, on the reverse strand, counting down.
ATCCGCCATCTTGCCGTCAGGGAAGAACAAGCCATTGTCGGGATACTCTCTATCCGGGACCTGATTGGAATGATTTCCATCCGGAACCTTCCAAGACTTCCATCTAAACAGGACTGATACTTCTGGCTCCCGACCGAGGATTGCCGTTTCCTAGATAAATACCTAACCATCTTTGCAGATGTGTCCTGACAAGGGACAGATCGCAGTCTTGCCATCATCCTCTTTTCTGTTCATCAGTGAAGATTGCCATTCTTTAAATCGCATCTCCATCGTCCGACAAGATTCATCATCCTCTACTCTGACTGCTCCTCCGCCCGGAGTGATTTCAACAAGATTGAATCGTGTTTTGATCTCTGCGGGTTTTTCCGGCCCTGTCATTTCCGATGCAGAATAATCAATGAGTCTGCTTAATGAGCATGTCATGTTCCCGGAAGGCAGCCCGTTACAATCATTATATATTTTTTGGATCATCTCTACAGCTTCCTGCTGGTTGGGCCGGACAAGGTGGAGATGGGTCATTCGATAGGCCTCCCCTTCCACAGGAAGCCCTTTTAAACTGAATCCGGGCTTTTCTCCCTGTGGGTGAAACAACCCCAAGGTCTCCTCCCCCGCCACACCGTGACATGATGTATATTCAGACAGGTCCGAGTCCGTGAGGAAGGTTTCGACTTCCTGAGTCGTCACCAGAGGAATCTCTGCGGGAAGGAAAAGTGCCGGGGGATCGAGTTGACGCAACACGCTCAGGTCCGTCTGTTCAGTCTGGTCGGACGATCCTTCATATACCTGCCTCACATTTTCAAAGAGATGCGCTTTCTCATTCAGCACCACTATTTTTTTTTCAAATAGCGCATCCGGGAGGGACCTCTCTATCGCAGTCATGATCCTCTTCTGGGGACCAATAATTACAATTTGATTGACGCTCCTGACATGATCAAGCGCCTTGAGAACATACAAGAAAATTGGACGGCCCTCTAAAGGCAATAGCGCCCTGTAAGCATCTTCTCCCTTTACCCCATCCCCGCGCTTCCCAAACATAACAAAAGCATTCATTTTTATTGCTCCCGGAATCTCAATTTTCCATTGAAAGAAAGCATATTACTATGAATGAAAAAACATTTCTAGATATTTTGTCCTGTCCCCAACAAGACAAGAATGGGCCCACCGGGAAAAAGTTGGTTCTGGACCGCCATTATGATATATAAAATACGTCGTAATTTTTCATATTCGAGAGCAGGATTACCTTGGTTGATTTCTGGAAGACCCTCCACCGCCCTATCGTCGGCCTTGCACCCATGGACGGCGTGACAGATGCCAGTTTCAGGCGCATCACAGCCAGCATCGGGAACCCGGATCTCACCATCACAGAATTTGCCTCTGTAGAAGGAATTTGTCATGGTGCAAAGAGCGAACTCCGCCAGTTGTTCTACAGTGAAGTGGAGCGCCCCGTCCTTGCTCAAATTTATGGCGCTGAGCCGGAAGCTTTTTATCATGTTGCCCAGCTTATCTGCGAATTGGGCTTCGATGGCATTGATATTAACATGGGCTGTCCCGCAAAGAAGGTCTCATCGAGGGGATGCGGCGCGGGCCTGATTAAGGACCCACCTCGCGCCAAAGCGATACTTCGGGAGACACGCAGAGGAATCGCCGCATGGGCCGGCGGTGCTGCGCTTTCCATTCTGAAACACCAGCCAAAAGTAGCCGATTGGTACGCAGGATTCCGCCTGAACAAAATGGGCGCGTTTTACGCGCAGCGTGATCCTCTCTCTCCTCGCCGAACCCTCCCCGTCTCCCTAAAAACAAGGCTGGGTATTGATCGGATCGTCATTCGGGAATGGGTCCAGCACCTCCTTGAGGAAAGTCCTGCCGCAATATCGATTCATGGGCGAACCCTGACACAGCGGTACAGGGGAGATGCAAACTGGGATGCGATATCAGAAGCGGTCGATATCGCCCGCGACTCGGACACGCTGATTTTGGGAAACGGCGATATTCTTTCTTTGAATGACGCGGCGGTGAGAATTCGCCAGTCGGGCGTCGATGGCGTGCTTATCGGACGGGCTGCTATGGGAAACCCCTGGATTTTTCGGAACATAGAAGAACTGCGTCGAAAGCTCAACGCACCGTATCCGGAAGGAGACCCCGGGGCAGCCCGGATGACTCCGGACGCTCCGGTCACCCTGGAGGAAAGGGTTCATGTTGCCCTTGAACATGCCAAAATATTCCAGGAAACCTGCGAAATCTCCCGCTTTGTCGGCCTGAGAAAACACCTTGGCTGGTACTGTCGGGGATTTCCAGGTGCGCGTGCCCTGCGTGCAAAGATCGTTCGGGTCAACAATCTGGAGGAAATCGAAACCCTCCTGAACCCCTATCTCAGCAAAAATTTGACTTGCGCATAATGCAACCGGACACGATTGAAGCTCACTGCTGCAGAGCAGCGCGGACTGCCCCCGCGATGCATACTCAAACATGAAGCCGACTCCCCAAATCGTTCTTGCCTCCACGTCCATTCGCAGAAAAGAAATTCTGTCGCTTCTTGGCATCCCTTACGAGATCGCTTCTCCCGACTTCGAAGAACATTGGGATGACTCACGTACAGCAAAAGAAGACGCCATTTCATTTGCAGTAGGAAAAGCCAAATCGATAAAGGCCTCTTTCCCGCAAAGCATTATCATCGGAAGCGACACCCTCATTGAAGATGCAGAGGGAAAGATCGGGAAACCCTCAGGGCCTGAGGATGCAAAAAAAACGCTACTCAGATTGCAGGGGCGCAAGCATCATATCTGGACCGCGGTCGCCTTGATCGACCCCCGCAATCACGCAGTAGACATCACCGTTGAGAAAATCAAAATCCAAATGCGCCGGATCGACCTGGATGAGATCGACCATTATGTTTCAGTGGGAGAGGCTATGGACAAAGCGGGAGCCTACTCCATCCAGGGAGAGGGCCGAAAGCTCATTGACAGTCTCCAGGGGGATTATCTCGCCGCGGTCGGTCTGCCGCTCCGTGCCATTTCCAACTTCCTCCGGCACCGAAATATTCATTTTCCTCTGGATGTTGAACGTCTATACCGAAAAAAAGGCTTTCTGAACTGGCTTAGCTTCTAACACCCCGCTCGGTAAATATTCTTTTGAAAACAGGTATAGGTTTAAACCAATCTCCTAACCATCATGTACCATTTATGGCATTTTGCGGATTCTTATTCGGTAATCGCGGAATCATGGATGTTGTGCTATATTGAACAAAGGAGGGGCCACACACCCCTCCTGGTCTCTGCTTAGGCAGGGGCATCCCTGGATCGGCGCTCGGCGAGCCGTTTACAGGGCTGGGCAGGGTCTGGGCTCTGCCGTCAAGTTTCCACGTCGGGGAAAGGAGGTGGTCCAGTGGGCAGTATGAATCCTACGGCATGTGAGGTGGCGACGCCCTGACAGGACGGTCACACAGCACAGAATGTGACGCTTGGGGCGATGTTCCCCAGCGCCGCCGTGACCCGGAAGCGCGGATGCTGTAGCCGCCTTGAGATCGATCGGTCTGCTTCCGGGTCTATTATTCCCTGCTTGGCCTAAACCGCCTTATGTTATTTAGAGAAGGAGTCCATCATGTCTGAAAAAAAAGAACCTAAAAAGAAGGAAGGGAGCTTCAATATACCACTTCGGATTGTACCGGATGACGCAGAGGAAATGGCCAATGAAATGCGGGAAATCTTCGACGAAGATAAGGTCGTCCACCGGCAGGGATCAGCCGAACCGGAACGTGACTAGACCAGGAACTAAATGATGCTCTGGCCGAAGATATAGGTCTCGACCGCTGAGACCAGCGGATAGAAAAAAGTGGGCATCAAATTGAGAGGATCCAGGAAAATAAGAAAGACAATAACGAGCATCCCGTAGGGCTCTATCTGTCTGATCAGGCGTGACTGGCGCTCCGGGAGCAGGCCCACCAACACCCGCCCGCCGTCGAGTGGAGGGACTGGAATCAGATTGAAGATCATCAGAACGACATTGATTCGCACGGAAAAGTGCAACATCAGCATTAGGGGAAAAAGAAAAAAGGAGAACAGCCCTCCCGAGCCGGAAACCAGAGAACCCCGGCTGAACAACATTGGATCGATCATCAAGACCAGACGATAGAGGATGCCGCTGACAACCGCCAGAAATAAATTCATACCCGGCCCGGCCGCCGCGACCCAAGCCATATCTTCCTTGGGACGCCGGAGATTGAAGGGATTCACCGGAACGGGCTTGGCGTACCCGAAAATAAAACCGGTTGACATCAACATCATTAGTGGGATAAGAACCGTCCCAATCGGGTCGATGTGGGCAAGCGGATTGAGCGTGATCCGCCCAAGCATCCGCGCAGTGCCGTCTCCCTTTTTATCCGCAACCCAAGCGTGGGCCGCCTCGTGAAGTGTAACCGCAAAGATCAGCGGGAGTGCCATGATCGCAATCTGTTGAATCTTTTGATCCATTTCCCTGAAGCCTCCTATCCAACCTGGACGAGGACTTCATCTGGGTTTACGCGATCCCCTTCCTTCACATATATTTCCTTCACCACACCCGCAAGGGGTGTATGCACCTCACTTTGCATCTTCATCGCCTCAATCACCAGAACCACCTGTCCCGCCTTGATCTTATCACCAACCTGAACCTTGATCGCAACAACCGACCCCGGCATCGGCGTGGTCACATCCCCTTCCGCAGCAACTTTCGGACGCGTCGAGCGCCCGCCTGCCTGAGGGTCGATTCTTCCTTTTTCGCTCTGGACCACCTCAAGTTGGGATTCGACCAGAACCTCTTCCAGTTGCCCATCTATATAGATAAAATAGGGCCTGCCGCCCTCTCCAGGGTAACCCATCCCCCCGACCTTCACATCGAAGGTCTCTCCGTGAACCTTCACGCGAAATTCGCTTGGCGCAATCAGAGGAGCAGCCTCACGTATCTTAACATCCTCAAGGGGCACACCCTCTTTAGCGACTTCTTCTTTCCTCTTTCCAGCATTGTCCCTTTTTTCAAAAAAGTCAAGGGCCACTTTGGGAAACAGGGTATAGGTCAGCAGGTCTTCAATATTTTTCGCGGCAGTCTTATTCTCTTTTCGAAGCTGAAGACGGGAAGATTCTAATTCAGGTTCGATCAGATCAGCCGGTCGGCAAGACACACGCTCTTCGCCTCCGACGCCTTTTTTCTGGATTTCTTCGTTGATCGGGCCGGAGGGCCTTCCATAAAGCCCCTTGAGATAATTTTTCGTTTCCGTCGTGATGACCTTGTAGCGTTCTCCTGTCAGGACATTGAGCGTGGCCTGCGTTCCAACAATCTGGCTGGAAGGCGTCACCAGGGGAGGGAAACCAAAATCCTCACGTACCCTGGGAACCTCTTCAAGCACTTCGGTCATGCGGTCAAGCGCCTGCTGTTCGGATAGCTGCAAAGCCAGGTTGGAGGTCATTCCTCCCGGGATCTGATAAGTCAGGACCAGAGGATCCACACCAGTATAATCTGACTCAAATTCTTCATATTTCTTCCGAACCTCCTTAAAATAATCGGCAATTTCAGTGAGGAGGTCCAGATCCAAATCGGGGTCGTATTGACTCCCCTTGAATATATTCACAATCGTTTCAACCGGCGGATGTGAGGTTCCGGAGGCCAATGAAGAGATCGCGGTATCAATGATATCGACTCCGGCTTCAATCGCCTTGACACAGGTTGAGACCGCCATAGCACTGGTATCATGGCTATGAAGGTGAATTGGAATAGAGACGGCCTCTTTCAGCTTGGAGACCAGATCAAACGCAGCATAGGGAGCAAGAAGCCCCGCCATGTCTTTGATACAAATTGCATCGGAGCCCATGTCCTCCAATCGTTTTGCCAGTTCAACAAAGTGTTCATTGTTATGGAAGCGACTCAAGGTATAGCAGATAGAACCCTCGACCTTCCCCCCGTATTTGAGTGTCGCTTTGAAGGCCATCTTAAGGTTCCTCAAATCATTGAGTGCATCAAATATCCGGAGAATATCAATGCCGTTGGAGATGGACCGATCAATAAAGCGTTCCACCACGTCATCCGCGTAATGGCGATAGCCCACCAGGTTTTGCCCGCGAAGCAACATCTGAAACGGCGTTTTCGGCATCGCTTTTTTTAATTTTCGGAGTCGCTCCCACGGATCTTCACTCAGGTATCGGATTGAGGCATCAAATGTAGCTCCGCCCCACATCTCAATCGAAGCATATCCCACTTTGTCTATCTTTGCCGCAATCGGGAGCATATCTTCCGTCCGAAGCCGAGTGGCAAGGAGCGATTGATGCGCGTCACGAAGCGTCGTGTCCATGATCCGGATTGGGGTGGCACCTGATTGTTTCTTTTTTCCTGACGTTAATTTGGGCACGCTGCAACTCCTTTATCGTTCCATTTTATCGGCATTCATTTACAAATTTGCTAATCCTAGATCCCCATAGGATTCTTTCTCCTCTCTTTACCCAGAGGCCTGGTTTCTTTCCTGGAGTGTGCCGCAATTACCGCGGCAATAGCAATGATCTTATCCATTCCGTTCTCCGCCGACGCAATGTTTAACTTTTCAAGATGTGTTTCAAGATAAGAGGTGTCAAACCGGCCCTCTTCGAAATCGGGATCCTTCAGCACCTGCTTCAAAAAAGGAATCGTGGTTTTCACTCCTCGGATCACATACTCATCAAGGGCGCGCTGCATCCTTTGGACCGCCCCGGACCAGCTCATTGCGCGAACCGTAACCTTTGCAAGAAGTGAATCATAATATGGCGGAACAACATATCCCTTAAAGATGTTGCCGTCAATCCGGATCCCGAATCCGCCTGGGGAATAATACGAGGTAATCTCACCCGGTGTCGGGACAAACTGGCGTTGTGGATCTTCAGCGTTAATTCGACATTCAATCGCATACCCACGCAGAAAGATTTCATCCTGAAGCTGTGTAAGCCGCTTTCCGCCCGCCACGCGGATCATCTCCTTGACGATATCAATACCGGTGACCTCTTCTGTTACCGTATGTTCAACCTGAATACGCGTGTTCATCTCCAAAAAATAGAAGTTACGATCTGAATCCACCAGAAATTCAACCGTTCCCGCACTGTCATAATTCACGGCCCTGGCCGCCCGCACGGCCATCCTCCCCATCTCCTCCCGAAGCGTTTCATCAAGTAAAAGGGAAGGCGCGATCTCGATCAACTTTTGATGCCTTCTTTGAATAGAACAATCCCGTTCACCCAAATGTGTGATATTGCCCATCTTGTCCGCGAGAACCTGAATTTCGATATGGTGGGGAGAGCGGATAAATTTCTCCATAAAAACAGCGTCTTTCCCAAAGGCAATTTTCGCTTCAGACCGAACAATCTGGAAAAATTTATTGAGCTCCTCCCGATTATTGCAAATACGAAGACCTCTCCCACCGCCACCTGCTGAGGCCTTTAACATCACTGGATAACCGATTTCATCCGCAAATTTCCGGGCATCGGTCAGGGATTGAATTGGCTCCATCAGTCCTGGAACAATTGGAACTCCAGCTTGCTTCATGGCTGCCCGGGCGGAGATTTTATCCCCCATCATCCGGATCACCTTTGAGGAAGGTCCGATAAAGGTGAGATTGTTATCCTGACAGGCCTGAGCAAATTCCGCATTTTCCGCAAGGAAACCATACCCCGGATGGATGGCATCTGCGCCCTTCTGCTTAGCCAGATCAATAATTCGATAAATATTGAGATACCCTTCAATCGGGCCGGGTCCCACCAAGCAGGCCTCATCGGCATTCTTCACAAACAGGGTAGCCGCATCGACCTCAGAATGGATGGCCAGGGTTCGGATAGACAGCTCTTTACATGCCCGAATAATCCGGAGCGCAATCTCTCCCCGGTTTGCAATTAAGACCTTTTTAAACATCCATTTCCCTTAATTTACCTGCATGAACCGACTGTTGTTGATCTCAATAAAAAATGGTTTCTTGATCATATCTCCGTCGCGGACTTCGTAGATATGACCAGAAACAGCCGGAAAGTTGGTCATACTGGAGATACTCTCTCTAATTTCTTCAGGGCTTAAAGCCCCCCCTTGGAGTGCGGTAAGTATTATGCGCACAGCATCGAAAGCCTGCGCTGCAAACACATCCGGGTCCTGGTGGTATTTCTTCTGATATTCATGAACAAATCTCTGGGTCAGCGTGTCGGGACTGTCCTTGAAAAAACCATCAACAAAGACGCCACCATCAGCGTAAGAACCAACAAGTTTCAAAAATTGAGGAGAGTTCCAACCTCTTTCCCCCAATAAGGTCACCCCCTCAAAACCATGAAAAAGAAGTTGAGGGATAATCAGTCCGGTAATCCTGGCATCTCCAGGAAGAAAAATAGCATCTATCCCCGGTATGTAGAGGGTCTCCTCCTGCGTCTCCGCTGTCCCACCCCTCTCCGGAACGATGCCCTCCTCCAGCACGTCCTCTTTCTCTTCATCTTCAACTTTTGCAATCTTTTCTACAACCTCTATTTCGCCATATCGGGCCAGATCGGCTTTTTTCAGTCGAAGGATTGGACGAGAGAAATCAGAGTTGTTCATCGGGTACGATTCGGCGTGGACGACCTCTCCGCCAAGTTCAGACACGGCCCTGGAAAAGCAAGACACCCACTGCTCTCCAGTCCTCTCGTCTGGAAAAAAAACAGCAAAATGCCGTAGGGACATATGAACAACAGCGTACTCGGCAATCGCGCGGCAGAGAAAGCGGTTGGTCACGGCATTTCTAAAAACATTCCGTCCCAGAGATCTCAGGCGGCGCGCGGTTGCCGCCGGGGTAATCAAGGCCACATCTGCCCTTTCAACCATCGGCGCAACACGGCTAACTTCTCTGCTAAGGAGAGGACCGACCACGGCAATTGGACGATATTCATCCAACCAGTCTTCAATAACGGCCTGAAACGGGTCGCGAAAGCCTCTTGATTCATCTGGAGGAATCTGCTCTTGAAGGTCTTTCACTACCAGACCGACCGAAGCCCCCGGCAATTCCTCCCGGAAAAAATGAAGTGCTAGCTCCGTTCCATTCAGGGCCGTCTTCCCAAATGGGGCAAGCTTTCCGGAAAGGGGGAGCATTACACCAATTAAAAAGCGATTTAATTTGGCCCTGTCTTTCATGATTTCAAGGAGGTTCCGGGCACGCGGGGCAAAGGGGTGCATCGGAAAAAGAGAAATAAAGCGCTTAACCTCCCTCCCGCCACGATAATAATCCTCCCTTCCGTCATAAAGCTCTATGAGGCGGATCATCCCCTCATCTGCCGGAAATTCAGGCTTGAATTCTTTTATGATGTAGTCAAGGTCATCCTCTCCAAGTCTATTCCGAACAATCGAAATAACATCCTCCCGAACAACACTGTTTTCCAGGGGATCGCTCACAAGCGCCTCTTTCTCCATCAGTACCAAGAGGGCATTGAGATCATCTTCACGTTCCGAATAGGATTTGACAAGTTTTCCATAGACCATTACTTTGGAATCTTCTTCCCCCGGAATATCCTTCCAGAAGGAGAAGACTTCCTTGAAGGCTTCCAAATCAAAATAGATGTCAGTTAGCATCAGACGAACTTGCCCGGCCCTTGATTCATCCGGAAACTGATCCAGAAAAGTCTTGAGGACTTCAATGGATCTTTTTAATTGTTCCGTCCTGGTATAGATGGCACTGAGGAGAAGATAAACCTCCGGCAGGAGATCACTATTTGGATATTTAAATAAAAATTCCTCCAGAGATGAATTTGCCAGCTCATTATTGCCCTGATCAGCATAAGATTTTGCCTGGTCCAAGAGGTTTTGCTCTTCGGATAAAACGGAACCGGCGCTATCCACAACAGGCAGCATTTCCAACAAAGGAAAGGAAAGAGACAAACCCTGAACCAGGGGGAATGCGAATACGGCCGCCGGCATAAATAAAGCTGACACCAGAAAAAATAAAACCAGGGACGAACATCTTCTCAAACAAAATCTCCAATACCAGTGGGTAAAACATCAAGCAAAGTGAGAGCGGGGAACGGAGACCTTACCTTATCTCCCTGGGCGGGCCAAGCTCTTCCCGGATGGAAATTGCTATAATCCTATCACTATCTAACATGCTAAATAGAGATAAAGCCGTCAGTCTTTTGAGGAGTACACAGTAGGTGAATCATAAAATAAATGATTCTACTTGTCAAGAATGCCGTATTCAGATAGAGTAATCAGATGGAAGATCTGATCGACCGTTTCCTAAACTATCTCACCATCGAAAAGGGGCTTTCTTTCAATACCCTGGCAGCATACCATCGGGATCTCCGGAAATTTTCTTCCTTTTTAATAAAGCAACACCACGTCGCGTCTTCCAAAGGAAAGTCAAGAATCGATATCGCGAGGATAAACAGAAAAGACATCCTCGCCTTCCTGTCCGACCTGAGGGCAGAATCACTCTCACCCGCATCTGTCACCCGGATCATTTCAACGTTGCGAAGTTTTTTCAAGTTCCTCATACAGGAGGCGCTTCTTTTCCATGATCCGACTGCGAAAATCCGGACACCCCAAAAAAGGTTCCACCTCCCTAAAACCCTCCATTTTTCAGAGGTAGAGTCCCTGCTGAACATCCCAAAAGGTGATTCTCCTCACGCGATGCGAAATGACACCATGATCGAGTTGCTCTACGCAACCGGCCTGCGCGTCTCAGAACTTCTCAAACTTCCCGTAGATAGTGTCAATATGGAATCGGGTTACTTGCTGGCGCGAGGCAAAGGATCGAAGGAACGTATCGTTCCCATTGGACAATGTGCTTTGGAAAAACTCGAAACCTATCTTTCAGTCATTCGGCCCAAGCTCTTGAAAGGAAAAGTTTCTAAAATCCTTTTCCTCAACCGTTCAGGAAAGGGGATGAGCCGTCAGACCTTCTGGAAGCAACTCGCAGCCATCGCGATAAAGGCCGGCATCCAAAAACCGATCAGCCCTCACATGCTTCGACATTCCTTCGCAAGCCACCTTCTAGAGCGGGGCGCTGACCTTCGTTCGATTCAAATGATGATGGGACACGCGGATATTTCAACCACCCAGATTTATACGCATGTTGCGAGGGAAAGATTAAAGAAAGTTCATGAGAAAAGTCACCCGAGAGGGTAAACACTGTTATCTCATTCCAGGATTGCAGTAGTGGGGAATACTCAATGGGAGAAGGGACTAATCGTACTGGAGCAAGGCCGTCACCGGGATGTCATCAAGTTGATCTCGCCCCTTCAGTCCGACCAGTTCAATCACAAAAGCAGCAGAGACAATCTCCCCGCCCAGGCGCTTCACAAGCTTTGCCGTCGCAGCAACGGTCCCGCCTGTTGCGAGAAGGTCATCCACGATCAGGACCCTTTCTCCGGGCGAGATGGCATCTTCATGAATACACAGCCGGTCGGAACCGTATTCGAGTTGATAGCGCTCATCAATTTTGTCCGCTGGAAGTTTTCCTGGTTTGCGCACGGGGATAAACCCGGCCTTAAGACGCTCTGACAGCGGCGCACCAAAGATAAACCCCCGGGATTCCATAGAAACTACCTTCTGAATCAGTTTGTCGGCGAAGGGCGCGGCAAGCCGGGTAATGACTTCACTGAAAGCAAACGGATCTTTCAGGAGGGTGGTGATATCATAGTAAAGGATGCCTTCTTTAGGAAAATCAGGCACTTCCCTTATTTTAGCCTTTAAATCCATTAAAGAATCTCTTCAGGGGTAATGGTTTTATCCGCAAGGATGCCGCGCAGCTTCCGAAGGGCGGCTGACTCGATCTGGCGAACACGCTCACGGGTCAGACCAAAAACTTTCCCGATCTGCTCCAAGGTATAGGTTTCATCCCCTTCCAAGCCAAAGCGCATGATGATCACCCGCCGCTCGTTATCGTTGAGCGTTTCCATACACTCCAGGATCCCTTCTCTCCGTCGGACCCCTTCAGCCCGGCTCATGGGCGAAACCTGCTTAGTATCTTCAATCACATCCCTCAGCGAGGTCTCCTGATTTACAGAGATCGGGCTGTCCAGTGAATAGGTCTTTTTGAGAAGCTGCTGTATGTGGGCGATGTCCCCTTCCGTGATATTCATCTTCCGTGAAATCTCGGTATGCGCCGGTTCCCGGCCCAATTCCTGGACCAGGTCTTCAAGGTGCCCCAGGTATTGATTGACACGCTCAACAACATGAACCGGGAGACGGATTAATTTGCCCTGGTTGATAATGGCCCGCTCGATAGCCTGCCTGATCCACCAGGAAGCATAGGTCGAGAATCGAAAGCCCTTTGTGTGATCATATTTTTCGACCGCCTTGATCAGACCGATGTTCCCTTCTTCGATCACATCCGAGAAAGGAAGGCCCCGATTCATGTAACGCTTTCCGATACTGACCACCAGGCGAAGATTCGACTCAATCATCCGCTGCCTTGCCGACTCGTCTCCTGCCGCGATCTTCTTGGCAAGCATGACCTCTTCCTCAAAGTTCAGAAGATTTGAGCGGCGGATATTCCTTAAATAGACCTTTACGGCATCCGGTGGGGGCTCATGAGGATCTTCATCCCCCGCCTCCTCCTCATCCTCTTCCGCCTCAGCGGTGGGCTCAGGCTCCAGGCCGGGAATCGGGGTCTCGAGATCTTTTGCGGTGGTTTCCGTCGCGTCCTGTTCGGCGCTTTCCTTGTCTTCCTTCACCCACTCTTCATCAATTTTCTTTCTTCTTCCCATCTCACCCTAACTAAAAAGGAATATCTTCTTTAAAAAACAATAGAAAAATCGCTGAACCGGGATGACGAACTCTCCCAGGAGACATCCACGGCATCAACCTTTGATCGGGGCGGTCCCTTCCTCAGATCACGGATCAGATCCTCAATCTTCCTCCGATCCCCCTCTACTTCGACCTCAACCCGGCCATCGGAGAGATTCCGGGTGAACCCAAGCAAGCGCCGGGACATCGCCCGATCTTGTGTAAAGTTCCGGAATCCGACCCCTTGAACCACTCCTCTGACAAAAATGCGCGCTGCGCTGTTTCGACTTGCCTTCCCCTGTGCCTCCGGCATATTACTCCAAAGCTCCAGTGTGGAGCACAGCAAGACTTTACTGACAGTCAAAGTGGTCGGGGCGAGAGGATTTGAACCTCCGACCCCACCGTCCCGAACGGTGTGCGCTACCGGGCTGCGCTACGCCCCGACTAAAATTAAAGTACTGCTTTAACTGTCTGCAACCCGAAGGCCTTTGCCACGCCGGGGTGAACAACTTTTCCTCGATGCGTGTTGATCCCTAGAGAAAAGGGAATATCCATTTCACTAGCTCGCTTTAAACCCAGTTTCGCAAGTTTTTGTATATATGGAAATGTCTCATTCGTCAACGCGAGGGTTGCTGTTCTCGGCACAGCGCCGGGTATATTCGCAACACAGTAATGCAACACATCGTTTACTGTATAAACTGGATCAGAATGTGATGTTGGGCGGGAGGTTTCAAAACACCCCCCCTGATCAATAGCAACATCAACGACAACCGCACCCTTCTCCATCTTCGAAATCATTCTGCGTGTGACCAGATGCGGAGCCTTGTCCCCTGTTCTCGATACCGCACCAATCACCAGATGACTCTTTTTGACCAAGGCCGCGATTTCATCCGGATAAGGCGGAAGTGTCACCACCCGGCCCTTAAAAAAATCGTCAAGATCAGAACGGCAGGAGGAATTTTCATCAATGACGGTCACATCCGCTCCCAAAGCAAGCGCGACCTGTGCGGCACTCCGGCCTACGACGCCCCCGCCAATGACACAGACCTTTGTTTTCAACACCCCGGCGACACTGCAAAGAAGTTGTCCCATCCCACCCTGGGTTTTCTGGAGATAATGTGCCCCCGCCAAGACAGACATCCGGCCCGCAATCTCACTCATCGGCCTCAACAAAGGCCGGGAACCGTCGGCCAACTCAATTGTTTCATAGGCAATGGCAGTGACGCTTCGCACGGTCAGGGCCTTCATCAGGGCCTGATTTGCAGCCAGATGGAGATAGGTAAAAAGAATTTGCCCGGGGTGAAAGAGATGACCCTCTTCCTGAAGCGGCTCTTTCACTTTGACGATCAGATCAGACTGATCAAAGAGTGCTTTTTTTGACCGGACAATCCTCGCCTTTGCCTTCCGGTAAGCATCATCAGGAAAACCGCTTCCCACACCCGCTCCGGACTCCACAAGAACCGTATGACGCTGCCGGGTCAGGATACCGACGCCCACAGGAGTGAGGCCAACCCGAAACTCCTGATCCTTGATCTCTTTCGGCACGCCAATCTTCATGTTAAGTGTCCGGAGGGTATCAGATTTAAAGGATAAAAGTCAACGAAATGGAGGGACATCGGGAAGGGGGGATTTACTCTCAATGCCATTTTTGAAGATACATCGCTACCTGCTCATATAGAAAAAGTGGCCTAATGATGGAGGACAATTTTTCTCCAATGATTCGAACTCTCTACAACCCAATACGATTATTAGAAATCGACACTGAGAGAGTCACATTCTTCTCTCATCACAAAGCAAAGGTCTGCTCTCCCTGTCCCAGCTTGAAACCATTGAAGGTATCAATCAAAACAAACCCGTTCACACGCGTAGGGGTTGCCTTGAGGGTCACAGAGGTTCCTGAAAAGAACAATGCCGAGGACAGATCAGGATTCAAACGCGTATCAATATAGTTGATGCATGTGTCAGGGTCGTCTTTGAGAACACCGTCCCACCTCCTCCGTCAGTCACCTGTCATTTGACTAGCCTTTCACCGTGATAGAGAAAATCCCCTTATTTGCCAAACTCAGAAAAGTTTTGTCAAAGTTAAATGCATTGGCATTCAACAAACTGACCGCCAAGTCAAAACCCACGGTTCCAGCCTTCGTGTCAAAACCAATAAGACCTACGTTAAAGCCACCCATCATTGCCGGTAAAATCGCCGGGAAAGTGTCGTCAAGCCTTCCTCGACGATGTGCCCCGGAAGGGGGAAAAGTGCAGCCACATAAGAAGGATTCAGAGATTCTGCTGAAGCGTCTTGTAGCAGACCACAGATTTCATGACAGACCGGTTAGGCCGCCAACCTCCGATGAGATAAATCATTTGATCAATGACCGCTACACCCATGGCGGCACAGGCCTCGGGCATTGGACTTAGTTCGGACCACTTCTTTTGTTCAAAATCGTAGGCAGCGGCGTGGGTACCGATTCCAACATCTTCTCTGAATCCGCCCATTGTGTAGAGTTTGCCGTCAATATAACTGAGACCTTGACCCGCAGAAGGCCAGGGAAGGGTCTCAACGGCCCGACGCCATTCTTTCTTTTTGGGGTCGAAGATTTCGATCCGGTCATACTCGTGAAAACCCTGGGGGGTTGCGGCGACACCGCCCGCAACCCAAAGTTGCTCCGCGATAGAAACCGCAGAGGCCGCAAAACGGGGGGTCGGCATCAGGGGCATCTCTTCCCATTGATCTGACTTGAAATTCCAGCACTCTGTGAAGGCAAACGCGGGATCGGTCTGCGGTCCCCCTTCTGTGGCATCGGGATGGTGGCCGCCGATGATGTAGACTTTTCCATCAACAAGAGCACAGGCGGGATAGTCATGCGGTTCAAGCAGGTCCGGTCCGGCCTCCCAACGGTCTTCCTTCGGGAAATAAATCTCAACCGTCTTGAGGAACCTGAATCTGCCGTCCGGCTTCTTGAATCCTCCCCCCATCACAGTAATGGTTTCCCCAGACGTCACGGCCAAGGCGCCGGAACGCATCGTCGGCATCGGACAAAGAGAAGACCATTGATCCATTTCGGGATCGTAAACCTCAGAAAGATTCAGGCTCTTAAAGCCAGGCCCGCCACCGCCGAAGGAATAGATCTTTCCGTCATAAGCAGCCACAGCCGGATGAGAACGCGGGGAACGCAATGGGGAAACAGAATGCCACATCCAACACATCCTTTATAGAGGTTTAGGGTTCAAGGTTTTAATGATACGCTTCAAGCGGAGGTAAGGGTTTCAGGGTGCTTAGATAAGGCTTCAGGGCAAGGCGCGAGGAGCGCAGAACCGCAACGTAGTTTTCTACGTGAGGATTCGAGCACCGCAGCAACGCCGCCATGGAGCCTTAGATGAGTGCTCTGGACCCCTTACCGGGTGATGGCCCCTTCTGAGGCGGACAACACATGCCGTGCATATTTTGCCATGACACCTGACTTATAACGCGGCACCGGGGCCTTCCATCCCTTTAATCTTTCCTGAAGTTCTTCCTCGGTCAGCTCGACATTCAATTTCCGGGCGTTGATATCGAAGCTTACGGTATCACCATCCTGCAAGGCGGCAATCGGTCCGCCGACGGCGGCCTCCGGTGCAACGTGCCCCGCCATGAGTCCTCGCGTTGCTCCCGAAAAACGGCCATCGGTCAAAAGGGCCACCGAATCGCCCAAACCCGCACCCACGATAGCGGCAGTGACGCCAAGCATCTCCCGCATTCCCGGCCCACCTTTCGGACCTTCGTAGCGGATGACCACCACATCTCCCGCCTTGATCATATTGGACTGGACCGCGGCAAAAGCCGCCTCTTCACAATCAAAAAGCCGTGCCGGCCCCGTATGCTCCATGCGCTCATGGCCCGCAACTTTGATCACGCAGCCGTCCGGGGCCAAGTTTCCCTTTAAAATCACCAGCCCGCCAGTCTCCTTGATCGGGTTGGAGAGCGGATGTACGACATTTTGTCCCGCAGTCTCCTGGGCCGTCTTGGCCTCTTCACCGATGGTCTTTCCGCTGACGGTCCTCTCATTCGGATAAAGTACTGCAGCTTCCAGAAGACGGTTCGCAATCAGTCGGATTCCACCCGCATGATGCATGTCGGAGGCGACATATTTCCCGCCCGGTTTCAAGTCTGCCAATAGAGGCGTCTTCCTGCTGATCCGGTCAAAGTCATCAATGTCGAGAGGGATCTCCATCTCTCTGGCAATCGCAAGGAAATGGAGAACGGCATTGGTTGACCCGCCCGTCATCGCCACTGACGCAATGGCATTTTCCAGAGATTTTTTGGTGATGACATCACTGGGTCGGATATTATTCCGAAGGGCCGACATCACCAGGCGGCCCGCTTCAAAGGCAACCTGATCTTTTTCAGAGTCTTGCGCCGGAACACTGCCGCTTCCCATAAAAGACATCCCCAAAATCTCGATAGCCGTCGCCATTGTGTTGGCGGTAAACTGTCCTCCGCAAGCTCCTGCGCCGGGACAGGCCTTGTTTTCGAGATCATTCAGGTCCGCTTCTGACATCTTCCCTTTCGCAACCGATCCAACCGCCTCAAAGACATCCTGAATCGTCACATCATGTCCCTGAAATGTTCCCGGCGCAATCGAACCGCCGTAGAGCATTAAAGATGGAATATTCAACCGGGCAAGCGCCATGACCGTCCCCGGGATCGTCTTGTCGCATCCGGAAAGTGCGACCACACCGTCAAAGAGGTGCCCTCTTGCAACAAGCTCGATGGAGTCCGCAACGACCTCGCGGCTGATCAGGGAGGCCTTCATTCCCTCTGTCCCCATCGTTATGCCGTCGGATACTGCAATAGTATTATACTCAATCGGGGTTCCACCCGCCGCGCGGATGCCCTCTTTCACCTTTGCCGAGAGGCGTCTGAGATGATAGTTGCACGGCATCGTCTCAATCCAGGTATTCGCGACACCGA
>JBHHXE010000026.1:0-19321 GCA_046756865.1 Nitrospiria bacterium | reverse complement strand
GCGCAGCCCCCAGAAAAAAGAACAGCGCCGGGTGGATCCACTCAATCATCGTAATAATCCTTGTCCTTCATCAGAAAAGCATGCCCGATCCCTTTTGAGAAAAAAATCAGGATCAGACATGAAATGAAGCCGAATATTGAATAAAATCCCGGGATCGAGTCCCAGAAGAAGTAATGATGGTGGTGTGTCCCAAAGATAGCCGCAGCGTCCAGCAACACCAATACCGCCAGCGTGATATAGAACCACTTCATCTGCTTCTTATTTAGAATCAACGCCTCTTTTTTATTAGGATCTTCACTCATCCGATCACCTGCCTCACTAGTCCTAAAAAGATGTCCGGGAAAACGCCCAGGATCAATGAAATAATAGCTGTCGTCATGAGGGGAATAACGACAAAATAAGACACCTCGCCAACCTCGTGTGCCTCCTCACCATGCCCATCCTTATCTCCTGCAGGATGGAGCTCCTGCGGCGCTTTGAAAAAGGCGCGATATACAATGGGAACAAAATACATTGCATTTAATACGGTGCTGGTAAGGAGGACAAAAAGAACCGGGACCATTTCCGCCTCAATCGTTCCGAGCACCAGGAACCATTTGCTGGCAAACCCGGCCGATGGCGGAACGCCGATCATACTGAGCGTCCCGATCGCAAAGGCCGTCATCGTCCAGGGCATCTGCCGGCCGATGCCATCCATCTGAGAAATATCCGTCTTGTGAGAACCGACGAATATTGATCCCGCAGCAAAGAAGAGGGTGATCTTGGAGAAGGCATGGTTTGCAATATGCAGGACCCCCCCCACCATGCCGCTGGGCGACAGGAGGGCGCCGCCGAGGACAATATAAGAGAGCTGGCTGACTGTGGAGTAAGCCAGCCGTGCCTTTAGGTTGTCGCGCGTCAGAGCATACAATGAGGACATAATAATAGTAAAAGACACCAGGTAGGCCGTCGCAACCCCCAGATTCAGGGCCTTCATCATCTCAACACCGAAGACGTGGAAGATGATGCGGAGGACTGAGAAAACGCCTGTATTCACAACCGCCACGGCATGGAGAAGGGCACTGACCGGGGTTGGGGCCACCATCGCGGCAGGGAGCCAGGCATGAAGTGGCATGATGGCCGCCTTACCGATTCCCGCCAGGAAGAGAAAGTAGATGATGACCATCACAGTCTTGTTTGTTCCAGGAGGAAAAACCCCGTTCGGGCTGAAAGCCAGATCTCCGGCGATGGCAAAGGTGAGCAGCATCGCTGATAGCAGAAAAGCCTTCGAGGTTCCAAGCAGATAAAAGAGGTATTTATTTGCACCTTTAAAAGCAACCTCGGTCTGGGCATGGGATACAAGGGGATAGGTGATCAGCGTCAGCATCTCATAAAAGAGATAGAGGGTGACGAGATTACCCGAAAAAGCAACCCCCATCGTCATCGAAAGCGTAACGGCAAAACAGGCGTAATAACGCGTCTGGGACGTCTCGTGGTGAGCACGCATATATCCGATGGAATAAAAGGTTGTAATCAGCCACAGACAGGAAGCGACTGTCGCAAAGATAATCCCCATCGCATCAACTTTCAGAACAATTGAGACATCCGGGAGGAAAGCAAAGAGTGTGTAATTAAAGGTATTCCCTTCAAGAATTGCCGGGATCATCGAAATGACAATCAAAAATTTCAGCGCAGCGGCCACGAGCGAGCAGGCCTCACGGGTATCGGGCTTTTCCCGATTGACGACAATAAAAACGGCCCCGATTAAAGATACGAGCATGGCCAGAAGGGGGCGGTATGATTCAATCTCCATAGTCTTCCTCTTACCCTATTTTCACCACTTCAAAAGGTTAACTTCATCTACATTCATCACGGACCGAACGCGATAGAGCGCTATAACCAGGGCAAGGCCCAGAGCAACTTCAGCCGCTGCCATCGTCAAGATAAAGAAGACCATTATTTGGCCCGTCACCGACTGATGTTGATACGAATACGCCACAAAGGTAATATTGGCAGAATTCAGGATCAACTCAACTGAAAGAAGAACCATGATAATGTTTCGCCGAATCAACACCCCTGCAATGCCAATGGCAAAGAGGAAAAATCCAAGCGTAATAAACCACTCTACCGGTATCATCTTCCGACCATCACTTCATCCGCCCCTTCTGCCTCTCCCTCCAAAGACGGATCTCTTTCGGAAAGATCGAAATGTTCCCCCCTCTTGCGGACCCGCTGTCCCCGACCTGCAAGAAGAATTGCCCCGAACATGGCCACCAGCAAAATAAGGGACGCAATTTCAAAGGGAAAGATATAATCTGTGTAGAGAACCCGGCCGATCGCATCGGTATGGCCCATGGATCGGACGGCCTCGACCGTAAAGCTTCCTCCCTGGCCGAGGATTTCCGTTCTGAAAGCGGCAAAAAGCATCAGGCATAAAACAACCACCCCCAGAAAGATCCCGACAGGATATTGCGTATGCAAATAGAGCTTCTCCGTCTCAGGATTAAAGAGCATCAAGACAAACAGATAAAGGACGAGGATCGCCCCCGCATAGACAATAATCTGAACCGCGGCGATAAACTCCGCATTCAAAAGGACATAGATGCCCGCAATATGAATAAATGTAAACAAGAGGGAAAGCGCGCTGTAAACCAGATTGCGAGAAGAAACCGCGACAATGGCGCCTGCCACCGTCATTCCCCCGAAATAAAAGAAAAGAAGCTGAGCAACCATATTATGCAGCTCCTTTTTTTGCCGTGGGAAATTCTGATTTCGTCATCGTTTGAAAAAAGTCATAGCGCTCTTGAGAATGTTTCGGCCTCTGCTGCCGCACCGGGAAATACTGGTCTCCCAATTTCAACATGGCCTCCTTGTCCATAATCAAATCCCGCTTATCGGTCGTTGCCATCTCATACTCCTTACTTGAAGCCAGAGCATCTACAGGACAGGCCTGCACACAAAACCCGCAAAAAACACACTTGGTCACATCCAGAATATACCGCTTAGAGTAGCGTTTTTGGGGAACATCCTCCCGTTCTGCGCTTTCAACCGTAATGCAATGGGATGGACAAGCGGCCTCGCAAAGCGCGCATCCGACACATTTTTCGGTTCCGTCATCATAACGGAGATGGACAATAACACCGCGATAACCGTCCGGAAGCTCACGCTTTTCACGCGGGTACTGTTCTGTGATGACCTTTTGCGCCAGAAGATGCTTAAAGGTCAGGTACAGCCCTTGCAGGATCTCTGAAAAGATCACCGTCTTGATCAAGTTCATGCCCTTACGCATCACACACCTCTTACATTTGGTTCAAAATATACTTCACGATAGATGTCAGCAGGACATTGACCAAAGAAAGCGGAAGCATCACCTTCCATCCAAAGGCCATCAACTGGTCGAAGCGCAAGCGCGGCACGGTTGCGCGAAGCCAGATGTAGAAAAAGAGCAGGAAATAGACCTTCGCCAGAAACCAAACAATTGGCGGAACAAACTCCAAGAACGTGAAGGGAGCTTGCCATCCCCCAAGGAAAGCCACGACCGCAATGCAGGACACCAGAATCATGTTTGCATATTCTGCGAGGAAGAAGAAGGAAAACCGCATCCCGGAATATTCCGTAAAGAACCCGGCAACCAACTCACTCTCCGCCTCCGGCAAATCAAAGGGGAGCCGGTTGGTCTCCGCAATTGCACAGATCATATAGATCACAAAGGCTACGGGCTGCGTGATGATATACCAATGCCAGAAACCGCCGCCCTGCGCCTCTGTCATGGTCACCATGGAAAGCGAGCCGGAAAGCAGGATGGGTCCGACGAGGGCCAAACCCAGCGGCAACTCATAGCTGATCACCTGTGCCGCCGAACGCAATCCCCCCAGGAGAGAATACTTACTGTTCGAGGCCCAGCCCCCCAACAAAACGCCATAAGCCCCAAGTGAAGAAAAGGCCAGGATATAAAGAACCCCGACATTGATGTCGGTGATATAGGGCGTAATTTCAAAATCACCAATCACGAGGCTGTCTCTTCCGAATGGCACCACGGCAAAGCCGATAAGGGCGGGGACCAGGACAAGGATAGGAGATACCGAAAAGATAATTTTATTTGCTCCGGTGGGGATGATGTCTTCCTTGAAGAAGAGTTTCAGTCCATCCGCAATCGGCTGAAGCAAGCCGTGAGGACCAACTTCCATCGGGCCCAGGCGATCCTGCATATCACTCAGGATCTTCCGTTCCATGTAAGTCAGGTAGGCAACATGCAACAGGACAACCCCCATAACAGCGGCAATTTCAGCCAGAACAATTCCGATTCTTATCGCAAGATCCATTTCTCTCCTTCAGGAAACCGGTGCCGACACTTTTGTAAGGACCACCCTTCCCCGATCCCCATAGGGAACTCCGGTGACCGGATCAAGTGTCAGGGGAAGCAAGGCCTTCACCTCCAGACCAAAATGTTCGGGGAACAAGAGAGTCCCCTCCGATAATTTCTTACTAAACTTGACGGGGACAGTCACGACGGTGTCATTCCCGCCGACCTTTAGTTCCACCGCCTCCCCTTCCTGAATCTCAACGCGCTCGGCATCCTCAGGATGGATCAAGACAACCTCCTTTTCAAAAAGGGTGGTCAGTCCCGGGGCATAGGTTGACATCCTGCCGGCATGAAAAAGCGCCTGCGCCATAAATAAATCAAAAGTGCCCTCTGATTTCTTTCCGGATGGGTCCGGAACAGCATAACTTCTCGTTCCGTCTCCAATATAAGAAGACATTTTCCCTGAAATCTCCTCTTCAGAGGCATTTGGCCATGTAGCCGGCAAGTTCATAACAATCTCCCGCCAGATTGCATCGACCGTGGTGTATTCAAGCTTTTGGGATTGCGTTGGATCGTTAAGTTTCCCTGCTAGTTTTCGTTCCAGAAGGGAGAAGATCTCCCAATCCGGCTTCGAATTCCCAACAGGCTCGATCGCCTTTCGCGCTTTCTGGACTTCGCCCTCATGATTTGTAAAACGCCCCGCCTTCTCCGCATAGCTGGCCGCGGGAAGAACAATCTGGGCCAGAGACGACACTTCTGAAGGGAAAAGATCCTGGCAGATCAAGAGTTCCAGCTTGCCGAGTGCATCCGCCACCTTTTTTTGCGTTAGCGAACGAAAGGGGTTTTCTCCCACCAGGTAGAGGGCCTTTATTTCGCCCCTTGCGGCCGCATCAATCATCTCAACCAGCGTATGTCCTTTTCGATCGGCATTGACTGACTGGAGTCCAGGAAGATATTCGGAGGCGCCGCCCATCTCCACTGCGCCATAGGCATTATTCTCCCGGGTCAGCGGAAGAATTCCTTTTCCTGACGTGCCAACTTGCCCCGCCGCAATCGCAAGGTCGGCCAGTTTCAAGACATTCTGATAACCCTCTTTGGAGCAGGTAACCGCCCTTCCAAAAATCATGACACCGCGCTCGGCACCTGCATAAAGATCCGCCATCTCCCTGAAGGTCTTTTCAGAAATGCCGGTTACGGCTTCGATATTTTCATATGAAACCGAAGAAAGCGATTCCTTGAACTTATCTCGCGCAGCCTGAGTGAGCGAGGACGGATGCGCCCCTTCGACAACGGCCTTCATCAATCCGAGGATGGCCGTTCCCTCGGTCTCCGGCCGGATCTCGAGATGGTGTGTCGCAATATTCGGAAGATGGCTGATATAGGTCTCTCGCCCCGAGCTGTAGGAATCAATAGCAATCAGCTTCGCCCCGTTATTCCTAACCGCCTCTTTAACCTTGATCGCGGTGATGGGATTGGATTCGGTCAGTTCTCCGGCAAAGACAAGCAGGACATCCGCCTGAAGGATATCTTCGTAGCGGGCCAGTCGGGTCGTCCCGAAAGCCCTCGTGAGACCCGTGACTGCATTGATATGACCCAGCCGGGCGGAGCTGTCAATGTGGGAAGTGCCGATGGTCTTCCGCATCAATTTTTGAAAGAGGTAGATCTCTTCATTCGCACAATGCGACGAAATGACACCTCCGATGGCCTCGGGGCCGTACTTTGCCTTGATCTTATTCAAACCGGCAGCCGCCTTATCAAGCGCCCAGTCCCAAGTCACCTCGAGTTCCCGACCATTCTGTTGAATCGCCGGACGGCTTAAACGGTCAGGATGATTGATCATCCCGTAACCAAAGAAACCGCGTGCACAGAGATCTCCACCGTTTCGACCGTCACCCATCTCAGAGCTGACACGTGTAATATCATCTTTCACCCCTTCCAGGGTCAACAAACATCCATCGCCGCAGTAATTACAGATGGTCTCCGTTTTTTTCAACTGCCAGGTCCGATAGTCATACATCGAAAGCCGTGAAGTCAGGGCACCGACCGGACAGATCTGGATGCAGCCCCCGCAATACTCACATTCCAGTTCCTGGTGGGCAAAGGCACCGACTTCATGCATGTTTCCACGCTGCATCGACCCTAAAGCCTTTGCCCCGATCACTTCATCACAGTAGCGCACGCAACGCAGGCAACTGACACAACGGTTCATTTCCTTTTCAATCAGCGGGCCGAAATATTCCTTTTTGAAGACCCGCTTCTCTTCCGCAAAACTGCTGGTCATCGGCGAATTCTTGTGGGCGAAATCCTGGAGTTGACATTCTCCGCCCTGATCACATTCAGGACAGTCGAGCGGATGGTTCCCCAAAAGAAACTCCATGACACCAAACTGCGCCTCTTTGACCTTTGGCGAATTGGTTTTGACCACCATGCCTTCGGCCGCCGGCGTGCTACACGAAGTCTGCAACTTAGGAACTTTCTCGATCTCGACGATGCACATCCGGCAGTTGGCATCCGGCTTGAGCTTGGGATGGTAGCAGAAATGAGGGACCTCTACCCCGGCTTTCTTTGCCGCCTCGATCAGAAAGGTCCCGGACTCGACTTCGACTTCCTGATCATTAATTTTGAGTTTAAGCATCTTGCTCATATTTAGTTGATTGCCCTCCCGGACTAATGCGCCATTGCCAGGGCCGCATCCGGTCGATAAGGACAACGCTTCTCATTAATATGCGTCTCGTATTCTTCCCTGAAATGCTTGATTGTCGAAAGGATTGGACCAATCTCCGCATCACCAAAAGCGCAGACCGTTTTCCCGCCAATTCCATCACAAAGATGCTCAAGCATATCAATGTCCTCAGGCTGTCCAAGCCCACCCTCAATGCGACGCAGAATCTTCAATATCCAGGCGCTTCCCTCACGGCAGGGGGTACACTTTCCACAGGACTCATGGTGAAAAAACTCCATCAGATTCTTTGCCGCCCAGACAATACATGTATCTTCATCCATCACCGTGATGGCCGCAGACCCCAACATTGAACCGGCCGCCGCAACCGACTCAAAGTCCATCGGCGTATCGAGCTGATCCGGCGTCATGAAAGGCGCTGAGGCCCCTCCGGGAATCACCGCCTTTAACTGCTTGTCACCCAGAATCCCACCCGAAAAGTCATAGATGATCTCGCGCAGGGTGACCCCCATCGGTGCCTCGTAGTTCCCGGGGCGCTTCACATGGCCGCTTACTGAGAATATTTTTGTTCCGGAACTCTTCTCCGTTCCGATACCGGAAAACCAGTCTGCCCCTTTGTTGATGATATAGGGCAAATTTGCAAGCGTCTCAACATTGTTAATCACCGTCGGCTCCTGGTAGAGGCCGTGAATCGCCGGAAAAGGCGGTTTCACACGTGGCTTCCCCCGCTTTCCCTCAATCGACTCCAGGAGCGCGGTTTCTTCTCCGCAGATATAAGCACCCGCACCGCGATGCACAACAACATCAAGGTTAAATCCGGACCCAAAAAGATTTTCCCCGAGCAGCTTGGCCTTGTAGGCCTCCTGTATTGATTTTTCCAGTATCTCAGCGCCAAGATCGAATTCACCCCTAATGTAGATATAAGCCTTTTGGGCGCCGATCGCGTAACAGCAGATCGCCATCCCTTCAAGCATCTGATGCGGATCCCGCTCCATAAGCTGCCGATCCTTATAGGTTCCGGGCTCACTTTCGTCCGCGTTGCAACAAAGATACCTCGGCCCTTTATGATCTTTTGGAATAAAGCTCCACTTCAGCCCGGTGGGAAATCCGGCGCCTCCCCGACCTCGCAGCCCCGACTTTTTGACTTCCTCAATCACGTCCCCAGGTGAAAGCTTCAGGACCTTCTCAAATGCGGTATAGCCGCCAAGGCCCTGATAATCCTCAAGGGAACCCGTATATCCCGGCCTAGCCATGTTTTTGAATAGAATCAGTTCGTAATCCGCCATTATTTCTGCCCTTGCATCATCGGTAACATAAAAGGTCCGGTCGCAAGATCGCTTCTTCCGTCTCGTTTCAGATCATCCAGTATCCGGTCTACTTTTTCCTCAGTGAGTGACTCATAGTAGCGGTCATTAATCTGCATCATCGGCGCGCTTCCGCAGGCAGCAAGACACTCCACCAACTTCAAAGTGAAGAGACCGTCTGATGTTGTCTGCCCAACCCGGATTCCTAACTTCGCCTCAAGATAGGCTACAGTGGACCCGGATCCGACCAAAGCACAGGAGAGGGTCTTGCAAACCTGTATAAAGTATTTTCCAACCGGTTTCAAGTTATACTGGCTGTAAAACGTAGCCACCTCATACACCTGAATGGGCGTCAAATCCAGCAATTCCGCAATATCCACCATGGCATCTTCCGAGAGATGTCCATGCTCACCCTGTGTCACCCGAAGCGCAAAAAGCAGAACCGACTGTTTATCCGGATATTTCGGATACTCCGCCTCAATCCTGTCCTTCGTCTTGTCGGATAATACCTTCAGCTTCATAAACCTTCCTTTGACCCTCCGTAATACGGTGCGAGAAAGGGGCGATGCATAAACCACCCGTTATTCCCGTTGTCACCCCCAGGCATTACGCTTCCTAGCGATCGCATTCACCCATTACAATGTCGTAGGTCCCGAAGATGGTCACAATATCGGCAATCATATACCCCCGGGCCATATGGTCAAACGCCCCCATGTGGATAAAGGAGGGGGGACGGATTTTCAGACGATAGGGTTTATTCCCCCCCTGGCTGAGGATATAAAATCCGAGCTCCCCCTTTGGTGCTTCAATCGCAGAGTAAACCTCCCCTTCCGGCACATCAAAACCCTGGGTTGCGATCATGAAGTGATGGATCAGGCTCTCCATGTCCGTCTCGATCCGATCACGCGGGGGATAAGTAATCATAGGAAGATCGACCTTGTACGGCCCTTCTGGAATCTGATCAAGACACTGCTTGATAATTCTCGCACTCTGCCGCATCTCTTCGACCCGAATCCAGTAACGGTCATAGGTATCCCCGTTCTTACCCAGGGGAACCTCCCATTCGACCTTGTCGTAGACCCCGTAAGGCTCGGCCTTCCTTAAATCATAGTTGACACCGGACCCACGCAATGTCGGACCGGAAAGTCCAAAGTTGATGGCATCTTCCGCAGAGATGATGGCGATGCCTTTTGACCGGCCCATCCAAATACGGTTTGTTGCAAGGAGCGTGTTGTACTCGTCAATATTTTCAGAAAAGTCCTCGATGAACTTATAAAGCGCCTCAATAATTTCCGGAGTCAACTCCCGGTCTACGCCTCCCACACGATAGTAACTCATCGTCAACCTTGCGCCGCAGAGAAGCTCAAAAAGATCAAGCAGAACCTCACGCTCCCGGAAGGTATAGAAAAAGACGGTCATGGCTCCGATATCGAGCGCCTGCGTCCCAAGCCAGAAAAGGTGACCGGCTAGACGCTGCATTTCGGCCACGATCGTTCGGATGTATTCGGCGCGCTCCGGAACCTCCACCTGAAGGAGTTTCTCCACGGTCCGGACAAAGGCATAATTGTTGGTCATCGAACAGACATAGTCGAGCCTGTCCGTCAGTGGAATAATCTGGCTGTAGGTTGAGTTCTCGGCAAGTTTCTCGACGCCCCGGTGCAAATAACCAAGGTGGGGCGTCGCCTTAACGATTGTCTCTCCTTCCATGTTCAGAACAATGCGAAGGACGCCATGGGTCGAAGGATGCTGCGGCCCCATATTCAGGAGCATATCCTCGATACGCTTCTGAGGTTTTCCCTCCTTTAACTCGACATTGGGAGCGTCATCGCCGTAGTGGTCATACTCAACGACACTATCTTTTTGATTCTCAGTCATATTTCTTCAGTCATTCCCAGCATTTTTGTTATGAAAACTCAAACTGATCTCTCCACCCAAAACCTTCGACCGGAAAATCTTTCCGGAGCGGGAAGCCCTCTGCATAGTCATCCGTCATCAGGATACGGCGAAGATCAGGATGGTTATTAAAACGGATACCCATCATATCGTAAACTTCCCGCTCCATGAAGTTTGCCCCCTGCCAAACTTCGACAACCGAATCAATCACACAATTTTCCTCTGGGACTCGAGCTTTCAGCCGTATCCGATGGTTTTTCCGGACTGAATACAGTTGGTAGATCATTTCAAAACGGGGCAGATCATTCGGAAAATCAACGGAACAGATATCAGTGATAAAATCAAAATCAAGAGCGGAATCATCATGGAGCGTGCGACACACCTCCAGCAAGCCTTCCCTCTTAAGGGTAATCGTCAACTCACCGAAAACAATCTTCGATTCGAGGAAGGCCCCTGGATGCTTTTCTTTAACTTTTTGAGCGATATCTTCCATTTTTCTTTGCCTTGCAGCCGAAGCCGTAGTTGTCCCGGGGACATGGAAAAGATTGAAGCCCGGTCTCCCCGATTACTTCCTGAAGATCTTTTCGGTCATTATTTTTTCCTGAAGCCGCAATATACCTGCAAGAAGGGCCTCAGGGCGTGGCGGGCAGCCAGGGACGTAGATATCTACCGGCACGAAACGGTCAACACCTTGTACGACGCTGTAGCTGTTATAAATATTCCCGGACGTGGCACATGAACCCATCGAAAGCACATATCGTGGTTCCGCCATCTGGTCATAGATCCTTCTTATCACAGGAGCCATCTTTCGCGTCACAGTCCCGGCAACAATCATAAGGTCCGATTGACGCGGTGACGCACGAAAAACCCCGGCGCCGAAGCGATCAAGATCATAACGGGAAGACACAACAGCAATCATCTCAATCGCACAACAGGCCAGACCGAAGGTCATCGGCCACAAGGCCGATTTTCGGGCCCAATTCACCGCGGAATCAAGCGATGTGGTCACAATGTTCGTTTCAAATTGATGCCGGATCAGTCCCACTCAAGCGCTCCTTTCTTCCATGCGTAAAAGTAACCAACAAACAAAATCAAGAGGAACAAAAGCATCTCAACAAGACCAAAGAGGCCAAGGTGATCGAAACTAACGGCCCAGGGGTAAAGAAAAACCATCTCAATGTCGAAGAGGACAAAGAGCATTGCAATCATATAATAACGGAGGGGAAATCGCTGACGGGCGTCTGTATCGGGGTGAATTCCGCTTTCATAGGGGTAAAGTTTATTGTCATATGGCCTACTTGGCCGGACCAGATACCCCATGATAATGGTCACGGCGCCAAAGCCCAAAGCAATGAAGAAAAAGACCAGGACTGGAAGGTAATTTGAAGGCAAAGTATCTGTGGGCATTGTCGCCGTTCTCCCCCCGAAAGGCAAATGAACCCGAATAATATGACATAAAAATAATAAAGTCAAGAATTTGAAAAAGGTTTCCCGATTCCCGTCTTTTAGGCGGAAAATCTCTAGAAAATAGATACTTTGGGGGCTAAGAAAAACGAAAAAAAGGCTTAAATTGAAGGCCGTCCAGATGGATATCGGCGGGAAGGTTTTTTGTCTGAATCAGGATCTTGAAGACTTTCCCCATTTCCTCCGGGGCCATCAGACGCTTCATCGCCAGAAAGGCCTGCCGTGCCTCGGCAGACTGATCCATGCGCTCTGCCGGTTCTGCCATCTTTTCAGAAATCCCCAGGCCCATGAGAAAGTGGCACTGGTCGGTAAAACCAAGACAGGACAAACCAACTTCTTCCCCGCATCGCTTCAGTGATGTAAAATCGACGTGTGATGTCATGTCTTGCTCTCCTACACGCTCATAGGGTTCCTCGTTGGTCTTGTGTTGATGGTAGCAAAGAAAGGTCCCTTGCGGGCGGCGGGAAGAATACAGCGTCTCTTCCGGGTAGCCGTAATCAATGGTCAGGACAAAACCCCGCGAAAGCGCCTGTCCAACCTGACGGACCCAATCACGTGCCTTGAGGTTGATCTCCA
This sequence comes from Nitrospiria bacterium, assembly GCA_046756865.1. Taxonomy (GTDB): domain Bacteria; phylum Nitrospirota; class Nitrospiria; order SBBL01; family JAADHI01; genus DUAG01. The sequence continues at coordinate 7,122 of JBHHXE010000026.1, read as the reverse complement.
GTTCCGTTGGCCGGTCAAAGCGAAAAGGAAGACGACGTAAATAGTTTTGTAAGCGGGGAGAGGAGGGCGGCCCCAGGATCTCAACAAAACCATCATTTTCCCAATCGACATAGATTTCCTCAATTGTGTCGCTCCCAACACGTAAGCGGTGCACAGGGAAGGCATCTAAAAGTTCATTACTCAAGACAAGGCCCGTCAGTTTTTGGGGAATTTCATCCTCCCATCTGATCTGTCCTGAGAAGATTGGGCCAAGCCATGCAGCCTGCTTCTCCCGAAGCCAACGGCTCTCCTCAATAATGACATAGTGAAGCCGCTCAAATACACCCGGCGCTTCCCGCCTGATCGTGTTCAGGATGTCAAAACAGAGGGTCCCCTTCCCGGCACCCATTTCCACCAGAGTAAAGATTATTTCCGGATTGGATGATGACGCCTTTTCGCAGACCTCCCTCATCTGCAGCACCTGTTTGGCAATAAGTTCACCGAAAACCGGGTGGACACTGCTGCTGGTATAGTAATCTCCCTTCCAGCCGATCTTCTCACCCGGAGAGGCGTAATAGCCGTAGAGGGGATGATAAAGGGCCATTTCCATATAACGCACGAACGGAATGGGCCCTTTGACAGAGATTTCTTCTCTTATTTCGGTGATGAGTTCCGGCTTGGACATCCGCCTACCATATAAAAAGGAAGGCAAAGAATCAATGGCATTCGGGAGAAACAGGAACTTCGTGGCCTGTCGGAGAGAGAATTGACAAGGTCATACTCATTTTCCAAATCGGGTATTTGGATTAACAAGTATTTGCTATAATAGGACATATGATAATCATCGCTTTGCTTCTCTTATCCTTTGTCTGCATATCCCCTGCCCGAGGATCTGAAACAGTATACGACCTGTCCGTTACATACAGTGAGGCAGCCCACCAGATTGAAGGACGTGAACAGATTACATTCTTCAACAACGGGACAGGTCCTCTGTCTGAGATCATTCTGATCCTTTATCCAAACCGCTACCGCAGAGAAGATCCCTCAATCAGTCAAACCCATTACAAACGGGCTTATCCAGTCGTCTTTAACGCCGGCGGGATTCGGGTGACCTCTGTTAAAGACGACGCAGGGAAAAGCCTGAGTCATGCTTTGGAGCCGGGCCAGGACACCCTGATGCGGGTTCAACTCGCCGAACCGATTCCTCCTCGGGGAACAGGCCGCTTCTCTGTTCATTTTACGACCAGTCTCCCTGAAAAAAAGGGGCGCTTTGGCGTTCACAAAGATCTGGTCACCCTCCAGGGGGGCTGGCATCCGTATCTCCCGGCACGCATCGACGGGAAATGGGATCTTGCCCGCTCCCTACCGAATAGCCATTTCCGCGTTTTCTTCAAACTGAAAGAAGGGCTTCAGGTGATTTCCTCTGTTCGGCCCAATCTGACGGGCATCGAAGGAGATTATCTGACCTATTTCATGGAAGGGAAAACAACCCCCTTCTTCTCTCTTTCTATAGTAGAGCAGGCCATTCGCCACGACATCCATGAGAATGGCCTTGAAATCATTTATTACACGCACTTGAAAAGTAAAAAGGGCGCCGAAGAAATTGTCTCGGCCTCGCAGGAAATGGTCTCCTTTTTTCAGGAGCAGATTGGGGCAATTCCGATCACCCGGATCACATTAACCGATGCCTACCTTTTTCAGGATCTGACTGCATCAGGATCTCAGCTGCTCTACATCAATGAAAGGTTTTTCAAAGTCTTTTTTCTCTTAAAAAGGTTTCATGAAATGCGTTTGGCAAAAGAGCTCTTTTCTATTTTTTGGAGAGAAAAGCTCCCTCATGAAGAGGCCTGGGTCGCAGAAGGTCTGGCCCATCTCGACGCAAAACGATTCATTCTGCAAAAATACGGCAAGGAGCGCCGTTTGGAAAACTGGTTGAAACCTCTGGGATTTTTCCCCATCATCGATCAGATATTGTACTCCAGATCTCTCCCAATGCGGAAGGTTTATTTCCCGGACGCGGACGATCCACTCGCAGAAGAAGACCTCCGGTTATTCAATCATCCAGGCCTGGAAGGGTCCGGCATTTTTTATCGATTGAAAATCCTTGTCGGCAACGAAACCTTCAGCCGCTCCGTACTTCGCTATCGCGAGAAGCTCAAATCTGAACCTCGTCCCTCCTTCAGAAAGACCCTCCTGGAAAGCTCACAGAACAAGGAGGTCGGACCTCTTATAGATCAATGGCTTGAAAAAAAACCGCGCCTTGATTTCAGCATCGAAGAGATTCAACGCAAGAAAGTCCAGGACAAGTTTGAAACGCGGGTTCTCATCAAAAAGCAGGGAGAAGGAATCGAACCGCTTGAGATTATCCTTTACGAAAAAGATGGAACGGAGATCCCTCTGATCTGGGATGGGGTCGGAGAATCGCATGAAGTGTCCGTAACAACACCCTCACAGATCAAAACCGTCACACTCGATCCTCACAAATTTTCAAGCGATCCAAGCCGGTTGAATAACCGCGTTCCCCCCTCATGGAAGTTCCTGCTCGATGATTTTTCAGTCAACTATGATTTTCAAACCCGCTTTCTGAGCTATCGGGCGGGACTTCTCTTCCAGCGTACTTATGATACGAAAAGCTGGATTCAACTATTCTTTTCGCGTTCAGACGTCGGCACTGTTTCCCGGATCGGCTATGCCATAACACTGAAGAACGGGCACCTTGTCTCTTCCGGCCTTACCAATGAAAAACGCAAAACGGCCCCGGGAAATTTCCAGGAAGAATCCGCGGGCTTCCTTGATCTTGGATACCAGATAAACTACCCGGAAATTCCCCTGCTGGAGGAGAACATCCAGCGCTTGACAGGAACCTACCCCACGCTCAGCACCCGGCTTAAATACAATCAAAAGTTCACAGGAGACGCATATGATAACTCCTTCTTTATCGAACTTGACCTCCGCAGGATCTTCTCTTTCTCCAACCACCACGAAGTCAGCACGCGGATTTTTCTCGGGGAATCTTTTGGAAGGCTCTTCAAAAATAACCGTTTTTTTCTGGGAGGCGGCACAGAAATGAGAGGGTATACGGCTTTGGCTTTTGAGGGAGAAAATATGGCACTCTTTTCTCTTGAGTACCGTTTTCCCCTACTGAGGGAAACAGACCTTCAGGTTCTCGGTCTGGCAAACCAGCGCACATTGCAGATCGCTCTTTTCTCAGATGTCGGAACAGTCACAGACTCACGTAACATCTTTCGGGTAAGCCAGTACAAGAGCGACATCGGCGCCGGCCTTCGATTTTTCCTCGATGTTTTCGGACTATATCCAACGATTGTCCGTTTTGATGTTGCCATTCCAATCGACTCTCCGATTGCCGCCGAAGACAAACCACACTACTACCTCATCGCGGGTCAACCGTTTTAGGGACAGACGATGGATTGAACAATGGGATGCAATCCTTTATCATATGATCACTCGCGCTGCGGAGAAAGAAAAGCAGAATGGATCTGGAAGAAAAACTGGTCAGAAAAAAAACCGTTTATCAGGGGCGCTATCTCCACACCGAAGAGCATACCGTTCGGCTTCCGGATGGAAAAGAGGCCCTGAGGGAAATCGTCTCGCCGCCTGATGCCGTCGGGGTCCTTCCAATCGATCAGGAGGAGAGGGTCAGCCTTGTCAGACAATATCGTCCGGCAATTTCTCAAGTGACCCTGGAAATTCCGGCCGGCCTCCTGGAAGCAGATGAAGACCGCCTGGAAACCGCGCGACGGGAAACCATTGAAGAAATCGGGATGGTCCCCAACACACTCGACTTTCTCTTCAGTATCTATCACTCTGTAGGGTTTTCAACCGGGAAAATCGCCGTTTTCCTGGGCCGGGATCTGGCGCCCAGTTCGGAGACATCTGCTGATCCTGAAGAGTTTCTGGAGGTTGTCACCCTGCCTTTTGAGGAGGTCTTCCAGATGGGACGCTCTGGGAAAATCGTGGACAGCAAGACCCTCCTGGCACTCCACTGGTACAAGCACTCTTATAATAATCCCAAATGAAGGCCGTGCCGATCATGGCCGGAAATCTTTTGAAGCACCGCGTCATGGGAGGAGAGAAACTGTGCCCACGGTGGATGTTCATACTTCCCCTTCAAGCGTTGTTGTATCCGGAGGCGCTGCCTCGTCCTCGGTTCGGCTCCCTTCAAGAAAGATCAAAAATGGAGGAAGAAATAAAAGATCTGCAGTCAGAGCAAAGGCGATTGTAATCGAAGTTAAGAGACCCAACTGGGCATTAATGGCGAACCCGGAAAAGGTCAGGATAAAAAAACCCGCCATCAGGATAGCCGAGGTCACCCAGATTGCCGTCCCGACCGTCCTGAAAGCATACCGGACCGCGTTGCTGGCGCCCAGGTGAAGCTCCCGTCTTGCACGAAGGTACTTGCTCAAAAAATGCACGGTATCATCTACCACTATCCCGAAGCTCATGGCCGTGATGATTGATGTGGCCACACCAACCCGCCCCACCAGCATTCCCCACAATCCGAATGCCATACCAGCCGGGATCAGGTTCGGGATCAGGCTGACCAGCCCAATCCTAACGCTTTTAAAGGCAAAGATGAGTATCAAGGAGATAAGCACCAACGCAAAAACAGTTCCTCTCAGCATCAATTCAATATTCCGCTTTGCAATATGTGCAAACATGATCGTCGGACCCGCCCCGACTGTTTGCATTTCTTCATGATGGTTTTCCTTCAGCCAACCCTGTGCACGGGCATCAAGCTCAAGCACCTTTTTCGACGACAGGTTTTTCAGGGTAACCGTCATTCGAGTCTCGGATTTGTCAAGATTAATCTGGTTGTTAAGATCAAGCCCGAAGGGCAGAGAGAGCTCATAGAGCAGGAGATATTGTGCAGCCAACTGGCGATCCTCCGGAAGGCGATCATAAGCAGGATCATCCCCATGCATATTCCGGTTCAGTCGTTTCATCGTCTCCACGATTGTGCTGACATGCAGCACCCCTGGCTGTTGACGGTACCACGTGGCAAATGATGCCAGCCCGGCCAGATATGCCGGATCGTTCACGCCCCCTTCTTCACCGGACGCGAGTGAATAATCGATCCTGTAGATCCCGGTCAGGTTCTCGACGATAAAATCGGTGTCCCTGCGAAATGAATATCGGTCATCAAAATAATCCACAAATTGATCATCCAGGCGAATCAGAGGAATCCCCGAAAGAAAGATCAGAATGAAAATTGCCGTCCCCCGGAGTAGGGCCCTGCGATGCCTGACGACCGTTTCTCCAAACCGATCCATAAATGGTGCATCTACAATTTTTCCCTTTGCCTGGATCTTCTCTTTTACGCGGATCGGAAAAACGGAAATGACGGCTGGAAGAAAAACTATCGAGAGCAGGAATGCCGCCGTAACACCCATCGCCACAATGTTGCCCAGATCGTGGAAAGGCGGGGCGTCACTGAAATTCATACTGAGAAAACCAATGGCCGTCGTCAGGCTCGTAAGAAAAACAGGCTGGATATTGACACGGAGCGAAGTGATCAGGGCATCGTGCTTTGAGCTCCCTCTGCGCATCTCCTGCAGCAGGGTGACCAGGATATGGATACTGTCGGCAATTGCCAGGGTCATGATCACAGTGGGCGCGCTGGCGGAAGGGGGGCTCAGGAGAATTCCAAACCAACCGGCAAGACCCATCGCAGCAGCAGTTGAAAGAAAAATGACCAGAATGGTTGCGATCGTGGCGTAGAAAGATCGAAGCAAGAGTCCCATCATAAACACAAGGATCAGGAACATCACAGGAACAAGCTTCGACATATCCTGCTGGCTTGCTTCGTTAAAGGCGTTGTCCATCATGACCATGCCGCTCAGGTAGACATCCACATCGTCATACCGCCTTCGTATCTCTTCAGCAAGTTCACGCGCGTATTGGACCACGGAAGGCACCTCACCAAGAGATTCACCGGGAAGGCCAATCGTCACATTCACCCCGGTTATCCTTCCGGAAGGAGAGAGAAGGCGATTCACCAGAAAAGGCTCTGAAAGGGCAATCTTCCTGACTCGGTTAAGATCAGAAGATGAAAAGGAGACCGCACCGCGCACCAGGTCTTCCACGATCAACTCATCGCCATCCGCCCTCGTATGCTGAAAGTTGGTCAGGGAGTCCACCCGGAGAGAAAATGGAATTTGCCAGGATGCCTTTGTCAGAGCCTCAACAACCGCCAGGGTATGATGAGAAAAGACATCTCCCTCCTTTGGAACAATTGCAAAGAGGATATTGTCGTTTTTGGTGTAAATGTTCTGGAGTCGTTCAAAGGCCTGAAGCTGGGGGTTTTCCTTGCTGAAAAAGCCGCGGTAGTCCGTCGAGAACCCGAGGCGACGCGCACCGGACGCAACGAAAGCGACGATGAGAAAAACACCTACAATAATCGCCCAACGTGACCGGATGATCCACTCTGCAAAGTGCCTGTTATTCATTGAACACACAAAGCGAACGCAAACCCCGCTGCGCTTCGGCAGTTTTTTTCAAAATATCGATCATGATAGGTGATCGGCCCGGGAGACACGGAAGGAAGCCGTCTGGAAAAGGGTGATAATAACGGCGGGGGCACATCTTCTCAATCAAAATCTTGTGTGGGAATTGGACGGAGGTAACGCATGCCCTGAAGACGATGGCATACCTCTCTCAGACAAGATGGTCTGTTTTGGCCGCCATGATAAAATCATTAACATGCAGTCCCTTGATCTTATGAGTCCACCATGTCACCGTCACCTTGCCCCACTCCGTCAAAATGGCGGGATGATGGCCTTCTTCTTCCGCAATTGCACCCACCTTATTGGTCAAAGACAATGCCGCTTCAAAACCCTGACAATCAAAGACCCGCCTTAAACGGTTCATCCCCTCTTCCTGAATCATTTCCCATTCAGGAATCTTGGGCATAAGTGCCTTGATCTCTTCCTCTGTCACTAAGGGTGCCCCAACACGACAGGCTTCACATTTCTGCTTTGATAGCGGTTCCATTTTATAGCCCTCTTCCCTATATGCTCTCTACTCTATATTGTATTACCCCGGCGGCGGGCGATACAAGGGCCAAGTCCACCCCTCATTCCGCGATTGCGGAATGAGAAACCGCCGATTCGCCTGAAAAGACTG
>JBHHXE010000025.1:0-19657 GCA_046756865.1 Nitrospiria bacterium | reverse complement strand
ATTCCGGTATACACTTTAGACCCGGCTTTTTTGATAGGACCGGTTATAGTGCCTAATTTCCTGGATGCCGGATTAAGTCCGGGAAGAAATCGGTCGACAAAGAGATTGATGAAGGGATCTGCAATTATATTTATCTTGACCCTGAGATGAAAGTGAGAATATTATCCGTAGTTCGCGGTACTGATGATCCTGAAAAGGTCAAGCTGTCCAATATTTTGTTTTTAGTGTTATAAGGAGATTGTACAGAGATGGATTTTCGAAGTGAGCAGAGTGAAGCGGGGGATTTTGTAAGGCAGGAAGATCAGTTTCTGGATTGGGTGAAAGGAGACCCGAATTCCGATTATCCTGCAGAGGTGGATCGCTACCACCTTTACGTTTCCCTTGCCTGTCCCTGGGCACACCGAACGATAATTGTGCGATCTCTCAAGCGGCTCGAAGACGTTATCGGGATCACCGTCGTTGACCCGATTCGGGATGAACGCGGATGGGCCTTCCGGGAAAGACCCGGGTGTTCTGAAGATCCGATAAACGGTTTTCATTATTTGAGCGAGGCCTATAAGGCCTCGAACCCAAAGTTTGGCGACCGGGTGACTGTTCCTGTTCTCTGGGATAAAAAGCGAGGCCGTATTGTAAACAACTCTGAAGTCGATATCGTCCGGATGTTGAATTGTGCGTTCGATAATTTTACAGACAGTGATCTGGATCTTTATCCGGATAGTCTCCGGCTCAGGATAGATGAGATAAATAACCTTGTTTACCCGAATGTGAATGATGGTGTCTATCGCGTGGGATTTGCCACGACACAGCAATCGTATGATAAGGCTGTCCGGAAGCTATTCAGCGCCCTCGATCAACTGGAAGAACGTCTTTCCGGGCAGCGCTACCTGGTGGGAGGCCGACTCACTGAAGCGGATTGGCGGCTGTTTCCGACCCTGATCCGATTTGACGCCGTCTATCATGGCCATTTTAAATGCAATCTACGTCGAATTATAGATTATCCGAATTTGTATGGTTATTTACGGGATCTTTATCAACATGAGCGGATTTCAGAGACGGTGAACTTTGACCATATCAAACGGCACTATTATGTCACACATACCGACATCAATCCGACCCAAATCGTTCCTGTAGGGCCCGAAATGGATCTGACATCACCCCATGGACGGGAAGGTCTCAAGTAAGGAAGTGAAATGATCTTTGCCGCAGATCAATTACTGCTCCTGGGGACAATCGCTGTGCATCCATTTTTTGTATACTAACGGAATATTTTGATGAACCAAAATCTTCTTCCCAGAACAGAAGAGAGGATCAGTGGAGATTTTCATGCCGAGGTTCTTGTGCTCGGTTCTGGTCCTGGAGGTTATACAGCGGCCTTTCGTGCTGCAGATCTTGGAAAGAAGGTGATTCTTGTGGAACGTTATGAAACGCTTGGCGGGGTTTGTCTTAACGTCGGATGTATCCCTTCTAAAGCGCTTTTGCATACGGCCCAGATTATCAATGAAGCTGCGGCCATGACCAAACAGGGCATTCATTTTAGCAAGCCGAAAATAGACCTCACCCAATTACGTGCTTTTGAGCAGGGAGTGGTTCAAAAGTTAACACGCGGCCTTTCAAGCTTGGCGAAGAGGAGAGGTGTAAAGGTTGTGCGTGGGACAGGACAATTTATCTCCCCGCATGCTCTTCGCGTTGAAAGCGAAGGAGAGCCGCAAAGGATTTCATTCGATCGATGCATTATTGCAGCGGGTTCTCATGCCATCAAACTTCCCGGCTTCCCCTGGGATGACGACCGAATGATGGATTCGACCGATGCCCTGTCCCTGAAGGATATTCCAAAACGGCTTCTTGTTGTGGGCGGCGGGATCATTGGTTTGGAAATGGCCTGTGTCTTTCAATCATTGGGTTCCAGTGTCAGTGTTGTTGAAATGACGGACCAACTGATGCCGGGGAGTGATCAAGATTTGGTTCGACCTCTACACAAGTATCTCTCGGCTCGGTATGAATCCATCCTCCTCAATACCCGTGTGACAGAGATCAAATCCTTAGAAGCGGGTCTGAATGTCACTTTTGAAGGCCCGAATGCACCGAAAGCTTCGGCTTACGACCGTATACTCGTGTCTGTGGGCCGCGCACCGAACGGCAAAATGCTCAATGCAGAAATAGCAGGTCTTCGCGTCGATGCGAAAGGCTTTATCCCCGTGGACAAGCAACAGCGCACCAATGTCCCACATATTTTTGCCATCGGAGACATCGTGGGTCAACCGATGTTGGCGCACAAAGCAACACACGAGGGCAAGGTTGCCGCCGAAGTCTGCGCCGGAATGAAGAGTTTTTTTGACGCACGCGTGATCCCATCGGTGGCCTACACCGACCCCGAAGTTGCTTGGGTGGGACTCACCGAAGGAGATGCAAAAGTTCACGGCATTGCCTATAAAAAGGGCGTTTTCCCCTGGGCTGCGAGCGGACGCGCATTGGGACTAGGTCGAAGTGAAGGGCTGACCAAACTGCTGTTTGATCCGCAGACGAAGCAGGTGGTCGGGATGGGTGCGGTCGGGGTCCACGCCGGAGATCTCGTGTCCGAAGCCGCCCTGGCGATTGAGATGGGCTGCACGGACGAAGATATCAGCCTCTCGATACACCCACATCCAACGCTTTCGGAAACAGTCTCCATGGCAGCGGAAACCTTTTCCGGAACCGTCACCGAGCTTTATATCCCGAAAAGAAGAAAACCCTAGGCGGTATTGGTTTCTTATGTCGTTTTCACGGGTTCTTCTATTCTCTCCTGAAAACTCATCTTTAGATATTTTTTCCGGATTTCCTCAAAACTTCTCTGGTGGCCGGGACGGTCCGAGGGGGTTAGGAAGGAACAGAGTTTTTTCTCGAGGGTATAGGTGTTCTGCTCGCTGCTGATGGCCATGACGCCGCTGACAATGAGTTTTTGTAGTAGAAGTTCTTCTTGCGTGCGGACGTATATGTTTTCGGCGATAGGGGTGAGGATAAAATTGCTGAGTAATATTCCGTAAAGCGTCGAGGTCAAAGCGATCGGGATCGTTTTGATGATGAATTCAGCATCCCCGAGGTTTGAGAGCATCCCGATCAGGCCGATGACGCTCCCAATAATCCCGAACGCAGGCGCAGCGTTTGCCATACTCCTGAAAACCCTTTCATTTTGCTCCCGTCTTTGTTTGAAGAAGTACATCTCTGTGAAAAGAACCTCCCTAATTTCTTCTTCCTTGTGCCCGTCGACAAGTATATTTAAAGCATCCTTCAGAAAAGAAGTGCTTGAGTGTCCAAGGGATTTTTCAAGAGATAAAATCCCATCGTAGCGGCTCCTGACTGCTAATCCCAACAGCGCCTTGATGATACTGTCCTGACTTGGTAATCGGGAAAGATAGGCATTTCTGGCTACGAGAAGCGCGGATTTTATCCTGAAGAATGGATAGCTCATGAAGATCGCGCCGATTGTGCCGGAAATAACCACAAGCAAGGCAACCAGATTAAAGTACAAGGCCATTACATCGCCTTCGGCCAGAAGAAAGCTGATCAAAAAGACAAGGATACAGATGAAGGCAGCGATAAAGTTACTGGGTCTCATGTTTTTACCTCGTCGGGTTCTCAGTGTAGTGGTTCCTAGTGATGATGATTTCTACGCGCCTGTTTTTTTGCTTGTTCTCCTCAGTGGTATTCGGTGCAACAGGCCGGTACATGGAGTGTCCAAGAATGCTGAATCGCCCGGGTTTAAGATCACCCGATTCGATCAGGTATCTGGCGACTCTCGAAGCGCGTATTGCTGAAAGTTCCCAGTTTGTTTGGAAAAGGGCATTGCTTATGGGGAAATTATCTGTATGTCCCACAACATGAATCTCGTTGGGTGTCTTTCTCAGGACCATAGCGATCTTCTTCAAAAATTCCCGGGTCTCAGATCTCAACTCGGCCTTGCCCAGATCAAAAAGAAGGGGACCGCGTATGCTGACCCGAACCGTACGGTCTTCCTCTAGAACCACGGAGATATCTTCCAGCCTCGCTTCTCTCACAGCCTGCTGGCTGATCTCAAAAAGCCTGTCGGGGCTAAGTTCAAATTCCCCGAAGGAAAGACCTCTTTTCGGTTTCATCATGGTGGTCTTTACTTCTGATCCGACCTCGGGCTGAAAAATATCAAGAAGATCTCTCTTGTTGCGAAGAGAAGCGAACAGGACAGCGAACATCACGAACATGGTCATCATCAGATCTGACCAGGGGACAGACCAGTGGACGGAAGACATGTAGGGCGAACTTTGTACTTTGGTCTCGTCAAAATCAGAAAAATCAAAAATTGGATCATGCAAGGTCAATTTCCTGGGACTTTTATCTTCCATCCTCAGGTTCTTTTTTTCTACCCCGTCCTCTTGAGGTTGATCGTTCCCCAGCTTACCCGGGGCATCGATGTTTTTCTCATGGTCTTTCTCGTCCATAGATCCTCACTGTAGGGGACTACGCTTTGTTATGAACACGCCTGGTGAGTACAATCTTCGCCGCTTTGCGGCGGGGTTCTTCAATAAGATCATCGGGGTTTCCTGCTGAGCTTTTCACTCAATTTTGCGGCCTTGGCCGGGGACAATCCAACAAGGATCTGTGCGACAGATTTTGGCTTGATTACCCGGAGAAGATTCAAGGCAAATGCCTCTTTCATTTTATCAATTCTTGTCGCGGCATCCTCTGCAGGCATTTTTTCATAAATCTTGGAAATCCTGCGGTAACGTTCTTCTTGTTCCAGCTCTAGTTTGGATTTTTTTTGTGCTTCTTTCTGAGTAATGGTTTCCAGGATCCGGGTATGTTTTTTTATCATATTACTGATTTCCTTTTCCATGATCTGAAGCCTTTGTTCCTTTGCTTCGAGTGCTTTCGACTTCTTGTCAATGTCGGCATTTCTCTGTTGGATCGCCTCAATCATGCTTGTCGGCGTTTCTGATTTGGAAGGAGGCTGAACTTCCTTGAACTTGCCCTCCTTCAGAGGTTGCGATTGCGTCAGGAGTGGGAGGGGTTTCACGAATAACAGGAAGAGGATGCCCATGATGGATAAGATAATCTGCCTGACATGGAGTGCTTTCATCAAATGCTCCCTTCTCTTCGACCTGAAACTTCATCCAGAATGTCATTTTCACTTTTTTTGAGCCAGTCGGCTTTAACCTTTTGACGTTTATTTCTGATATTTTCGACCACCTTTTTTTCCTGTAAAAGACTTTCAAGGTGGGCACGTTGCGATTCGTACTCCTCGGAAAGCATCTTGACAGACCTTGTTTGATTATGAATACGATCTCCCTGAAGTTTTATAAATTGGTGGGAGAGACTTATTTCTTCCTGTTTGATTCCGGTATTTTGTCTCTCAGCCATATTGTGAATGACTTCCTTTCGTTTTTGATCCAATTGGAGGAGCCGGGTTTCTTCAATGGATAGGCGTTGCTTTAATTTGGCCAGTTCTATCTGGGCTTCTTCGACAAGACGGCTCCGATACTTCAGGACGGTATCCAGCTTGCTATGGTTATGAGGCATTGTGCCGCCCTCTTGGTTGTCTGGAAACTGCGACGATCCCTTTCTGATTTTGTTGTGGCCCATCAAACAGACCACGTAAATCCAGGAGGCTCTCATTGAGATCAGCCTTTTCATGGATATCCTGGCGAAGATATGATTGGATATCATCACGGCGTTCTATGGACTCATCGATCTTGGCGTTGCTCCCAGATTTGTATGCGCCAATGTGAATCAGGTCTTCAGCGCTTTGATAGCTTGCCGTCATATCGGTTAATTTCTTCGCGTTTCTAAGGTGTTGTGGATCCACTATGTCGATCATGACTCTGCTTGTGCTGTTAAGAATATCGATGGCGGGGTATTGGTTCCTGGCCGCAATCTCGCGCGAGAGGACAATGTGTCCATCCAGAATGGACCTTGCCGCATCGGGGATCGGGTCATTCAGATCGTCTCCTTCTACCAATACGGTATAAAGTCCTGTGATGGTCCCATCATTAGAAGCAGTCCCAGCCCGTTCCAGAAACCTGGGCAGCATGGCGAATACGGATGGTGTGTATCCTTTTGTGGTTGGGGGCTCTCCGATGGCGAGTCCGATCTCGCGCTGTGCATGCGCAAGGCGGGTCAGGGAGTCCATCATCAAAAGGACCTGTTTCCCCTGGTCCCTGAAATATTCTGCGATTGTCATTGCAAGGAAGGCCCCCCGCTGTCTGATGAGGGGCGCCTTTTCAGAACTTGCAACAATGACAACGGAGTGCTTGAGTCCTTCCTCGCCCAAGTCTTTTTCGATGAACTCTTTGACCTCCCGGCCACGCTCTCCGATCAATGCGATAACATTTACATCAGCTTCGGTATAGCGGGAGATCATGCCCAAAAGGACGCTCTTTCCGACACCGCTTCCAGCAAAAATACCCATCCGTTGTCCACGTCCACAGGTGAATAAACTATTAATTGCCCGTATGCCCAGGTCAAGAGAGTGGCTGATTCGCCGACGTTCAAGCGGGTTTGGGGGAGGAGCATACAAGGGGTACAATTCCTGCGTATTGAGAGGACCATGCCCGTCAAGAGGAAACCCTAGACCGTCGATGACTCTTCCGAGTAAGCCTTGACCCACTGCAGCGGTCGCTCGGCTTCCACTGGAGTGAATGGCGCTTCCGGGGCCGATCCCGTTTAACTCCCCAAGCGGCATCATAAGGATCTTGTTTTCCCTGAATCCGACGACCTCTGCCAAAATAGGGCTCTCCGGCCCCTTGGGTGTTATTTCACAGACCTCTCCAACTGCGGATATATCTGCGTGCCCTTCCACAACAAGTCCAATTGCCTGGGAAACGCGTCCACATATCGGAGTCGTATTAACTGTGTTGATCTTTTTGAGCAAGTGTAATGTTTTATTGTTCATCGTCTTCCGATGGTTCCATTGTGCTTAACGCTTTTGCAAGCGTAGAGATCTGACTTTCTATTCGCGCATCGATCATCCGGTGACTGCTTTCTACTGTACATTCACCGGGAAGGAGGCTGACGTCCGGTTCAAGCTGGATCGTTTTAAATGCTTTGAACAATTGGGTCATTTCAGGGAGGTCGCTGCTTAGTTTTTCAAGCGTTTTCGGGTGAAGCCGTACAGTGATTGATTCGTTTTGACCGATAATATGGGCGGCTTTTTTAATGGTGTTTATGACGTATTCCTGGTTCTGGGATAATTTCTCACAGATCACACGCTGCGCAGTGGCCATCACAAGGACGAGAATGTCCTCTTCAGACCTTTTAAATAGATTTTCTTGATGGTCGTTGAGTGCATCAAGGAGTTGTTTCAGGCCTTGAAGCATCCCATCAACCTTTTTCAATCCTAGCTCATGTCCTGCCTGTTCCCCGGAGGCGAAGCCCCTGGCGTAGGCGTCCCGTTCTATCGCGGATAGCTTCCCCCCGATCTGGTTTGCCTGTTCTTCCTCCTGCGGGTTGTTGCCCTTGTTAGGATCCTGAATACCGGGAGACTTCCGCCTGGAAAATTCATTATTTTCAATGACAAGGGGAGTCAGCTCTTCCATAGAATACTCGGAAATACACAAGTCCTCTGTCCGTTCCGGTTTCATAATTTTATACCATTGCATCGCCCCCGCCTCCTCCTCCTCCGATCACGATCTTTCCTTCTTCTTCCAGCTTCTTGGCGATTTTTAAAATGACCATTTGGGCCTTTTCCACATCGGAAAGTTTTACCGGCCCTTTGGCCTCCATGTCCTCTTTGAAAAGCTGGACGGCACGTTCAGACATATTACTGAAGAATTTTTCCTTGAGCTCCTCCTTTGCTGCACGAAGTGCGATGGAGAGGTCTTCCTTGCTGACGCCCTTCAGAAGTTCCTGTAAGCCCCGATTGTCCAGTTGAATCAGATCATCGAAGACGAACATGAGCTGTCGGATTTCGTCTGCCAGTTCCGGCTGGTTTTCTGTAATGGAGGTCATGATGGCTTCTTCTGAGGTTTTGTCCGTGATATTGAGTATGTCCGCCACGAGCTTTACGCCTTTGACCTTCCGTCCTGAAGCCGTCCCGGTCACGCTCATATCATTTTTAAGCGCCGCACCAATTTCTTTCAAGGCCCCAGGCGGAATGTCTTCCAATGTCGCCATGCGGACAATGACATTTGCTTTTTGTTCTTGTGAAAAATGAGAGAGAACCTCACTGCTCTGGCTCATTTCAAGTTGGGTCAGAATGATGCTGATTGTCTGAGGGTGTTCCCCCCGAATCAAGTTTGCTATCGACTTGGCATCCATCCATTTCAAGGATTCCAGTCCTCCATCCTCCTCTGTAGTAAGACCATCCATGACATGGGTTGCCTTCTCTTCTCCAAGGGCCTTCACCAGGACCTTTTGAATATAGTCTTTACCCTCAATGGTAATCCCGCCGGTTTTACTCGCGTCTTCCGAGAACTCCCTCAATACGAGATCGACATCTTCCTTGGGAACATCAGAAAGGCCCGAGATCATCGCCCCGATCTTGCGCAGATCCTTTGGATCGAGTCCTTTCATAACTTCTGAGGCTGCATCTTCACCCAGCTTCATTAATAAAATTGCGGCCTTGTCAAAGCCGCTGAGTTTTTCTGCCATTGTCCATCCTTGTTAAGCGTATTTGTAACGATTCAAGAATTCAGCTTTCCTGAATTTTTATTAGGAAAGGCGTGAGGAGTATAGATCCATCACCGGTTGTGCCACTACGCAAGGACTCGAGACTCACAACAACACCGCTACGGAAGAGAAAAGACCTATACTGAAACCTCATGAATCTTTTAACCATTTTTTTACAATCTGTGCTGTGACCTGGGGGTTTTCCTTTGCCAGTTTGATGGGATCCTCCATCGGCTGCTTGACGTCCAACTCCAGATCTTCCCCAGGCGCTTGTAATTGCTGAGGTAGAGAGGCGGAAGGGAGCGCCGCCGTGCCCTCTGTCTGAGAGGGGAGTGGAAGGGGCGGCGGCAAGGGTGCCGTCAGCGCCTTCAGGATGGGTTTGATGACCATCATAAATATAAGCAGGGCAAAAATTGGCCCACTGAGATAACGGGCAATAGGCAACCACTTGGCCAGTTGATCTGTCGTTGACTCCTGGGGAAGGCTGCCATCTTCCATAAGGGAATTGGTTTCCAGGGGGAAATTAACCACTTCTACCTGATCGTTCCTTTCAGGGGAGTAACCCATTGCTTTCTTAACAACACCTTCGAGTTTTTTCATTTCCTCTTCGGTCCTGGGTATATATTTTCGGAGGGTTTCGCCTTCCTCATTCGCAGCATCCTCATAGGTACCATCAATCAATACCGCCACGGAAAGTCGCTTAATCGATCCAGTCGGTTCCACAATGCGGCTGATCGTTTTGTTGATTTCATAGTTAATGACTTCATTTTTCTTCTGTGTCTGATTCTGGTTGGTTACCTTGTCCTTTGATGACCCTGGATTCCCCTGGGGGATATTGGATGAAACGCCTGGCACGCCTGAGGCTTTATCCGATATCGAAGAACCGGACAGTTTTTCCTGGGATTTCTGTTCGCTTCGAACAACCTGAATGTCGGGATCAAAGCGCTCTTCTGTCAGCTCAATTTGTCTGAAGTCCAGAACACTTGAGACGCGAACGACAGCCTTGTCATTGCCGACAACCCGTTCGAGCATTGTCCGCACCTTTTTTTCGATATCCTTTTCAAGGTTTGCCTGAAAGATGAGGCGCGAATCGCTTCCCTGGGCAGATCCGGGTTCTTCAGGCGTACTCAGAACCTGGCCCCGGCTATCAACAACGGTTACGGACTGGGGTTCAAGGCCTTCCACGCTGCTTGATACAAGGTGAGTGATTCCGTTAATTTGTGCCTTAGAAAGATTTTGCCCGGGGTTGATATTGACCACTACGGCAGCGCTGGATTTTTCCTGTTGTTCCGAAAAGAGTGCCCGCTCCGGGACAACGAGATGAACCCTTGCCTTCTTGATCGCTGAAATCTGGCTGATTGTTCTCCCCAGTTCACCCTGCAAGGCCCTGCGAAGATTAAGTTTTTGGACAAATTCAGTTGTCCCGAAACTGCTCTGATCAAAGATTTCAAAACCGATTCCCCCTCCCTGCGGGAGTCCCTGGCTGGCCAATTGCATCCGAAGTTCATGAACCCTCTCTGCGGGGACAAGAACGGTGGTCCCGTCAGGGGAAAGCTGGTAGGAGACCTTGAGTTCCTTGAACCTGGTGACGACGGCCCCGGCGTCTTCTGCCGAGAGATTGGAATAAAGGATTTGATAACTTGGCTTTTGCAGCCAGAGCCAGACGACGGCCATCGAGGCAAGTCCGCCGGCCAGGGCAAAAGAAAGGATAATTTTTCTGACGCCGTCTGCTCCGGTAAATCCTTTTTTAACTTCTTTTACAATATCTGTCATCATCTGTCCTGTCACGTATGATTAGATTTGCATCCGGGATATTTCTTCATAAGCTGAAAGAATCTTGTTTCTTACCTGCATCATTAATTGAAAGGAGACATCTGCCTTTTCAATTGCGATCATTGTTTCGTGAAGATTCTGTGTCTTCCCTGTAGACAACTCTGAAATAGCTTGATCTGCTTCTAATTGGAGCGAATTCGTCTGATTCATCGATTCTTTAAGGCTTTCCATGAAGGGTTTTTCACCTGGATTCGATATCTCCTGCTTGACCTGGTTCAGATCGCTTACTGCTTTTGGTCCAATCGGTTGAATTGACATTTGATTTGGCTCCTTCGTCGTAAATTCCTGGTACTTTCTGTACGCTGTTACGGAAAAGGGAGAAACGATCAGCGTCCGATTTCGAGCGCTTTTCCAGCCATACTCTTTGTTGCATTCAAGGCTGTGACATTTGCTTCATATGAACGGAGCGCAGACATCATATTCACCATCTCTTCCATCGCGTTGATGTTGGGATACAGGACATAACCTTCCTCATTTGCAGAAGGGTTTTGAGGTTCATAAACCTTTCTGAATGGTCTCTGATCCAGGACAATCTGGGAAACCTCGACTCCCTGTTCGGATGTATCAAGGTTTCCCCGAAGTGTTGTTTCAAAGGATTGCTCTACCGGAGAGGATTTGAAAACGACATCCCGACGTTGGTAGGGCCCGCCTTTCTCTGTTTGTGTCGAATCAACATTTGCAAGATTACTCGATATGATGTTGAGCCGCATTTTTTGTGCGTTAAGCCCGGAGGCAGAGATGCGCATGGCGTCTTCCAGGTTCATGGTTTACCTCCCTTCACGAATAATATTTTTAAGCCCCTGAAATTTTGAGGCAATGATTTGTGCGGTAGCGTTATACATCATTGTGTTTTCAGCCAGCTTTACCATCTCTACTTCCCCGTTTACCGTGTTTCCATCCAGACGATTCGATTCCGTCGAGGCGGATTCCACCGCATGAGACGAGACCGAACCGAACCCATGCCTTAGTGGGGAGAGGTGGGATGCGTCTGTCTTTTTCAGGGGTATTTTCGAAGTGGACTGTTTGGCTGTTTTCATGACCTCTTTAAACCGGATTTCTTTGGATTGATAACCAGGTGTATCCTGGTTGGCAATATTTCCTGAGATGACCTGATGACGATCGCTTCTCAGGTTAAGCGCTTGTTCCATCAAAGACATGGTTTTGCTGAAAAGGTTGATGATCATATTTTCCCCCTATCCGGTTCCGGTGGCTTTTCCACAAGCAACACTAAGATGGGAACCTGTTTGTCGATATTCTCTTATTTTATTTCGAAGTGTCCGAATGCTGATGCCCAGGGCGCGGGCGGCGTGGGTTCGGTTTCCACCAAATTGTTCCAGCGTGTCGAGAATGAGGTTTCGCTCGGCCTCCCACACGGTCAGGACCTCGGAGGAAGCCCGATGCGGTCTTGTCGTGCCCCCCTCCGGGGGGAGCAAATGCTCCGGGGTAATGGTTTCACCTTCAGACAGGATCATGGCCCGTTCAATAACGTTTTCCAACTCCCTCACATTTCCCCGCCAATCCTGTGCCATCAGGTGGGAGAGCGCTTCATTACTGATGGAGTGGGAGGTCCCCCCGTTTCTTACTGCTCCTTCCTGGAGGAAGTGCTCGACTAATAATGGAATATCTGAGAGGCGATGTCTCAGAGGGGGGAGCTGGAGAGGAAAAACATTCAGTCGATAATAAAGATCTTCCCGGAAGCGTCCGGCCTTCACTTCTTCCAACAAGGGACGGTTGGTTGTTGCGATAACCCGAATATCAAGAGAAATCGGTTCTTTACTCCCAAGGAGGTCGACTTCTCGTTCCTGTATGACGCGTAAGAGTTTGGCCTGAAGTGAAAGAGGCATCTCTCCGACCTCATCGAGTAGAAGCGTTCCCTTGTGGGCCAATTCGAAGCGCCCCGCCTTTTTTGAAAATGCACCGGTGAAGGCCCCTTTTTCGTAGCCGAAGAGTTCGCTTTCCAAGAGGCTATCCGGAACGGCGGCGCAGTTGATTGCAACGAAGGCCCGGTGGGCTCTGGGGCTGTGCTCATGAATATAACGGGCAAGAATTTCTTTTCCGGTGCCGCTTTCTGCTTCGATAAGAATGGTCGCCTGGCTGGCTGCGGCAACTTTGGCCATCTTCAGGATCTTGCACATGGACGGGTCCTGCGCCAGGAAAGTTCGTCCTTTTGATGTGGAGAGGGGAGGGGGCATATTTTCACAACGTGCGGGTTCATTTTTGTCGGAAGTAACCCGGCGAATCAGGTTTTCAAGGGTTTCCTGTTTGAATGGTTTGACAAGGTAATCAAATACACCCGATTTTATTGCGACTACGGCAGTTTCAATGGTGCCAAAGGCCGACATGATGATGACGGGCATCTGAGGAAAGTCTTGTTTAATCTCACGGAAGAGAGTCATCCCGTTCATTACGGGCATATTCATATCTGTAATAACAGCTGTAATCGGATCTTCCTTCTCTCTTCTTTTTAAGAGGATGAGGGCATCTTCTCCGTTAGAGGTCGTGAGGGTGGAATGTCCCAATTGTCGCAGCGATTCAGACAAGGCGGCACGCATTGCCGTGTCGTCATCGACAATCATGATGGTTTTTGCTTCGGCGGGTTGGGTCATCCTGCCTCCTGCTCAATATTTTGGTCCTGTTTGTGAAGCGGAAATATAATCGTAAATATTGTTCCAAGACCTTTTTCACTCTGAACCCGTATGACGCCACCTATCGCTGAGAGTGCATTTTGAGCAATTGCCAGTCCCAGGCCTGTTCCTTTATATTTTGTTGTGAAAAAGGGATCGAATATTTTTGGCAGGGTTTCTTCAGGGATACCGCTTCCTGTGTCCGAGATGGTTATAAAGATCTTTTCAATTCCCTTCCTGCGGTCGGATGATCCGGACGAAGGGCCTCCAAAGTGGATGGTTTCTGTCGAAACGCTTAAGGTTCCTCCCTGCGGCATGGCGTCGACAGCGTTTAGGGTCAGATTGATCAAGACCTGTCTTATCAGATCTTCATCACACCAGACAAGATCGGGAAGGTTCTTTATGGATTGCTTGTATTGAACGTGATTTTGTTTGATGAGGTGGACGGAAAAATTCTCTACCCCTTCGAGAACCTTTTTAAGGTTGATATAGCGACATTGAGGCTTTGGTTTTCCTGTGAAAAGGAGAAGATTTGAAAGTGAGTAGTCCATTGCCTTCACCGCATTAGACAGGTGCACCGTCCATCCTCTCTTTTCCGGGTCAGATTCAAAGTGTTTTTGCAAAAGAGAGGCAAACAACTCAATGCTCCCCAGGGGATTCCTCAACTCATGCGCCATGCGGCCCGCCATTTCTCCCACGGCCGCCAGGCGATGATTCCTTTCGACTTCATCCCGCAAAAGGGCTTTTTCAAGTTGGATTTCCTTGAGGGCCAGATTTTTTTCTCCAAGTTCATGATGTAGGCGCCTGACCTGCTCTTCAAGGAGTCGATAGCATTGTTCCAGCTCGAAAGAAGTTCGATTAAAGTTGCTGAAGGCTTGCTCCAGTAGGGTTATTTTTTTTTCTTCGGTTGCCATTGTAAATCTCCTATCGATTGTTTCTGGTCCTCTGTACCGAAAATTCTTTAAGTAGGGGGTCTTCGGCCTTCTCAGCGAGTTGTGTAAAAAGATGAGTGCTCTCAGTTTCTTTCCCGAGCCTGTCGTAGCTCATTGCCAACTGGAATTTCGCCCAGTCCGATTCCGATCCTTTGAGTTTATTTTTGAGTAACAGTTTGTAGAAGGATGCGGATTTCTTGTAGTTTCCCAGCCTGAAGTAGGCGTCCGCCAATTTCATGTGCAGATTGGAATGGCGTCTTTTATCTTTGTTTAATTTTCCGAAGCTGGAGTAGATTTTTGCGTAAATGTTGACAGCTGATTTAAGCTTGCCTTTTCGCTGATAAGCGTCTGCAAGAAAAAGAGAGACGTGTTTTTGATTCCGGTGTTTCGGATAGCGCTTCAGCCAGGAACGGAATTCCTGAATGGCCTGATCAACCTTCCCTTGACGATCTATTGCTTTGGCCAGCGTCTCAAGAATGTCAGGGAGACGTCTACTTCCGGAATATCGATTGAGGAATTGTCGTGCGCTTTCTTCTGCCTGCCTATCATCCCCGTTTTGATAATATGTGTCTGTCAGGTGAAAAAGGGCCCTTTCTCCGAGTATTTTATTTTTCTTTTCCGTTAACGGCGTTAGAAGTCTTACCGCTTCAGAGAATAGGCCGATGCGCTTGTGGGAAATGGCGACTTTCAGCAGAGCAGGATCGGTCGATCTCTTTGATTTGAATATATTCGGATGCCGGTGATAGACTTCAATCACTTTCATCGCATCCTTCTCCTTCGTCAATTGTGAGGTCATTATTCCTGAAGTCACTTTAAAAGCCGAGCGGACTTCTTTCTTTAAAAATGTTGGAGAAAGACGGTCCAGGAGTGCCTCTTCGATGCTCAGGGCATTTTCCAGTGCCCCGTGCTTGGCGGATAATTCTGCGGCTTCGAG
This sequence comes from Nitrospiria bacterium, assembly GCA_046756865.1. Taxonomy (GTDB): domain Bacteria; phylum Nitrospirota; class Nitrospiria; order SBBL01; family JAADHI01; genus DUAG01. The sequence goes on along the minus strand of JBHHXE010000025.1, from coordinate 4,721 downwards.
AATAACCCGATAGAAGGGTTCAGGGAGGTATGGGTTTTCAAGGAGGTCTTCTGACTGCTTTCTGATTTCCTCTAGTAGAATCCGACCTTTTTTCGTCCTATTTCCCTTGTCGTCCCGGATAAACCTTAGGTCGCTGATTGCTGCAAGGATCTTGATGATATTCGTATCTGAAGGTTTGGATTTGAGTGAATGAATTTGTTTTGAAATAGATCTGGACAAGGTTGTTTTTCCCTGGAGTCGCCAGGTTTCCCCGACCCTCGCAAGGGCAATCGGAGCGAGTACTGCATCCGGATAGAGACTGAAATAAGCCATGAAGAGCTTCCGAGAACGGGAATAGTCCTGGGCTTTGTATGCAGATTCACTGTATTGAAAAAGGGTTTCGGGGCTCATTTGCTTAACCCTTGTTTTCGACGGTATTTTCCCATAGGTTTGAAATGCTTTTTTAAATGATCCCAGTCGATAGTAAAGATCCGCTTGTCGGCTAACAATCTCCCCCACTTCTTTATTCGGAAGTCCTTCGATATTGATCTCATCATAACTTTCAAGGGCTTTGTTTATCTTTCCCCATCTCTGGTAGGTTTCTGCAATACCGAGCTGGGCCCATGGGACGAAAGGGCTCTTAGGATTTTTTATGATCAGGCGGTTGAAATTTGCAATTGATTCATAATAAAGGTCCAAGAGGGCATAGATCTGTCCGATTCTCCAGAGTCCACGAACGGCATTTTCGGAGTCGGGATAGGATGAGCGAGCTGACCGGAAGGCGCCGAGTGCCTTCCGGAGATGTTTCGGATCCCCCTTTTCAGCGAGTTTGAGGTGAAGATCCCCAACGAGGAAGAGTGCGGTCTCTGAAATGGGGCCCCTTGGCTGTTCTTTCCGTAGAAGCAGAGTCATTTCAAGGGCGACTTTATAGTTTTTACTGTAATAGGCCTTCAGTACATCACGAAAGGGCTGGTTTTGTTTTGTGGTCCCTTCCCTTGGAAAGTAGGGGAGGGCCCGATCCCCTGCGATAGCGAATCCATGAATCGAGATTGAGAGGATCATTGCGCCTAGTAGGACGAGTCGCCGGACTTCCGGGGCTGACAAAGGAGATTTTGGGCAATATTTTACAGCGAAAGGTCTCATTATTTTCCAGGACAAAGCGAAACATTCCATTGAGGATGATTTCTTCATCACCAAGAGAATAGCAAGAACAATGCCATCTGTTCGGGATGGATAATGGTCAAATTCAGTGAGAATCAGGTGTTTTAAGCGTTGGAGGGAGGTTTAAGGCGTCAAGTTGTTGACGAGGGGAGTCAAGGTTTGTTATTTGTTCATTCGCTCAAGGCCTCATCAGAGGCGGGTTGTCTCTTCAACCTTTCCACCAGAGTGGTGCGGTTCATTTTCAGCAGTTGTGCCGCACGATTCTTGACGCCATTTGCTTTTGACATGGCCTGATCGAGGATTTTATTCTCGAATTCCGTTACCACTGAAGAAAAGTTTATCCCGTCTTCGGGGAGTTCAAATTGAAAAAGATGTCCGGGTTGTGCGGGGTGGATAATTCGGGAGGGGATATCTTCACTTGTGATCATACCCCCGTTTTTTAGAACAATCATTCGCTCAATCAGGTTTTCGAGTTCACGTATGTTACCTGGCCAGCGATAGTCCATCAGTATCTTTTGGGCCTCGGGCGAGATGCCGTCAACCTGATATTTTTTTCTTTCGTTAAATTTCCGGAGAAAGTGGTCAATCAAAAGTGGGAGGTCTTCTTTTCGTTCTCTTAGAGGAGGGATATTGATGGGAATTACGTTGAGGCGGTAAAACAGGTCTTCACGGAAGCGTTTTTCCCGGACCTCTTCTTCGAGATCCTGGTTTGTTGCGGCAATGATCCGAACGTCGACCTGAATCGATTTTGTGCCGCCGACTCTCTCAAATTCTCTTTCTTGTAATACACGCAGGAGCTTGACCTGGAGGCCAATAGGCATTTCGCCGACTTCGTCAAAAAAGATCGTTCCGCCGTGAGCAAGTTCAAATCGTCCGGTCCGGGAAGTCGTCGCCCCTGTAAAGGCACCTTTCTCATGACCGAAAAGCTCACTCTCGAGAAGGGCCTCAGGGATGGCGCCGCAATTGATGGGAATCAAGGGTTTATTTTTTCTTGCACTGTTGAAATGGATGGTCTTAGCGACGATTTCTTTTCCCGTACCGCTTTCTCCCTGTATCAAGGCAGTGCTGTCACTGTCTGCGACCCGTTCGATCCGATCATAAACTTTTTGCATGGCTAAACTGTTTCCGGCCATATTTTTATAGCGGTACTTGTCGCGGACCAACTGCTGAAGACGGTAATTTTCATTTTTTAAGCGTCCGAATTCCAGGGCGTTCTTCACCAGTGACAAGACCACATCTACCTGAAAAGGCTTTGAGATAAAATCGAATGCCCCTGCCTTCATCGCCTTTACTGAAAGTTCAATGGTTGCGTAGGCGGTTAGGACCACGCAGATCGCCTGGGAATTGATTTTTCGAATTTCCTGCAGGACCTCAATGCCGCTCATACTGGGCAAGCGAAGGTCGATGAGATAAAGGTTGAAAACGGTTTCTTTCGCAAGTTTAACGGCCTGTGGTCCATCTGAAACCGCCTTGATTTCATAACCCACTTCTTTGAGAAGGGTTACGAGGACGGCCCTTACAGCGTGGTCGTCTTCAACAATGAGAATACGATTACTTTTCACTTTTTGTCCTTAGGTTTAAACGCAGTGTGCACCCTTTTATTCGGTACGACCAGATTAATTGTTCGCTCCAATTGGCTTAGAACAAAAGGCTTATGCAGAATACAAATATGATTCCTTTTTAAAACCCGGTTAATGCTCTCGCTGAGGATGTCACCAGTGACGAAGATGAAGCGCTTGGTCAGGGGGGACTGGCGTGTCTTCAAGAGGTCGTAAAAGGTTTCACCGTTTATCCCGGGGATCTTTATATCCGAGATGATCAGGTCATACTGTTCAGACTCCAGGGTTTGGAGGGCCTCTTTAACCGATTTAACCAAGTGAGGTTTGTGGCCCAATTGTGTCAGGAAATGATAGTAGAAATCAAGGATCATCTCTTCATCATCAACCACCAGAATTTTAAGGGTTTCCGCATGGGGGAAGGCTTCTTCTGAAGCTTCAGTCGGCTGGGTGATCTGATCTGGAGCAATCGGTAGACGGATGATAAAGGTCGTGCCCCCTCTTTTTGTTTCTTCCACGACGAGGTCGCCGAAATGTTCCTTAACGATATCCCGGCTGATAGACAGGCCAAGACCGGTTCCGGACGACTTTGTTGTGAAGAAGGGCTGAAACAGCTTTGATCTGATTTCTTCCGGAACTCCGGGCCCTGTATCTTTGACACGGATATAGACCGAGTCCCCCACGGTTTCGGTCTTTACTGTAAGGGTTCCTTTCTGTCGATACGAAACCATGGCATAGTGGGCATTGTTCACAAGGTTCAGGAGGACCTCGACCATCTGTTGGTAGTCCCCAATGACTTTGGGAAGGGCATTATCCGGGGTTAATTTCTTGACCACCCGGATATTGTCAACGCGAAGTTGCCGGCTCTTGAGTTCAAGGACATTGTGAATGACCCCATTCATCCCGACCAGGATCTTTTCGGGCTTATGGGAGCGAACGACAGAGAGCAGGTTCTGGACGATCTTCGAGGTCCGAATCGCCTCTGAAGAGATCTTCCTCAATTGTTTTTTTATGTCCTTATTCACCTTTCTTCGGAGGAGCAGCTCTGAAAATCCAACAACACTGGTGAGCGGGTTATTCAGCTCATGCGCAACTCCAGCGAGCATTTCGCCCATAGTGGCCAGCTTTTTGGACTGGTTACGTTGATGTTGGATTTCTTTTTCTTTGGTGCGGTCCTGAAAAAGAGAAACAAATCCTTCAACGATATTATTGCTGTTCCGGATACACATGGCGGTGATAGTAAGCTCGAAAAGATCGCCTCCTTTTCGAATTCCCTCAACCTCTCCCTTCGCGCTAACAAGTTGGAGAGACTCCGGCAGGATTTTATCCTGCAAGACGGTGCAACCCTCGGCTGTCAATAGCCCTGGGAGGCCCTGTTCGATAATTTCTGATTCCGAAGCGCCAAAGATATTACAAAATGCAGGGTTAGCCTGCAGGAGATCTCCTCTTCTATTCTGTAACAGAAGGCTATTTTCGGAGATGTCGAGGGCCTTCTTGTATTGGAGCTGTGTCGGAAGGAATTTCTGAGGAGGATTGATCTCATTTTGGATACCGGCAAATCCTATAATTTGGGATTCCCCGGAAAGGATCGGAGATATTGACAGGTCTGCGAGGTAAGCCTGACCGTCTTTCTTCCGCAGGGAGATACTCCCTCTCCAGGGGGTTCCATTAAGGAGGTCCTCCCAGGGGATCCGGGTTTGGGTATTCTCTCCCTGGAGCATGTCAAAGTGTTTACCTGTAAAATCAAACGGGGTATAGCCCGTTGTTTGGCATAAAGACGGGTTCACGTAGGTAATGATCTGATTGGAGGTTGTGCAGAAGACGCCTGCGGGTAGGCTTTCAAGGATCTGTATATTTTGAGGCCTTCCTGAGGAAACTGAATTCGTGCCTGGCATCAAACCTCCGAGTGAGAGAAAATTGAGAAGCGGATCAGAAGGAAAGTCGAAACCAATAAATCAAGAATTCGAATATTCTGGTCAGTTTATTCTTGTTTCTCAGATGTGTCAAGTGTTTAGACGGGTATTG
>JBHHXE010000024.1:0-19887 GCA_046756865.1 Nitrospiria bacterium | reverse complement strand
GTCTCTCCCTCACTTCAGAGGTGCACATTTCAGTCTACGCATCGTAAGGGCCGAAATCTTTGGGTTTAAGTTTTTCGAGCCAGGCATCAAGGTTTTCCGAGCCTTTCTTTTGCAAAACTTCTTCTGTCACGTAGATCGGGACCCCCATGCGAAGCGCCAGGGCGATGGCATCGCTTGGCCTGGCATCAACGGTGATCTCCTCGTTGTTCTCTTCCGGAGGGGATTGTTCCGGGTCATTCGTGGTTTTGGGTTTTTTTTGAACAAGGTAGATTGTGGCAAAATAAGTGCTGTCGTTGATGTCATGGATCAGAACCTTGTCCATCAGAACGTGAAGAGATCTCAAGAGGTCGTTCAGCAAATCATGTGTCAGAGGTCTGGGTGGGGCAACCCCTTCCATTGCAAGGCGGATCGCGTTTCCTTCGGTAAGACCAACCCATATTGGCAGGAGTTCCATATTCTGAGGGTCCTTCAATATGACAATCTGAGCCTCTGTATTTGGATCTGTAATAACCGAATGGACTTTCAATGGGATATTCATCTCTATGCTCACCCCGCCTGCAATCTTGTGCCAGGTCGGATTTACCGTTTTGCTAAAAGGTCTGAATAAAAGGGAGGGCGCGTTTAAAAAGACGCAGGAGGCTTTTGAAGACCCCCGCCCCTGAACGGCAGGGATTGCGCTCGCTATGCGTGTTCACATCAAGTGTCGTATTTTCCAAAGTCCTCCGGCTTGAGATTTTCAAGCCAGCGATCCAACTCCTGAGAACTCTGCTTTTTAATAACCCCCCCCGTTGCGAAAATAGGGGCTTCAACCCGCAAGGCCAGCGCAATCGCATCACTTGGCCTTGAATCTATTGTAAACTCTGAGTCCTGATACAACAAGTGCGTCTTGGAAAAGTATGTATTGTCATCGAGGTCGGTCACAACAATGCTGATGACCTTGGCATTGATCGTATCGAGGACATTCTTAATTAAGTCGTGGGTCATCGGGCGCGGGGTAAAGATTCCTTCCAGGGCCAAACCGATTGCGTTCGCTTCCGGTTTTCCGACCCAGATAGGCAACACTTCCGTATTCTCTTCATCCCGGAGAATTACGATATACGCATTGTTGTAGGGATCAAATATCAACCCCCGCACCTTCATTTGAACCAGCACGATATCAACCCCGTAACATATTGAAGAATCTATCACTTTACCAGAATCATTGTCAACGCGCAGGCGAACGTCGAATGCATCTTCTTCCTGCCGGAATGGACCTATAGATTTATTGTCATAGATCAGTTAAACTATTGATGTAGGCATCGATCTGACGTTTGAATTCTCCTTGACTTGAGAAAAGAAGCTATGCTATTTTTTTAAAAATAGTATGGTACTGATATTTCTTCTTTTGCCACCTTTACCTGCGGTAAGCACCACTTCACATTAAATGCGGAGAATATTAATCTCATGGGAAATTATCGTGTCCTAGCCGGACCAGAGGCATTTCTACCCCCATCGGCTGCGTGCGCCGGTGTGGTTCTCCCCGACCCCGGGCAGGCCCATATTCATGGCGAAATCGTCCATGAAGACCTTGCGATGGAAGAGGCCGCGAGGCGTTTCCTTTCTGCGAAGGTTCCGACCATCTTCCCAGGGCCGCTTGTCCTCTGGAACTGGAACGAAAAGTCTGCAAAAAAGGCAACTGCAATCAAGGCAATGTATGATGAATTAAAGGCCCATAATCCCGGGGCACTTTTGATTCCGATGCCCGACTACCGACCCAAATATCCCAAGATTAATCCGGAAGTTGAAATCAACCCGAATCATCCGAACTTAACCATTTGGCACAATAAAATTGATGTCTGTATGTTTGTCGGCGTCCATTGTCACCAGGCCAATCTTTCCTTGAAAATTATTCGCGGTGGAACGGACTGCTACACGGTCGCAATGTGTGCCCAGGCCGGGCATGAAGACGCGATGCTTTCATTTCGGGATGCGACCCCGGACAAGATATGGATGATGGTCGAAGCGATTAAGAACGTCAAAAAAACCTTATAAACATCGTTTAGCGTATATTTCCTCCTGCGTCATCTTGAAGGAGGGTATCCTGAACTGAAAGGGGGAGGCATGGATCCAAAATCTCTCGTAGGGACTTTTAATAAAAAAGGTCAGAAGATTGTTGAGCCTGAGTATCTCCTGTTTGAAGCGCCCAGGACACAGCATTTCATGACAGGAAGCGAAGTGGTTAGGGAAGGGATACGGAGGGCAAGTGTCGATATCTCAATTGCCTATCCGATTACGCCCCAGAGTGAAGCGGCCGCACTGGTGGGTGAGTTGTACGTGGAAGGCTACGTCGGTGAATATTTCAGAGGAGAGAATGAATTTGCTGTGATGTCGGAATGTGCCGGAGCCTCATTTGGCGGCGCACGCGTCTTTACAACGACTTCCGGCCCCGGAACCCTGCGTGCCTATGAGAATTTCCCGATGTGGGCTGGGTCCCGCCTCCCGATTGTTCTTAATATGATGGTCCGCGGAGTCAATTCCCCCCTGAGTATTCAGCCGGATACGCTGGAAATAGGGATGATTCTCGAAACGGGGATGCTTATCTGGCACGCTGAGACGGCCCAGGAGTTCCTCGACTTCCTCTTTGCGAGTTTTATTGTAGCAGAGGAACCTGATGTTCATTTGCCTATTGCCGTGTGTATTGATGGTTTTTTTGTGAGCCATACAAAAGACATGGTTATGCTCCCCCCTGCCGATATCGCCCTTACCCCTTATGATCCTTATCGGTCTCCGGTACCCTGTATGGATATGGAGGTTCCCCCCATTCGAATGATGCGGGATCCTTTTGTAATGAAGAGCAACTACATCAGCTACGCGACCCACGCCAGCTGGCAGCAGGAAGTCCGTGCGGCGTGTGAACGCTCCCGAAAGCACACCATCCGCCTCATTGGCGGGCTGATTGAAGAGGAAAAGTCCGATGCTGAGATCCTGATTGTTTCTTCGGGAACAGCGATTGCCCAGGGCCGGGAAGCGGCCCGCCTCCTGGCGGACGAAGGTATCCGCGTCGGTATTGTCAAGATCAAGACCGTTCGGCCCTTTCCTCATCAGGAGATTCGTCAGGCAACAAGGAATGCAAAGCTGATCTTTGTTCCAGAATTTAATGTTGCCGGATGGATGGCGCGGGAAATAAAGGCCTGTATTCCGGATAATGACCGTGTTATCGTCGGACCGCACGTTGCCGGTGGGATGACAATGCCTCCGGAAGTCATCGTGGAAGAAATTAAGAAAGTACTTGCGGGAAGAAAGGAGGTCGTCCATGGGTAAGGAAAAAATAAAAATTAACGATGAGTTCTACGACATTATGCCACCTGAGTATCAGGAGCTTGTGGAGGACGCGACCTATGGTAAAACGGACCGGGGATGGAAAGATGTCGGGATGGCCAAGGAGCTTATCGAAGAGCATTCCCTCTGCGCAGGATGTCCCGAGTCCGTTGCTTTTCGGTATGTCCTGGCTTGCCTCCCCAACCCGGAGGATACGGTTATGGTCGGCTCGACCGGTTGTACCAGCCTGGTTTTTCCTCATGTTGCGGTCCACAACATCCACTCGCTCTTCGGGAATCAGAATGCCGTTGCCTCAGGCCTGAAAAGAGCGCTTGCCTACCGCTTCCCTGAAAAGGTCAAGGATGTTGTTGTCTTGGCTGGAGATGGTGCAACGGTCGATATTGGTCTGGATATGACCCTGCAGTCATGGTTTCGTCAAGAGAAATTCACGACAATCTGCTTCGATAACGAACTTTACGCGAACACGGGTGGTCAGGAAAGCGGTCTGATGCAGAAAGGTTTTGTCGGGAAGATGGCCCCGGCCGGAAAAAAGTTTGACAAGGTTCCCCTTCCAGAGATCGCGCGTAATTCCGGCTGTCACTATGTTGCAATGATGACGGTTAGTAAACCGAATCGTGTAGAGAAGGCCATCCGAAACGCCATCCTGGTTGCGAGAGAGATCGGTCCGACCTATATTCAACTGTACACCCCGTGTATTCTTGAGATTGGGAAACAAATGATGGAAGGGCTTCAGGAGATGCGGGATTCCGAGGGCCCTGGAAAGCGCTTTGAATTTAAAGAATATGTTTCAGATGAGGCGAAAGCTTTTCTGGATGAAGTTGAAGCCGAGAGAAAAAGAAAGAAAAAGGCCCTTAAAGCAGCAAAAGCCCAGAGGAGTTAGCAATGCGAAAGCGTCTGAATCTCAGAATGTCCGGTTTAGGAGGGCAGGGTGTCGTAACCTCTGCTCATGTACTTGCTACGGCGGCCTCGTATGATGGTCGGTACGCGATCTCAAACCCTTTTTTTGGTGCTGAAAAGAGGATGGCCCCGGCTGAAAGCTATGTTCGGATAGCAGACGAACGCATTTATGATCGCGGTGAGTTGGTCTACCCCGATGTCATCATGGTGTTTCACCCGCAGGTTATCACCATGGGTAAGTGCTATACGATGCCGTTTTATTCCGGAATCAAGCCGGGCGGCCTGGTGATTATCAATTCGGATTCTCCGCTCCCCCTTCTGGATTCCGATCTTGAGTTTCTTGATAGCCAAAACGTCCCTATTTTTTATATCGCGGCAACGACCCTGGCTGTTGAGATTGCCGGGACTGAGCTGGCCAGCAATATGGGGATGTTGGGAGCCCTGATGGGGGCGACCAAGATGGTCGCCATGGATTCCATGGAGGCTGCCATTAAAGATCGGTTTGGAAAAAAATATGTGGCCTCCGGGGGAACCGCTACCCTGGATGAAGCAATTAAAAAGAAATTTGCCAAGAAGGAACAGCTTTTGAAGAAGAATATGGAAACAATACGCCGTGTGTACGATCTTGGTGCAGAATGGGCTGAAACGATCAAGTCACCGATGTTGGTCTAATCGTCAGGGTTATATTAAGTAAATGGAGTCTGATTGAATGTATGCTGTTGCTGAAGTTATCGATGAGTCTTGTGTCGCTCACAAGGGTTGCCGCCTGTGCATCATGTATTGTCCGGAAGCCGACACGATCCGATTTAATAAAGAAAAGAAAGTTGCCGTGGTTGTCGAGCAGCGGTGTAAAGGGTGTGAGCTTTGTGTTGTCGTCTGTAGTGCGGCGAAACATAATGCCATCGAACTTGTTCACCGATAAGCCCATTGATCTTTATTTAAAAAAACCCTATCGCGCTTATGCGGTGGGGTTTTTTTTTTAGGGTTCGGCTTATCCTGGGAAGGAGTCGTCATGTCAGAAAATATAGAAGCTTCTGTGTCAGAGGTGTTGAAAGCGATGGAAGCGCTTAACCACCACTTCAAGGCTGCAATCGACACGCTTGAAGCGAAAGGCACAGATGAGGAGGATGTTCAATCACTTGTCAAAGGTGCTTTGGCGATGAAAGATGCGGGCGGACTTTACCTGACGTGGACGCGTCATTTCATCGACCGCCTTGGCGAGATTGAAGGGGAAGATTCTTTGTAAGAATCGTCTCAGGCGCATGAAAAAGTAAATAGGCGGCGTGAGCGAAATCCTTGTTCCGTCAGCCTTTGTATTACGATAGATATTTCTCTTTTTTCTACCCGGAGTTTCTACACAGGATTTGCGTAATCGCGAAACGCATGGTATAAAATATAGGATTAATTTGCAAATCTGGGGACAATGCCTGAAGTGCTGAATACCAGTATAGAGATCTTTGAGGAGGACTTCGAAGAGATTAATCGGGAACTCGCGAAGTTGAACCAGCTTGCAAGCGCCAAGGTCACCTTTTTGGTCGACAAGAATGGGCAGCTTATCGCCAGCGTCGGCGAAACGCAGGACCTCGATACAACCTCTCTTGCTTCTCTGACCGCAGGGAATATAGCCGCGACAGGCGGTATGGCGGAACTGCTTGGAGAAAAAGAGTTTTCTATCTTATTCCACGAGGGTGAAAAAGATAACATTCATATCTCTTTGATTGGACAAAGAGCGATACTTGTTGTCGTCTTTGACCATCGTTCTTCTCTTGGGCTTGTTCGCTTGCGGGTCAAGAGGAGCGTTGTGTCCCTCACCGGCATATTTGAAGGTATCTTGCAGAAAATGAATACAAGAAATTCGGATACGGGGAGTCACACTCCTTTTACGGAAATTACGGACGATGATATTGAAAACCTGTTTGGATAACACCTGGTTATTCGCCTCGCAGAGCACCGTGCTTTAATATAATGGCCGTGTGGCCTCTTCAATCAGAAATTTCACCATCCAAAGGATAGACGATGTCTTTTATTAATTACTCTGCCCGTGAGATCAGCTGCAAAATTGTGTACTACGGCCCTGGTCTTTGCGGGAAAACAACGAACCTGGTCTACATCTACAAAAAGATTAACCCAGACAGCAAAGGAAAAATGATCTCTCTTGCCACGGAAACCGAAAGAACCCTCTTCTTTGATTTCCTCCCGCTGGCTCTGGGAAGCATAAAAGGGTTCAAGGTCCGCTTCCACCTTTATACTGTCCCGGGCCAAATCTTTTATGACGCAAGCCGAAAACTCATCCTCCGCGGTGTGGATGGCGTCATTTTTGTCGGAGACTCACAGGTGGAGCGGATGGAAGCCAATCTGGAGAGTATGGACAATCTCAGGAAAAACCTGAAGGAGCAAGGTCTCGACCTGGATGAAATCCCTTTTGTTATTCAATACAACAAGCAAGATCTTCCAAACGTGGTTCCCGTGGATGAATTGAACCGCGCTTTAAACCCCAGAAAAGTTCCTTCCTTTTCAGCAGTGGCCGCCACCGGCCAGGGCGTATTCGACACCCTCAAAGAAATCGCAAAAATCGTCATATTCGAACTCAAGAAAAAATCCTAAGAAAGGTTACCCCCGTTTTTTTTCATCCAGGAACCGACCAGGGAATAAGGGCTTTGTTTTCTGTTGCAAACCGAGTCTATTTCATCGTTTGTAAATGGAATGTCCAGCCCTCCCCTGAATAGATTTTCCCGGAGTAGAGCTTCCAACTCCTCTCTTGCAAGTCTGATCTTGCTCTTCCGGAAAGTCTCCGGAGTGCGCTGTGCCTGGTGCAGTTGGGTCGTAAGAGATGAAAGCCCCTCACCTTTAAGGGCTGAGACCTTGATGATGGTCCGTGAAGGATTCATTTCTTTCAGTTGTTGGACAAGGCGTCCCGCGCCTTTGAGATCCCCTTTATTCACAACAATGATGTCGCCAATCTCGAGGAGTCCCGCCTTTAAAATCTGGACCGCATCCCCATAACCGGGGGCGAGGACGAGAACAACTGTCTCGGCAAGACCTGCAATCTCAACCTCATCCTGCCCGACCCCGACCGTCTCAACAATAATAATTTCTTTCCCCATCGCATCGAGAACATGGATTGCGTCAAAAAGAGTCGGACTGATACCGCCCCGGGACCTCTGTGTTGTCAGGCTGCGAATGAAAACCTTTTTGTCCAGAAAATGAGGCTGCATCCGAATCCGGTCTCCCAGGATTGCGCCTCCGGTGAAAGGGCTCACAGGATCGATTGCCAGAACACCGATTGATCTTCTTTTTCGACGAAGTGCAGAGATAAGGCGGCACACCAGGGTGCTCTTGCCGACGCCTGAAGGCCCTGTGATCCCGATAAGCCACGCTTTTCCGGTATGAGGGTAGAGTTTTTTCAGGAAGGGAATTGCGGAAGGTTCACGGCGTTCGACCAAGGTCAGAAGTCTGGAAGCGGGGCGTAGTTCTCCCTTAAGAATTTTATTGATTAAATTCTTCTTATTGGAGGACTTCCTTTGCAATCACCCTCCTCTGAATTTCAGAGGTTCCTTCTCCGATTTCGCAAATCTTTGCGTCTCGAAAGTAACGTTCCACAGGGGCGTCCTTCAGATAGCCCGTGCCCCCGTGGATTTGAATGGCCTGAGCGCAGGCACGCATGGCCGCCTCAGATGCAAAAAGTTTTGCTTCAGAAGCGGCAAGCTTGAAGTCTTCTCCATGATCTTTCAGGAAGGCGGCATAATAAACAAGGAGCCGCGCGGCTTCAATCTCTGACGACATATCGGAAAGTTTGCCCTGAATCGCTTGAAAATCGGAAATGGGGCGGCCGAACTGTTCCCGTTCTTTTGCATAAAGGAGAGAGGCTTCAAGCGCCCCACGCGCCAGCCCGACGGCCATTGCCCCGATCCCGATCCGCCCGCCATCGAGAATTTGAAGAACATCCTGAAAGCCTTGATTGCAGAGGCCGACTAAATTTTCTTTGGGAATCCGAAGGTTTTCCAGGTGGAGAGAAGCGGTATCTGAGGCCCGTACGCCAAGTTTATTTTCGGGCTTTCCGATGCTCAGGCCCGGCGTCCCTTTTTCAACCACAAAGGCAGAGATCCCGCTGGCGCCTTTTCCTGGAGCGGTTGAGGCCATAATAACAATGATTCCGGCAGTCGCACCCTGGGTTGTGAAGAGCTTGTTTCCATTGATCACCCATTCATCCCTATCTAGAACAGCCGTTGTCTGTAATGAGGCTGCATCTGATCCTGATCCGGCCTCGGTCAAGGCCCAGGCTCCGAGTTTTTCTCCTTTCGCCAATGGGACAACATAACGCTCCCGTTGCGCCTCTGTCCCAAAACGATGGAGATGCATGGTGCAAAGTGAATTATGAGAGGCTACAATGAGCGCGATTGCCCCATCAACCTGCCCAATCTCCTCCAGAACAATCGCCATCTCCATCGTCCCGAGACCGGCGCCCCCATACTTTTCCGGAATGGCAATTCCAAAAAGCTTCATTGCGGCCATTTTGGGGATCAGGTCATAGGGAAATGACATGTTTTCATCCCGTTCCGCGGCTCCGGGGGAAATTACGGATTTTGCGAACGCCCGGAGGGCCTCCCTCAGGTCTTTCTGGGGCTCTGTGAGCTCAAAATCAATCATTTCTGATCTACTTTAGGAACAAAATAAACGTCGGTGACCTTAAATTGGCTTTTCCTTAAGAATCGGGCCTGAACCGGCATCCCGATCCGGACTTCATCTGATGGCGTCCCGATTAAGCGGGAAAGGAAGAGGGTGTCAACGCCCGCAAACTCAACCAGGATGAGTGTAAAAGGGGTCTCCTCCAGGAAGGCCTCGCCACCGAAAAAACAGGTTGTGAAGGTGTGAATCTGTCCCGTCTGCGGCAGGTCAAACCATTCAGTCTTCGCGCCGCAATTCATGCAGTGAGAACGGGGTGTGGCAAATTTTGAAGGACATTTGATACAGGCGCTTCCCAGAAGTTTTCCTTGAGAAAGGCCTAGAAAGAAAGGGGAGTCCTGAGCGTATGAGTGGATATAATCAACCTCATAATGCCATTTCTGGATCATGGGGTCGATATTAAAAAGGGTCGCCCCGTCATCTGTCTCCGGAAGTTTTATCTTTTTGGGCATTGTCTTTCCTCAGGAAAGGCCACTCATGGTATTTTACTTCGTAACAGAGGGTATAAGCAAGGAAGGTGAAAGGCTCAAGATAAACAATTGAACTTAGGGGAAGGGGTTGAGCCCTGAGATGAGGCTGGAACACGTCAGGCAAGCCAAGCCCTCACTCCTACGGGCATGATTTGGGAAGATCTTCGTCTGAGGCAAGTTTTTATTTATTTTTTAGGTAACCCGTGATCTCGTTCAAAGGAAGGGTATTAAGAACATCTTCTTTGGATAGCCAGCCCTTTCGGGCGATGCCGACGCCGTGGCGCATATTAGAGAGTCCCTCTATCCCATGTGCATCCGGATTGATGCTTACGCGAACCCCGGCCATTTTTGCCATCTTGCAGTGTATCCAGTCCAGGTCAAGACGGTAGGGACTGGCATTCAGCTCTATCACCACCTTGTGCTCACGCGCGGCTTCAATGACTTCCGGGAGGTTCAGAGGGTAGCCTTCTCTGGCCAAAAGAATCCGACCGGTGGGATGTCCCAGAATTGTGACACTCGGATGACGCATTGCGCGTAAAATCCGCCACGTCATATCCTTCTCCGACATATTGAAGTTGGAATGAACCGATGCAATGACAAAGTCAAAGGACGAGAGCGTCCCCTCATCGTAGTCGAGAGTTCCATCCGGAAGAATATCGGATTCTATTCCCTTGAAAATATGAATCGAGGGATATTGTTTTTGAAGGCGGTCGATTTCTTCATGCTGCTTTTTGATCTGTTCTTTTGTCAAACCATTGGCGTAGACGGCGGTCTGGCTATGGTCTGAAATGCCGATGTATTGGTACCCAAGGCGCTCTGCTGCACCGACCATCCCGGAGAGGGAGGTTGTCCCGTCGCTGTAATGACTGTGTACATGGAAGATTCCCCGGATATCTCTCTCTTCGATTAATACGGGTAGAGCCTGTTCCGCCGCCGCCTCAATTTCTCCTGTATTCTCCCGTAATTCAGGTTCAATATAGTCAAGTTCCAGGGTCGAGAAGATGTCTTCTTCGCTCTTGCAGGGGAGGATATGGTCATCGAGAATCAGGCCGAAACCGCAGACCTTCATCCCCATTCTGTGAGCCTTATCAGAAATGGCCTGTTGATAAGCTTGGCTTCCGCTGTGTTCGTGCAGCATGTAGGGAAATTGCTCATCCGGTACGACATGGATATTTACAAACATGCCACTTTCCGTAAAAAATGAAAACTTTTTTCGTTTTAATTCCTGCTCTGCCTCACCCACATAAGTTATTTCCTTATCAATTTCCGGGGATTGCCTGAACTTTTCCATCAAAGCGGATGGATCGTCAGTACTTGCAATAAGATCGATCTCTTCGACCACTTCACTCCTTCTTCGAAGCCCCCCTGCGAGACTGACCCGGATGATACTTTTGTCTTGTCGAAGAAAGTCAAGCAGCTTTTCTGCCTCAACACGGGCTGTATGACAATGAAGCAGTCCGGCGATTTTTTTGAGATAGGGAATTTTCTCCTGAATCATCTCCTGCGTTTTCTTTCCAAATCCAGGGAGGTCGATCAGGCGGTTTTCTATGCAGGCGTACTCTAACTCGACAATATCCTTGATCCCTAATTCCTGATAAAGGGTTCGAATTTTCTGTGTCCCCAGTCCTTTTATTTTTAGCATCTCCATGAGTCCGCTCGGGATTTCCGCCCTTATTTTTTCAAGGGCCGTAAGCTTGCCTGTCTCCATAATCTCCGATATTTTTTCAAAGATGGCCTTCCCGATCCCTTTGTGATCAAGAAGGGAGCGGTCTTGCACGGCTTCGCTTAAATCTCCCTCAAATTGTGCGAGGAGACGCGCCGCATTGGTATAGGCTTGACTTTTGAACGGATTCTCCCCCTTCAATTCCAGAAGCGTTGCCAGTTCTTCGAAAAGTTTGATGATGTTTTCTTTCACGATTTCTTTTCCAGACAAGGACTTATCCTATGTTCTCAAGGAATGGGGTATGATTTTAAACACGCAGTGTGATTGCTGATTCTATTTGCCCACGAAGCGTGTTTAAATCAGGCTTAATCAGTGTTTCCCCGTGAAGGTGAATTCTTTTTTTTTCGGTGAATCAACCAGCCGATCATGATATAGAGGAAGTAGGATCCGAAAAAGGCTCCCACGAGAAAATAAAAATTTCCAAGGATATGAGAATAGTTTTCTGCTAAAAAAAACACGCCCGATAAAACAACCGTACTTCCGAAAACCAATAACCAAAGGGTCAAAAGTGGATGCATCTCTTTCTCCTTAAATAAGGGAACTTCATTACAAAGAACTTTTTTGAAAT
This sequence comes from Nitrospiria bacterium, assembly GCA_046756865.1. Taxonomy (GTDB): domain Bacteria; phylum Nitrospirota; class Nitrospiria; order SBBL01; family JAADHI01; genus DUAG01. Next base: position 8,228 of record JBHHXE010000024.1, on the reverse strand, counting down.
CAGCGTCTTACCGGCTCAGGCTCCTTCGCGATAAACCCGGCATCTGCAAAACTAAAATAGGAATCACTGCCAATTACAACATGATCAAGCACTCGAATGCCGAGTAATGATCCGGCCGCAACCAGCCGTCGCGTCATATCCTTATCTTCATGGCTCGGAGTCGGATCACCACTGGGGTGATTATGAAGAAAGATGACAGAGGCGGCGGAATCACGAACTGCCGGATTAAAAACCTCTCTCGGGTGAACAACGGTTTCGGTTAAGCTTCCCTGGGAGACCGTTACGTCACGGAGGACCCGATTTTTTTGATCCAGCAAAGCAATTTTAAAAATCTCCTTCCTGGAATTCTGAAACTGGGGTGAGAAATGCTGGAAAACGTCCTCGCTCTTGGTTAGACGCATGCCGGGCCCAGGTGGAACGAGAGACCGACGGCCAAATTCGAGCGCTGCCTTTAGGTAGGCCGCTTTTGCAGGCCCAATCCCCTTCATCGAACACAGTTCGGAGATGCTCAGATTGGAAATATTATGTAATGAACGAAACTGCATCAGAAGATCGATTGCCATTTGAAGGGCATTAGTCTTGATTGACCCTGTTCTCAGGAGAACGGCCAGAAGCTGCGCGTCGGAAAGAACCTCAGCACCCTCTTTTAACAACCTTTCTCTCGGTCGCTCCCCCTGGGGCCATTCTTTAATGCTTGATATCATAAGGACTCAGGGCAGACCAACAATGCTCAGTGATAATCTTTCTCCTGTGGGAGGGTCTTCTCCTCACCTTGGATATTTGGTTTAGAGGTGGAGAAAACCCTGAACAAAAATGACCCATATGGTGACAAAATTTTGTCGTGGGCGTCAATTTTTTGTAGAGTGATTTAATCCATGTTTTTTGATACTCTTATTTTACAATAAGTTAGCAAAATATCTGTGTTGGCATGTATATTGCTTTCTCTAGTAAATGATCGCCGTGAATCCAGAAATGAAGGAGATGACAATGAGCTGTCCCAAATGTAATGGTCTAATGTATGTCGAGCGTCTTTCGGATTTCTTTATTATTTTCCATGCCTGGAAATGCATCAACTGTGGGATCGTTGTTGACAAAACAATCCAGGATAACCGCGAAAAGAGTGCGACCCCGACCCCCGCTTAGGCGCTCGTTCCACTTGGTCCGGGCAATGGGCTTATGGCCTTGTTGATAACATCGCTTGTCCATGTTGCCCCTGGGGGTGTATGAATTTTCAGGAGTGGCCCTTCCTAACACTTGCCTTCGCTACGCGGGAAGACCCCGTATGATTTGAATACTTTAATTCCTTTCTGCGCAACTCAGGGGAAATGAAAAACGCTTTTCCTCTTTGGTTTTAATGACCGTAATGCCTTCCAGGGTCAAGATCACTTTCTGACAGTGCTCATTACTCAGCTTCTTAAAAAGGAGAAGCCCTTCCCTCCGGCCCCCTGGCTGAATCACCCCACCCGTAATGTACCCGCTTTGTATTTTATCCGCTCCTCTTCCAATCTGCCATTTAGACCTGGGAATGAGCGTAAAGAGTGTCTTCTGATCTCCCTCGGTGTAAGTTCGAATACTCTCCTCCCTATCCAGAGAAGGGTGTTTCTGGTTTTTATCGTCGGCCAGGAAGGCATTCAAAGGTTCAAATAGGATTTCTTTAGGGGTATTGTTCACAACTTGCACATTGAAGGCAGTGAAGTGAGCTGAAAGGTCGACCCCCCACCTCTTCTTATCCTCCGAAGCAAAACCTTTTGTGTTGATCGGCTTAACAATAATCCGGATGACTTCCGGACCGAAAGCGTTAGGCCCACCAGACGTCGGCATGAGTGTCGGGGAGGGATTCGCACACCCCGTCAACAAAATTATGAATAAGATTAGGCCCTTCAGCAACTTCTAACCCCAAGCTTGATAAAGTGATAATTATAGTTTATAACCCTGTTAATGTCAAAAAAATGCAATGTTCCTTCATTCCGGGATTGGATCCGGATCTTTATCCGTTTTTTCAATTCCGGGTGTGAAAAAGGGGAGAGAGGAAATGCCGGTACGCGTAAAATTTTTTCTTTTTGCTCTCCTTCTGTCAATAGGGATGCCGTGGCCGCCTGCTCATGGAGAAGACCCCTCACCGCTTATCTCTGACCTGAAGATACACCCGAAAAAAGGCCCTGCCGGGACGGTATTTACGCTCAGTTTCCGATTAAGGGATCCACAGGGACCCGATGATGTTCTGAAAATACTTTTTCAGGTGAGAGAGGGGAGGGAATTGATTGAAATTGTCATCAACGATGATGGTCTCAACGGGGATGTTTTTAAGGGTGACGGGATCTATACGGGGAAGGATCGCGTCCCTGAAACCGCGGCAATCGCGCCTCATTTTTTTGAGGTATTTACACGGGACAAATCGGGACACAAGAGCAACGTTCTGAAGTACACTTTTACGGTGCTGGAAGGTGTTGTTATCCAGGATGGACGCAGCCCCGGGCCGCGGAATGACCATCACCGCGACCCGTCATTGCGTGAACTGAAAACCCCACTGGCGATTAAGCAATGGGTCTATCCCTGAATCAGGCCGCCATTGGATATTCGTAGGGTTTTTCTTCTTCCGTGGCTTCGTGCTGTTCAAGGTCGATTGCAGATCTGGAAAATAACCACATGACGTAGGCGAAGCCAGCAATACTGAAGAAGCCGTATTCTGCAAAACCGCCCCATCCGGCACCTGTATAATTATTGGCCCTGGAAGGCTTCGGCGTGAGTGGAGCCGGTACAAGGTGTGTCAAGGGTTGACCCCTCTCCTCCGACAAAAGCGTCAAGGCCATGCGAAAATCGTCCAGGTGGCCGAACCCTTTTTGTGACCGGATAATATGGACCGCGTTCCCCGCGATCGGAGCCGTCTCTTCCCCACGAATAGCCGAATACACAGCTTTCCCCATCTCAGAGGTTGCCCAGTTCAACTTTGCAGCCTCTGCTTCAGAACCTGTCATATTCCAGACCTGTAAAGGCGGCGCGGCTCCATTCTGCTGTTCAATTTCCCGGAACAGCGCATCTCCGCGTAGGGCCTCTACATCAAGAATCTGCGCTGTCTGGGCTGCAGCGCCAGACAGGGACAAACCTGAAAGAAGAATAAGGCTTACACTGAATAACCCGAAGAATCGTCTTACATTTCCTGGTTTCATCGTCTAGACCTCCCTTCTGAAGGATTTCTTGTATTGAACAACCGCTTTGAAGCAGGGGACCCTGGAATAAGCTATGATCTTCCTGCTGGGACGCGCCTCCGGATCAAAACCTTAATTTCGCCTATGGTCCCCAATATCGCCTCGGTTGGAGACGATCAGCCTGTCGATGACCTCTCCACAATAGAGACAGCGCCACCCCTGAAAATGCCAATACCCCCCCTCCTCATTCCGGTTTGAAAACCACTCGTATGACATCCGACCGCCGCAACGGTCGCAACACACATCCCCCCCCGGTCGCGGCGATGCTGCGTGTTCCAACTCCTTTCCGGGTTTTGCCCTGTTCATGACTCCCCTACTCATAGAATATGAGCAAGGATTATGCCGTATGCCCTGGAGGGCTGCTCTTGTTATTAACCTTGTTTTTTCAGGGTGATAGAGGTGAGGCGGCCTTGAGGACCGTGGAATATATACACAGTTTGTGGAAAATTGAGACCTGGGAGGCTTTTTCCTCTGGACACTTTCCGGGGCGGCTCTGCGGTTTATCTTTTCCGTCCCATCCTCTTGATACCCATGAGAAGATCGTCTCCGATCGCGAAGAGTGCGGGAACGAGGAAGAGGGTCAGTCCGGTTGCGAAGAGGAGTCCCCAGACGATTGAGATTGCCATCGGAGCCAGATAGCCGGCCTGACCCTGGGTTTGAAAGGAAAGTGTTGCGAGGCCGAGGACTGTCGTCAAAGTGGTTAGGAGGATGGGGCGCATTCGGACTTTTCCTGAGGCCATGATCGACCGCCAGCGTCTGGCGCCGCGTTCCCGCGCCTTGTTGATGAAATCGACCAGGAGGAGGGAATCATTGACAACAATGCCGGAAAGGGCCACGACGCCAATGAGGGAAAGGAGGCTTAAGGACTGCCCCATGACAAAATGACCAATGATCACCCCAATAATCCCGAAGGGGACGGCAAACATTACGATGACCGGTTGAAGAAAAGATTTAAAAAGGCCTCCGAGGATGGTATAGATAATCAGCGCGGTGATGGCGAAGGCCTTCAGGAGAGAGCGCATAGACTTCCTTTGTTCTTCGGTTTCCCCCCCGAAGTGAAAATCGTATCCTGGATATCTTTCCAGGTTGCCGAATTTCGTTTCGATCTTTTTGACGACCTCCCTGGATGTGATGATGTTGGTATTAACATCGGCCAGGACCGTGATGGTCCGGCGGTGATCTTTTCGGTTGATCGCATTAACCCCTTCGTACACTGTGGGCGCGGCAACACTCTTGATCGGTACGAGGACGCCTGCGGGGCTGGCGACCTTTAGCTGTTCCAGGCTGCGGGGATCACTCCGGTAAGGCTCGGCAAATTTGACCACAATGTCAATCGTTTCATCGTCCCGCCGGATGCGTGTTACTGTTTCTCCATGGAAGGAAGCACGGACCGCGGCGGCCACCGCCGCCGTATCGAGGTCGAAGAGGGCTGCTCTTTCCGGATCGATCTGAAACTGGATCTCCTTTTTTCCGCGTGCATAGTCATCACGGATATCCCGGACACCTGGTATTCCTTCTAAAAAATCAAGAACTTCGTCGGAAATCTTTTGCAGTTGTCCCAGATTTTCCCCTCTGATTTTCATTTCAACCGCCGCGCCGACGGGAGGTCCGCCCTGGATAGCTTCTACTTTTAAGGATTTCAAGCCCGTGATCCCGACAATTTTTTCACGCATCTCAGCAAGGACCTCATGGCCGTTTCTCCGGTCCGGCGTCTCAAAATCGGCCAATTCGACATACACTTGGCCCAGGTGACTCCCGTTCTTGACGCGGTTGGTCTCCGGATCAAGTTGGCGGCCGATCAGGGAAACCGTAGCATTGATGTCCTCAGGACGAAGCGTGGCGACCCGCTGTTCGATATCAGCAACCCTCCTGGACGTTTCTTCAAGCTTCGTCCCGGTCGGCGTTTCAAGCATGACAACGAAGCCTGGAATATCTTTTACCCCGAAAAGGACGAACTTTCCGCTTTTATAAGCGGAGATCAGAAGTGTGGCGGCCAGGGCCAGGACCCCGGCCACCAGCCAATAGCGCCGACGCAGCGTGAGGCCAAGTGCCTTTTGGTAGAGCTGTCTGAGGCGAATGAACCAGTGGCCGTCATGTTCGGAAGAAAGGGATTTTTTGGGCAGAGGGTGGGAAAAATCCGCGAGGTGAGAGGGGAGGATCACCAGGGCCTCCAGGAGGGACATGACGAGGACCAGGGAGACGACTATCGGGATGACCCGCATAAACTTTCCGAGAATCCCTGTCATCATCAACAAGGGGATAAAGGCCGAGATGGTTGTGGCCACCGTCGCTATCACCGGCAAAACAACCTGTTCTGTTCCGATGATGGCGGCCTTGAGCGGGGAGTAGCCCATGCTGATATAGCGATATACATTTTCTGTAACGATAATGGCATCGTCGACGACCATTCCCAGGACAACAATGAGAGCAAAGAGAGAAAGCATGTTGATTGATTGACCGAAGAGGGGCATCAGGAAAAGCGCGCCCAGGAAGGATGCCGGAATCCCGAGGGCCGTCCACAGGGCCATCCGCCAGTTCAAAAAGGTAAAAAGGGTCAGACAGACGAGGGTGAAGCCGATCGTTCCGTTGATATAAAGGGTCCGTAGCCGGGACTCAATCCACATGGCACTGTTTTGTGTCAGGCTGATTTCCACGGCTGCAGGGAGATCCTGGAGAAGCTGAGCGCGGACGGCTTCAACGCCCTCCATAATGCTGATCGCATCCCCATCCGCACTCTTCGTTACATTCAGGGTAATGGACCGCTCCTTGTTAATCCGTCCGTAATCCTCCTCCTCTTCATAGGTCAGTCGTGCGTTCCCGATATCCTGGAGCGTAATATGACGTCCGGACCGGTTTTCACGGACAACCATCTGATTGACCTCTGAAATATCACGGAATTCGCCGACCGTTCGTAGGAGGAGTTCTCCCCGCTTTCCTTTGAGGCGGCCCCCGGAAAGATCGAGGTTCCGAGATTGGAGCGCCTGAATGACCTCACGAATCCCGATTCCGAGGGGATACATCCGATCCGGATCGACTTCGATCCAGATTTCCCGGTCACGATAACCGCCCAGACGAAGCGACCCGACCCCACTGATTTGCTCGATCCTGTCTTCCAGCGCATCGGCCACGTCACGCAGGATGGATTCAGGAACCGGACCACTGATTCCGACCATAACGACTGGGGGCTCAAATTCGATTTCAATGACCTGAGGATCATCGGCCTCTTCGGGGAGGGTCTCCATCCGCTCAATCCGGGAACGTATATCTTCCGCGACCCGCTTTATATCACGACCCGGTTCAAGTTGGGCCTCAACCAGGGAGGTCCCCTCCAGGGAGGAGGACTCAAGGTGTTCAATGCCCTTCACCCCCTTGATTGCCCTTTCGATGGGGATGGTGATATTTTTTTCGATCTCTTCTGGCGAAACCCCTGAATAAACCGTAGAGACTGCGACTCGGTCGATCGAAACGACGGGGAAAACCTCCCGTGGCATTGCCGTGTATCCGATAATTCCCCCAGCCACCATCACGATGAGCAGAAGGTTCACCGGAACCCGGTTATTAATTGATAACCGCGCAATGCTCAAGACGTTTTCTCCGGTTTTTTATGATGGCTTCGTAAAAAGCCTGAAAAAGGGGACGCGCGTTTTTTGGCTTCATTATTTTACGATTTCTACCGTATTCCCCGCTTCAAGCCGCCGCTGGCTCATGAGGATCACCGTGCTTCCTGCTTTAAGCCCCTCTTGAATAACGACCCGGTCGCCCAGGATCTTCCCAAGGCGAACCGGTTTTTTTACGACGTGATTGTTTTCCACAACGTAGACCACCTGGTCGTCTTGTTCTTGATGGACGGACATGAGCGGAATAACGATCTGATTATGTTGGTTTTCTCCCAGAAGTTTGAGACGGCCGATCATTCCCGGCAGGATCTCAAGGTTTTGATTCTGGACGCTGACCTCGACTGGAAAAGTTCCTGTTTTAGGATTTGCATTCCCGGAGATTAGGGCGACATGACCTTTGAAAGACTTGGAGGGAAAGGCATCGATGGTAATTTCAACGGCATCCTTTGGGTGAAGATGCCTTAACTCCATATCTGAGACGCCCACTTCGAAAATGATCTCTGTCGAATCCACGATCCAGGCCAGGACGGTTCCTTCTGGAATCACTTCTCCGGGATCGTGATAGCGTTCCAGAACGATCCCGGAAATCGTGCTTCTCAGCGTAGTCAGGCGGAGGTCTCGTTCGGCCTGATCAAGCGCGACACGCGCCTGATCTCTTTCGGCCCGGGCAAGGGCGAAGTCAAATTGGAGTTGATCCCAGGCCATTTCCGAAAGTGTTCCTTCTTTATGGAGGGATTCCTTCCGTTTTCGTTCTTTACTCATGAAGGCAAGGCGTGCCGCAGCCCGCTCCAGGTTGGCCTTCCTCTCCTTGACCCGAAGTTGAAAGGGCTCTGAATCAATCTCGAAGAGGATCTCCCCTTTATTAACCTTATCCCCGCGGTCCACATGCTGCGCCGCCAGCATTCCGCTGACCTGCATGCTGACACGGTATTTCAGGTGCGGCGCTGCCACCGCGGATGACGCAATGATTTCCTGAACGGTCTCCGTCTTGATTTCAAAGACTTCAACCCGATTCTTTTTTGTTGGAGGGGAAACGGGATCTATGCCGGATCTCTCTCCGCAAGCGGAGGTGAGGCTCAGAAAGATCAGGAGGACGATGCCAGGACCTGCGTCTTTTCGCGTGAAAAGTCGCCTGATCTGCTGCAAGCGCTTTTGGAAAGGCATCATTGTCATCCTTGTTTATCCCGGGATTTTAAGCGGCCAAGATTGAGAGAGATAACCATCCTCAATCGGTATTACAGGCTACCATACTCTGTTGAAGTGATCAAGGCAGCCGGTGTACCCCAATCGCGGAATGAGGCTGGGTTCTTCGACTTGATGCCGAGGGTGAAAGAGGAATATAATGCGGGATTGCTGATTTGATCAACTGAGAAGAACATTTGAGAAAATTTCTACTGAAAAGATA
>JBHHXE010000023.1:0-20037 GCA_046756865.1 Nitrospiria bacterium | reverse complement strand
GTCGGCCCTGCTGAAAGGCCTCCTTCCGATGATCGACATTGACCGAAAGCCTCATGGTGGGCATAAAGGCCGAGGTCAGGGAGACCCCCATTATCCCAAGCAAAATAATCACAAGGACCAATTCAATCAGGGTAATCCCTTTTTCATTTTTTAATATTTTATTATTCCCTGACATTCGTAATCACCGTAACCAATGATGCAACGGGCGATCCCATGCTGGTCAGGCCATTGTAGTCGACCGTGACGGTCAGCCGTTTGTAACCCAGATCGTTATTCGGCAGGGCCGGGTCACAATCGGGATTCATCAGGTTGGCATCGAGAAGACAGATCTCCTCTCCTCTTGAATAACGATCATACGGAGATGCAAGCGCGGCCAGTGTCAGTGCCGTCTGGTTAAGGGCCGGATCGCCATAGCCCGAATCCCGTTTGACGGCCATCAATTGCTCGATCCGTTCCTGGGCCAGTGCTGTGGCCTTCGACATTACCTCTGCATTGAGACTCTGTCCGGTGGTAAAGCTCATTGAAGAGGTCACGCCAATGACTGCGATGGAAAGAACCAAGAGGGCCAGGATCAGCTCGATCAAGGTGAATCCTGCTTCTCTCTGAGGTTGCACCCTTCTCCGTTCTGATAGCTTTAGGATTGTTTCCATTTTTCGTGACTCAGGGATTATTTGTTGACCTTCCCCGTCTCCGGCGTAATTGTGATGCTCCTGGAAAAGCCCTTGTATGTAAGGGTCACCTGGTTGGTGGCCGCCGTTAGGGGAGTATTTGTCCCGTCGAGCGGTTCACCGCGCGACGCAAACTTGACCACAAGACCAGGAAGAGTCGTCCCCGGAGCGCCTGTCGCAATGGTTACACCTTGAAATTCACCCGACGTGAAATCGACGGTAAAATCCCCGCCCCCCTGAGGGTTTCGGGCCGGGTCTGAAGTGAGGTCATTTTCAAAGACAGTATAAGTATTGGCCGTAAAAATAATGCCATGGCGAATCTGCTTGGTCAGGGTCGCCTGCTGTGCAAAGCGAAGGTCTGAAATGAGCCTTCGACTCGCACCGTGAAGCCTGGCCCGGTCCATACCGTCCATGGCGACATTTGCCCCCGCGCTGAGGATTGCGATGACGATAACCACCAAAACAAGCTCAACCAGCGTGAAACCATCTTCACGGCCAAGTCGATTATCCTGCATAAAACTTGACACAGCTTTGCTTCTTAAGACCGTCTTTGCCATTCAAACCCAATCACGAACAAAGGCCACCCGGCCCGTGGGGGCCTTTAAAACGACCCCCACGATTGGACAAGGCGTTTATGGGCAAGGTGCCGCCGCGGCCGCTTTTGCCCCGAGAACCCCAAGCGGTGGATTAGCCGTCTCTAAATAAGTGGCTTGCGCCATCCTACCGCCTCCCGCAACCGTTCCGGAGCAAATGGTGAGTACGCCTGTCGCCGCGACATAATTAGAAGACAGATCGCCGGTTAGATCGACGCGGCCATCAACCATAGTCGCAAAGTCCCCCGCCGTATCCGTCCCTATCGGAAGACAGTCTCCATCCACCGCTTGATTCGCAGCAGTGGGCAGGGACCGGCACTCTCCGAGCGAAATCGCCACACCAGACTGGAAGGCACCATAGGCCCCATCGATCGCACCGTCTCGTGCACTGGTTGACAAATTTCCGAATTGGTTGAGTGCGACAGCCGACAAAATTCCCAAGACGACAATGATCAGCACTAACTCGATCAAGGTAAATCCCTTTTCATTTTTCAATACCTTCATTTTTCTTCTCCTATTGTTAAACCGTTTTGGTGAAATTGTACTGCAGCGTCCGCGACCCCCTCCTTTCCGCTCCCAAAGCAGTGAGAGTGGAAATTTAATAATCCTGCTCCTCCGGAGGGAAAGGAGAGGTCCCGGAAGCGCCTACCAGGTTTCATATCCCCGGCTTGATGAATGAACGCTCCCTTGCTTTTGTTCATATCTGTACTGCTTTCCAAACGGGTCCAGAAGATTCCCATCCGGATCGAGTTGCCGTGGTCCTGTTATATATTCGCTCGAAAAAAAAGTGCCATCCTCAACAGGGATCTTGTACTTATCCCGGGCCAGAACCCTGAGATCATCCGGATAACGGTTATGAAGCGCGTAATAGAGCTCTATCGACTTTCTGATATTGGTCAGGGTTGATCTCAAAGTAATCTCTCTTGCCTCCAGAGATATCCGTTTGTGAGACGGGATCAATATCCCCATGAGGACGCCCACCAGAACGCAGATAAAGAGGGTTTCGATGGCCCAGCCCCCTTGTTCATCCCGGATAAACGGCCATTGTTTCGTCTCTTTATCCCCCTCCTTTAAAAACATCAATCAGATTCCACCATGGGAGGAAAATCGCCAGAGCCAAAAAGAGGATAACGGCGCCGACGACCGAGAGCAGCAGGGGTTCCAAACTGCTTGAGAGGTTCCTGATCGCATACTCCACGTCCCGGTCATAATATTCAGACACCTTCATCATCATTTCTTCCATCTTGCCGCTCTCTTCCCCCACGGCCACCATCTGGATCACAATCGGGGGAAAGATCCTGCTGACCTGCATTTGATCGACAATGCCTCGCCCCTGTCGGGCAGAATCACGAAGGGTGTCGATAACACGTCCGATTACAACATTGCCCACCGTGTCGGCAACAATATCCAGTGTCTTGAGAATCGGCATACCCGAACGGATCAGCGTCCCGAAGATACGGGAAAAACGGGAAAGGGCGGTCTTTTTAAAGATGGCCCCGAAGATGGGAAGCTTTATCTTAAAACCATCCCACCACAGCCTTCCATCCTTCGTTTCGATATAGTGCTTAAACCCGAAAAAAGCGAGGACGATGGCCGCCAGGATAAGCAGTCCATATTGATGCGCGACATTGTTGACCCAGATCATGACACGGGTTGGAAAGGGAAGCGCCGTCTTGTAATTTGCATAAAGAGATGCAAATCGGGGAATGACAAAGGAAACCAGAACAACAAAGGCGGCTCCGAGAGCGCCCATCACGATCTTCGGGTAGCGGGTGGCCGCCTTGATCCGGGCCTGGGTCTCCGCATCATGTTCCGCCAGAACAGCAAGCCGTTCCAGAATTTCATCAAGCACCCCGCCCTCTTCTCCCGCCCGGACCATGCTTACATAAAGCGTGCTGAAAATCTTTGGGTGGCGCGAAATGGCATCCGCAAAGGTTTCCCCTGCTTCTACATCACTTCTTACGCGCGTAATCGTTGCTTTAAGGGTCGGATTTTCCGTCTGTTCTTCCAGGGCAGTAAAGCTTTTCACGATGGGGATGCCAGCATTGATGAGCGTGGACAATTGTCTTGAAAAAACAATCAGGTCCTCGGGCGAGACCCGTTCATTACTTAAAGAAAGTTGAGAGAAAGAAATGCCGGGCTTTTCCTCTTCAATCGAAACAGGAATATAGCCCAGGCCGTCAAGATGGCCTGCAACAGCCTCTTTCCCGCTACTCTCATAGGTGCCGACAAAGAGCGCGCCGTACTTATCTCGCGCTTTATACCGATATTGGGACATTGGACTTACCTGATTACCAATCTGCTGGATATTGAAGGAAGCAATTTATGTGCCTCTTAATAAGCTGGAGAGGCTTACATGTAAAAGCGAAATAAAATCAATGTGTTATAGAATTATTCCATAAGGGGAGGGCGAACTGTAGAGATTTAAACTTATGTAGACTGTCACCCAAGGGGACGTTTTTTGTCAGTATTACCTTATTTCTTGGGGAAAAGGCTCAATTGTAACGCCCTATTTTTCTTCAGGGAAAGGCGCGAGGATCGCAGAACATCAGCGTATATGCAGACGTAAGGATTCGAACACCATGGCAACTCCGCTCTGGAGGAATGGGTCTCGCAAAGCCAAAGAGGATGTGCTGAATCGTTACTCTGGCACTAATCGAATTCCTGGGTAACCCGTAAGACTTCTTCGATGGTGGTGATCCCCTGAATCGCCTTCCGGATGCCTTCAACCTGGAGCGACCTGAATTTTTGCGTGGAGGCCTGCTTTCGAATTTCTGTCGACGGGGCTCGACTGATAATCAGACCGCGGATCGCATCATCTGCGATGAGCAGTTCATAAATACCGATACGGCCGGAATAACCGATTCCACGACATTCTCCACAGCCCTTACCCCTGAAAAGCCGGACCCCGTTTTCTCCACGGACATAGGCATTCAGTTTCATCTCAGTCACAAGGCGGGACGGGGCGGGATAGCTCTCTTTGCAGTGTTTGCAGATCTTTCGAAGAAGACGTTGAGAAACGATCCCGACGAGGGAAGAGGCAATCAGGAAAGGCTCAACCCCGATGTCGATCAGCCGGGCAATAGCTCCGGCGGAATCATTGGTATGCAGTGTAGATAAGACAAAATGGCCGGTGAGGGCGGCCTGAATGGCAATGACGGCGGTCTCGCGGTCGCGAACCTCTCCAACCATGACAATGTCGGGGTCCTGCCGGAGGATTGATCGGAGACCGCTCGGGAAGGTAACCCCGGACTTCATATTGACGGGAACCTGGGAGATACGTTTGATCTGATATTCGACCGGGTCCTCGATCGTCACAATATTTTTCTCGACCGCGTTAAGCTCCGTCAGGGCCGAGTAGAGCGTGGTTGTCTTACCGCTCCCTGTTGGACCGGTCACCAGCATCATGCCATAAGGACGATTGATTACCTTTCGAATACTTTTCAAGGTCTCTTCTGCAAAGCCAAGATCGTCCAGACCCAACATCACACTGCTCTTGTCCAGAAGGCGCATCACGGCCTTCTCCCCATGTACTGTCGGAAGGGTCGACAAGCGGAGGTCAAACTCCTTTCCGCCAACCTTCATCTCAATCCGCCCGTCCTGAGGGACTCTTTTTTCAGAAATGTCAAGGCTTGCCATGATCTTGATCCGGGAAATCACGCCCTTCTCAAGTTCTTTCGGGGCCGTCGTTATCTCCCGGAGAATCCCATCAATCCGAAAACGAATCCTCAATACATCTGCATCTGGTTCAATATGAATATCACTGGCACCTTCACGCACCGCCTGCATGATAGCCGTATTCACGAGTTTAACCACGGGGGCGTCATCCGCAACTGTTTCCAGATTCTCGGCTTCCGCACTCTCCCCGTCGCCGAGCCCACTGGCGGGGTCATAAGGACTTGGCGCAGCACGTCGGTCTCCCCGGCGGCGCTCTCCACTCCCCTGGCGGCGGTCTGGCGACTCCCGCTGCTCCTCAAAGCTCCGGACAACTTCCTCCATCGTTCCGGTCATGCCATAGTAGCGGTCAATCGCCCTCAGCATGTCCGCCTCTTTGCCCACCACCGGCTCAACTTCACATCCGGATACCCGTTTCACATCATCTATGGCAAAAACATTAAGGGGGTCGGCCATCGCCAGGGTCAGTTTGTTTTCCTTTTTATGGAGAGGAATCACGCTGTGGCGTCGGGCCAGGATTTCAGGAACCGTCTTGATGACTTCCGGGTCGATGATCGTACTGGAAAGATCAACATAGGCAATCCCCATCTGCCTTCCAAGGGCCTTGATGATGTCATCCTCCGTGACAAATCCGAGGTCTTTCAAGAGCATTCCTATGCGACCGCCATGCTCGCGCTGCTCTGCCAGGGTCCGCTCCAGTTGCGCTTCCGAAAGCAGCCCCTCCGAGATGAGCATCTCGCCCAGCCTCTTTCTGTTCTGGAATGATTTTGGCATACTCAGATTCTCCTTCTATTCCACATTCCGGACGCCCACCCTTATGACGTGATTGCGGAAGGCGTCAGGTCCGTTATACTGTCTTATCGGTCGAGGGGTCCCTCACCGTTAATTGCCGTGACACCGGAAGATGAGGTGAGAGAGATAGATCCTGAACTGTTCACAATTTATCTTCACCCTTTGCTACCGGTCTCAATTGATTTTTAGCCTTCCCCTATGCTAGATTCGCGCAGGTGGGAAGTGCCGCGGCAGGCCGACTGAACAGGGAAAATCATGGGAAAAACCTTCTATTACATTGCAAAGACCGTCCAGATCACCGGAATTATATTGGTATTACACTCTCTCGTCGTATCAGCTGCGCTCGGCAAAGGGATGGGCTTTCTCTACACCTTCACCACCGTCGGAATGGGGATCTTCATGGCCGGCTGGCTACTTCAGAAAATCTCCTGAATAGGTGTAATCCCCGTCACACGCCTAATGCTTTTCTTCCAATCTCCTGATGATAACCTGTAGTTCAAGGGGAGTTCCCTTGCGAACCAGGACAAGCGAGACCGTTTTTCCGACCGGGGTTTCCGCAACCAGGGAAGGGAGATCATGCATTTTCCCGACTTCTTTTCCGTCAAAGGCCAGGATGACATCTCCCCGGAGCACCCCGGCCTGCTCAGCCGGACTTTTTTTCATCACCTGGGAAACCAATGCCCCACGCTCATCCTCCAATTGGAAGGCCTTGGCCAGATCACGGGTTAGCGACTGTATCATCACTCCCAGCCACCCCCGTGTCACTTTCCCTTCTTTTTCCAATGATCTAAGAATCTTCTTCAGCATGTTAATCGGGGTCGCAAAACCGATGCCTTGTGCGGAGGAGCGCACTGCTGCATTCATCCCGACAACCTTTCCCCGAAGGTTTAGCAAAGGGCCGCCGGCATTTCCGGCATGAATGCCGGCATCCGTCTGAATAAAATGGTCATAGGGACCGGAACCGAGCACCCTGCCGGTTCCGCTGATGACACCGACCGTAACCGTGCTTTCGACGCCGAAGGGGTTTCCGACCGCCATGACCCATTCTCCGATTTCAATCCGCTCCGAATCGCCCAGGACTGCGAAGGGAAAATCCGCCTCCCCTTCGATCCGTAGAAGGGCCACATTAAGTTTTTCATCCGTCCCGAGGACGCGTACCGGAAGCTCCCTCCCATCCGAAAGACGAACCGACATTCCTCCCATGACCCGATTCCAGGGCTGAGGTGCGATCATATTGTAATTGGTAAGAACCAGACCGGAAGGATCGATGACAAAACCTGTTCCCAGACTTCCCATTTTCAGCTCCGCTTTGAGGTAGTCCCCCAACCGGAAGAAATCTTTCAGAGGCCCCCCGCCCTCTTCCGCGACTTCTGAGGACCGGAGGCTGACAATCGACCGCCTGCCAATCTCAGCGAGCGCTTTAAAGGTATAAGGGTGGGACAATTCTTCAGCAAATGACGTCGAAAGAGAAAAGAAGACAAAGGCCAGAAGAGTCGCTAGCGGTAACCGCATTCACGGGCCCTCATAAAAAGAGGAAATAAGGACGAAGATTACTGTCCGATTGTCCATCCGAAGCCGATATCAGTGAAAAACGTCGTTAAAAGAGTAAGAGAATTCGTAAAGATCAAAACCCCCACAACGACCAGGAAAACCCCGCTTGCCCCGGAAACCAGACTCATGTATCGGGCGGTCTTTTTGAAATAGAAAAGAAAGGATTGTACACCCATGGCAGAGAGAATCAAGGGAAGGCCTAGTCCGACCGAGTAGACGGCAAGAAGCTGAATCCCTGTAAAGACAGAACCGGTGGTACTTGCATACAGAAGAATCGACCCAAGAATGGGACCGACACAGGGCGTCCAGCCTGCGCCAAAAGCAATGCCGACCAGGTAAGAACCAAAATAACCGGCGGGCTTGTTCTTGAAATGAAAACGTGCATCCCTTCCCATCAGCAAGGGCTTGATCAGGCCCATAATATACAACCCGAAAAAGATGATGAGAGCACCGCCAATACGGCGGATGAGCATCTGATTCGACAGGAATATCCGCCCCAGAAAGGTTGCGGATGCGCCGAAGAGAATGAATATTGTTGAAAACCCAAAGAAAAACATCAAGGAATTTTTTAATGCCAGTTCACGGGCCTGCGATCTCCCTTCCTCCGAGGTCAGTTGATCGAGTGACAGGCCGGTAATGAAAGAAACGTAAGACGGCACGATCGGTAAAACACAAGGGGAAACGAAGGAGAGAAAACCCGCCGAAAAAGCGATAAAAAAAGACATGTTGCCCGATGGCTGCATAAAATGTTTAACCTTTCGTTTTAGTGTTGGCGCCCTCGCCCGCCCCCGAGCGCCCCATCTGCTTATGAGGCCGGTTGATCAACTCTTTCACAAAGGCCTGCGCGTCTGGATCATTCCAATCTTTTGCCCCCAATAAACGCTCTGCCACCACACCTTTGCGGTCTACGACGATACTGGTCGGTACAACGCGAACCTGGAAAAGATCATTGACATCAAATTGACTATCAAGAAGAACAGGAAATGTAAACCCAAAATCTTCGATGAACGAGCGTACAGGGGCCTCATCTCCAAGATCAATCGAAACGGCCAGGATTTCAAAATCATCCCGCCTATGGCTTCGATAGAGGGCCTCCATCGATGGCATTTCTGCTTTGCAGGGACCGCACCATGTCGCCCAGAAGTTAATCAGAACGATCTTTCCCCGATAGTCCGAAAGAGATGCCTTTCCCCCTTTCAGATTCCTGACATTAAAATCCGGGGCCAGGTTGCCAACCTGTATGCCCGTTTTCAGAGGATTCGCCTTCTTAGCAGGCTCTATTTTTTGTTCGGTGCAGGCAGCCTGAAACAAGAGCGCCGAAAGAATCAGTATATAAAAGGAAAGCCGGGGGAAGAATCCCCCTGGCTTGAATCCGCTCACAAAACGCCGATCCACCCCAGTCCTGAACCTAGGGCTCACCCATATTTTTCTGGAAGGTAGCGCAATCATGCCCGAACCTCATTTAAGGTGAGGGAAACTTTCCCTCCCGGAGATTCCGCAAGGCCTGTTTGACCGTCTCTGATTCCTCCGTTCCTTGCGGGATATACTGAAAAGCCTCTGTCCAAGCCTCGTCCGCTTCTGACGTACGTCCCAGCGCAACCAGTGACCAGCCCCGCAACCAGAGAATCCCCGCATCCTGAGGGGTGACAATTAAAGCCTTATCAATGTGGCCCAAGGCCTCTTCCGCTTGGGCAACATCAGAGAGCGCTGAGGTCCGAAGCAGGAGTTCGCCCATCTGGTAATGCGCCGTATAATGCCTCGGATCAAGTTCGAGTACCTTCCTCCAGGCTTTTTTTGCATCCTCCCAGCGTTCCAGAGCTACATAGGATCGGCCGATCATCACCTGACCCTCAAGATCATCCGGATTCTCTTTGAGGCGTTTCTCCAGACGCGCAACCATCTTCACTGGATCGATCGGGGGCATCGCCTGGGCCGGAGCGCCTCCACCCGATGTCGCGTCCCGATCAAATTTATAATGGACGAGCTCATATATGCCGGACGAACCCCCTGCAACAAGGAATGCCATTATCCCGATAACGATCCAGGGAATCTGCCTTGGAGTCCGGGAAGTCCCGCCCTTCCTCTTTGGAGCAACTTGTGCCTTTGAGGACATCGCATCAAGCCGGTCAAGGACAGCAGCCAGACGGTGCTCGTAACCCAGCTTCAAGCTTTCGTAATCGACCAGGGAAACCTTCCCTTGCGAATGATCAACTTCAAGCACGGAAAGGGTGCTGAGAAGGGTCTGCCGTTCGATATCGGTGTTAACCCGCTCTTCGTCAATAACCGCCTCGTCGCCTACAACAAGCGCTATTCCCGGGTTTCGAAAAAGCGGAAAAGCCAGTATCGCAAAGACGCCCAGAAACATTAGTGCAATTATAACAGAGAAAACCATGCACAGACCCTACTTGTTAAAAGAACGTAATTCTTCTTCGATCCGTCTCCGGTGGGCATCATCAATTGCAGAAATTGTCTCAGGCGCCGCCGAAACAGGTTTTCCCACCCATCCACGCAGGGTTCGGTACAGGAAAAAAGCTCCCAGAGACAAAAGGAGAAAGGGAGAGAACCAGAGAAGCCAATTCAGTCCGCGTATCCTGGGCTTCAGGAGGATAAAGTCACCATAGCGGCTGACAAAATAAGCGCGGATCTCTTCCGGGGACTCTCCGGCGATCAGTCTTTCCCTAATGATATCCCGCATCTGGATGGCTAGTGTGGAATTCGATTCCCAGACCGATTCCGACTGACAAACCGCGCAACGCAGAGTTTTTGAAACCTCTTTGATCCGGGCCTGCATCAGGTCTTCATCAACTTGTTCCGCGGCCGGGAGACCGGGAAAAACCATGAAGAAAAACATGGTGATCAGAAAGACTTTTCTCATGATGATGACACAGTCCCATTCAGCAGGGGGTCGATGACTTTTTTGATCATATCTGAATAAACATCTCCGATAATCGGCCCGATCTGCTTGTGGCGAATGATCCCTTCCTGATCAATAACAAAGGTTTCCGGCACACCGTAGACGCCAAAATCGATTGATATCTTCCCGTCAAGGTCCCGGATATGATCGAAATTGTTTCCGTGGATTTCGAGGTAATCTTTGGCCGGACCTTCCTTGTCCTGGTAATTTACACCAAACATGGCAAAATTCGGATCATCCTCATAGTGTTTCTTTATTGCAAGGAGGGATTTATGTTCCAGCTTGCATTCCTGACACCACGATGCCCAGAAATTAAGGAGGATCACCTTCCCCTTATGATCACTGAGCGAAACTGCTGTCCCCTTGTAGAGGTCGGGACCACTTACCTCAGGGGCCACCGTTTCGACAATCACCGAGGGGATGAACGAGGGATTTCCCCAAAGCCCCTGGTAGAAGATGGCCAGTAGGCCCAGAGTCCCCGCAAGCAGGAGGATATGCCAACCCTTAACCCCACCCATCACTTATCCCGCTGGCCGCTGCGTCACGATATCATCTCTCCCGGATTTCCGGCAGGAGAGATCTTGGCTCTAACACCGGATGAAACTGAGGCAAGGGCCCCCTTCCTTTCCCGCCGAAAGATATTTAAGAACCCTCCAACTCCCATAATCCCACCGCCGTACCACACCCAGAGGACCAATGGGTTGTGCAGAACACGGACACGCGCCCATGTACCGTCGGGAGAAACTTCAGGTATCGTCACAAAGAGATGTCCCATCTTAGTCTGATAAATAGCTGTCTCCGTTGTCGGTGTCTGGGAAACCGTATAAAACCGCTTCTGTGGGTGCATCTGTGTGACGATCCTACCGTCCTGGTAAATATCAAAAAGGGCTTCCTTTCCTGCCCAATTCACGCCCTCTGCCTCGAAAAGCTTTGCCATACGAACCTGAAAAGATTTGAGGCTCACTTCATCGCCCGGCTTCATAATCAGAACCTTTTCTGTCTGGTAAATCGACGAGAAGGTAATCCCCACTACCATGACCAGAACGCCGACATGTGTGATCAGACCCGCGATCCGCCTTGGGTTTCTTCTATATGCCGAGAAGAACCCCAAAAAGGGATTGACGCGGTCCCGCTTCCCCCAGAACAAGGCAATCTTGCCAAAATCAATAAATATCGCAGCCGCAACAAAAGCAACAACCGTCATACTGGCAAGGGTATATCCCTCCCGTACACCGAAAATAAACAAGAGAGCCCCCGCTCCGATCGCGCTCAAGACAGGAACACCGAAAAGCTCCTTAATATTTCTGGCTGTCGTTTTTCGCCAGGGGATATACGGACCAATGCCCATCAGAAAAATCAGCCCCAGGGCCACCGGCATGAAAACAGCATTGTAGTAGGGGGGACCGACTGAAACCTTGTTGAATTGCAAGACCTCCATCAAGAGAGGGTAAAGGGTTCCGATAAAAACCGTCACCAGCGCCACAAGGAAAAAGAGATTATTAAAAAGGAAGATTGCCTCACGGGAAACAATCGATTCCAGTGCGACGGAACTTTTCAGTTTGGATGACCGCAGGATGAGAGTGCCAAAGGAAAGCAGAAGCATAAATGAGACAAATCCAAGGATAAAGACCCCTCTTCCCGGATCAGCGGCAAAGGAATGAACCGATGAGAGAATGCCGCTTCGAACCAGGAAGGTCCCGATAAGAGAAAGGGAAAAGGCAAGAATGATGAGGAAGAGATTCCACACCTTAAACATCTTTCTGGTCTCTTGAACCATCACTGAATGGAGAAAAGCAGTGGCCACCAGCCAGGGCATAAAGGCCGCATTCTCGACCGGGTCCCAACCCCAGTAGCCTCCCCATCCGAGTTCGTAGTATGCCCAATACCCGCCCATCAAAATCCCCGCGGATAGACAGAGCCAGGCAAAAATGCTCCATCGCTGGGTGACCTTGATCCACTCTTCCCCCAGCCGCCCGGAGAAAAGCGCCGCCATCGCAAAGGAAAAAGGGATGGAGAGCCCCACATATCCGAGATACAGCAAGGGAGGATGAACGACCATCGCGGGATCCTGCAGGAGAGGGTTTAAATCTTTGCCGTCAAGCGGCGCAGGAAAAATTCGCTCAAATGGGTTCGAAAGGAAAAGGATCAGAAGCAGAAACCCGCAGAGCACCAGCGATTCCATCAGGATAAGATAGGGCATCACGACCGGCTGGGTTTTCCAATGGAGGGTTGCCGCAACCATGCAAAAAAGGGAAAGTATCCATGCCCAGAGAAGCAGTGAGCCTTCGTGCCCCCCCCAGAGGCCGGCAATCTTGTAGAAAATCGGGAGATTGCTGTTGGAGGTGGCATAGACATATTTAACGGAGTAGTCCTGAGTCAGGTAAGAATAGACCAGCGCCGCCATGCCGATGGAGATCAGAATAAAATTGAGGATGACCGCCCGTTGACCGACTTCGACCCAGGCCAGGCTCTTCTTCCTCAATCCAATAACCGGCGCGGCAATTCCAAAGACAGACAGGAGCAATGCCGTCACCACTGCATAGTGCCCAATTTCAATGACCATGTTAATCCTTTTTCTTTTGCCGTCCGGCCACCATATGCCTGTCCGTGGGAAAACAGAGCGGATGAAGCTGGGGAGGCTACTTTAGCTGTAAGGACTCGATAAAACCCTTCGTCGGAAGCTTGACGCCCGCCTGCTTCATCTCGATGGGCATGTAGTCTTCATCGTGTTTTGCCATGATGGTGTGGGAATGAAAAATGCCGTCCGCATCCCAGAAACCTTCAACAACGGCCCCTTTCCCTTCCTTA
Organism: Nitrospiria bacterium; assembly: GCA_046756865.1. Taxonomy (GTDB): domain Bacteria; phylum Nitrospirota; class Nitrospiria; order SBBL01; family JAADHI01; genus DUAG01. The sequence continues at coordinate 7,036 of JBHHXE010000023.1, read as the reverse complement.
AACAGGTCGGGAGGAATACCTTCAAAGGCAACCGGAATGGTTTCCACACCGTCTGTCAGATCAAAGGTGATCTTCAGCGTGTTCGGGACAACCTTTAAGCTGGCATCGACCACCATCCCGCCAACCTTCACCTTCCGTCCATAACGATCCACGGGGAAAGAAACAACCTCAGAGGGCGTAACAAAGTAGACGAGGTTCTTTCCAAAATTGCCGAAGGCCAGGTACCCGAGACCGAACACAATCAGGGCAATGCTAAAGGCGATTCCGGTTTTTCTTCCTGATCTCAAGCGCTTTCCTCCGGCTGGTAAACCTTCTCTTCTTTTATCATAATATACAGCAATGCAACCTTCCTTTCCATATTAAAGAGAAAGAGGCCCATAGGAATAAGCGTCACCAGGTAGGCCCAGGCCACAAAGCCGAAATTGGAGACGACGGAGACGCCCTCCGCTTCAATCCGTTCCTCCCCGGGATCCCATCGTCCGAGGATGACCAGCCTTTTGAGTTCTCTCAGATTTTCCGGCTCCTCTCCCTCGTAATGAACGGGAACCTGCGCCCCTTCGTCGGCAAGAGTGAATTGGATCGGTCCTCCGGGTGCGCCCTTCACCAGACTTCCACCGACGACCATCCCCTCGACCCGCACAGCCTGATTCGGCTTCTGGCCCAGAAATTTTTCGAGCGGGAAGGCGCTGACCTCCCGTTGATATCGCACCAAGCCAAGAAGAATGATGACCAATCCCACAAGCAACACGCCTCCCCATCGCAAATAAAGCCGCTTCATCGCCCAAGCCTCATAAACGGGCCTCGCTTAACAGACGCCCCTGTTTTGCCTCCAGCAGGCGTTTCAGATAGAGCATCTGTGTCCTGACCATTAGCATGTAGGAAAAGAGAAGGGAAGACCCGGTCGCTGTCAGAAGCAGTGGCGTGAGCATCTCAGGGGCAAAGCTGATTCCGCGTACGGACATCGACATCGGCTGGTGCAGGGTCCGCCACCATTCCACGGAAAAATAGACAATCGGAAGATCGATGAAACCAACGATCGCCAGTATCGCCGCAAAGGTCGCTTCTTTTTCCTTATCCTCCAGGAAGGTCCGAAGCATCAGGTATCCGATCAGTGTTAAAAACAGGATGGCAAAAGAAGTCAGACGGGGATCCCAAGTCCACCATGTATTCCAGGTGGGTTTGGCCCAGATCGAACCCGTAATCAAGGCCGTTCCGACATAAAAAAGGGCGATCCCCGCAGTGGCATGACACATATTGTCGATGACGGGATCCCGCTTCCAAAGGTACCAGATACTTCCGATGAAAAGAACCAGGTAGGCCAAGAGAGAGGTTTTCGCCGTAGGAACATGGACGTACATGATCCGGACGACCTCACCCTGATAATAGTCAGGGGGTGAAGTTACCAGGCCCATGTAGAGACCGATGCCAATACAGATGGCCGCGGCCGCGCCGAACCACCCTTCATATCGCCCCAGCCATCTGATGAAACGGTTTAAAACCATGCTCAATAATCCAGAATAAACTCAAAAATCCAAAAAGAAACAACCACAAAAATAAGATCAAAGACCATCAGTAGTTGAATCCAGTGACTGTAGAGGGCAAAGGGATCACCGTTAAACACCCCCCGCGTCGACTCGACCGCACCGATAAAAATCGGGACCGCCATCGGAAGCAGGAGGATCGGGAACATCACTTCACGTGCCCGAATCTGAACCGTCAGGGCGGAAAACAAGGTTCCCAGCGCCGACAGTCCAACCGTTGCAACCACGAATATTAGCAGGAATTGTGGAAACTGTTCAAGTATGTCCAGATTAAAGAAAAGAACAAAGAGGGGGAAGAGAAAAGTTTCAACCGCAAGCATGAACAGAACATTGCCCACGAATTTACCAAGGTAAATGGCCCCCTTCGGCACGGGGAGTATCTGAAAATATTCCATGCAATCATTCCGGACCTCTGCAAGAAAGGACTTTCCCAGGCCGATGATTGCGGTGAAACCAAAGGCAACCCAGATAATGCCCGGCATCACTTCCTGTATTGTTTTCGGGTCCAGAGAAAAGCTGAAGCTGAAGATAAAAATAACGATAAGGGCAAAGAAAAACATCGAGGAGATATTTTCTCTGTTCCGCACCTCGCTGAGGAGGTCTTTCCATGCGATCCAACGAATCACGTTAAAAAAGCGCATCGGCTGCCAACATTTCTTCGATAGTGATCTCCCGCAGCGTGCTTCGCTGCAGGACGCCGACCCGGTGGGACACTTCTGCCGTCCTCGAGCGGTCATGCGAGGTCATCAGAATCGCCGCCCCTCCTTTCGTAAACTCCCGGATACAATCATTCATCATCGCAACGCCCCGTTCATCAAGGGAGGCGTAAGCTTCGTCAAGGAGGAGGATCCGTGGACGAATCAGGAGGGCTTTTGCAATCGAAAGCCGTTTTTTCATCCCCGCAGACAAATGACGGCTCTTTAATTTTCCAAACGCGCCGATCCCCACCCTGTCGAGGGCACGTTTTATTTCATGGTCGGTCGGCTTACCTCCGCGGATACCAATTGCAAACTGAAGGTTTTCGACCACACTCAAATCATCGTAAAGATATGATCCGTGGCTCACCATGAAGAGGTCTTCCCGAATCTTCGCTCTCTCCCGGAAACCATCTAGACCGAGTATCTCGAATCGCCCGGAAGAAGGGCGGTGCAATGTCGCGAATATCCTCAGGAGGGTTGTTTTTCCGGCGCCGTTCGGCCCGAAAAGCGCGTAACACTCCCCCTCATTAATCTCCAGGGAAATTTCGCTGAGCACCTGGTGATAATGGAAGGACTTCGAAAGCGCTATTCCACGAATGGCCACCATCAAAACAAGTTAAGATTGATCCTTAGAAACAACAGTAAAAGGAATTTAAGTCAAGTTAGTGAAGATAGCATGCAGACAAGGGGGTGGTCAAGAAAGGGGGGCGGTCAAAAATTCCACATTCACAAGCTTAGGAAATTCACTGAATCTTAGCCTCGAAACGGTAAGAGGGCATCGAGATGGCTTTGAACTGACCTTGCCAGGGCATTGAAATCATAGCCCCCTTCCAGGCAGGAGACAATTCTTCCCTGACAATGCTGATCCGCCAGGGACTTAGCCATCCGGGTCAACTCAGCGAACCCGGTCTCGGTTACTTCCAGGCCGGCCAAAGGGTCATCCTGGTGGGCGTCGAAACCCGCTGAAATCAGGACAAAATCAGGGTCAAAGACTTTGACGGCGGGTATGAGTTGTTTTTCAAATGCGGAATGGATCTCCAGATCGCCTGCCCCGGAATCAAGCGGGCTGTTGACCGTGAAGCCCTCGCCCTCATTTTCTCCTCTTTCCCCATAAGATCCTGTCCCGGGATAGAAGGGATATTGATGCGTACTGAAATATAGAACTGTTGGGTCGGAATAAAAACTGTGCTGGGTCCCGTTTCCGTGATGGACATCCCAATCAATGATAAGAATACGTTTCAGGCCGTGCCTTAACTGAAGATATCTTGCCCCGACGGCAACATTGTTGAGGAGGCAAAAGCCCATAGCCCGATCCGGCTCCGCATGATGTCCCGGCGGCCTCAAGGCGCAAAAGGCGTTGGCAAGCGATCCATCCATAACACGGTCAATCGCCGTTAACACGCCGGAAACCGCCATCTCTGCAGCCGTCAGCGATTCAGGAGAGCACGGGGTATCTGGATCAAGATAAATGTGCCCCTGCTCCGGGACCCGGTCTTTCAAAGATTGATAGTATGATGGATGATGATTCTCTGTGATCCAGCGGGAAAGCTCTGGATGAAGCACGGGAAAGAGAAGCTCAAGTCGCGCCCAACGCCCTTTCTGTGTTGACTCATCTGAACCCGCCCTAAAAAGATGCGTCTCTATCGCCGTGAGCCGGCGGGCCGTTTCAGGGTGCCCCCTCCCTGTATCGTGCTGAACAAAAACAGGGTGGGTCAAATAGCCGGTCTTCTTCATTTAGCGCAATGCCGCCACATCAGACTAAAAAGGGATTTGAAACTCTCTCTTTTTCCACCGTGGTCTTTGGTCCATGACCGGGATAGACGTTTGTCTCTCCGGGGAAAGAGAGCAGTTTTTTCCGGATAGAATGGATCAGCGTCGGATGGGATCCGCCCCAGAGATCAGTCCGGCCAATACCGCCGGAAAAAAGGGTGTCTCCCGTGACCAGACCAAAATCCGGGATATAAAAAGTGAGGCTTCCCGGCGTGTGGCCCGGGGTATGGAGGACTTCAACAGAATGCTTTCCGAAAGAAAGCGCATCCCCATCTTTTAAAAATTGATCAATCCGGGGCGTTGTGGGTGTCGGAAGCCCGAAGAAAGAGGCCTGGAGCTGGAGGTTTTCACAAAGCTCCATATCGTCTTCATGGAGACAGCTCAGTCCTTCCGTCTTTTTTTGCACCCCGTCGGTTCCGCTGATATGGTCCAGGTGCGCATGGGTATGAAGCAGGTAAGCGGTTTTCAGGCCCAGGGCTGAAAACCGCTTAAGGATCTTCTCCGGTTCTTCACCCGGGTCGATGACCAGCGCCGCCTGTGTTTTTTCACAACCCAGGATGATGCAGTTGCATTGAAAGGGGCCAACAGGGAAGGACTCGATGATCATGGGCAGGGATCCGCCAACAACCCCTGGTCAAGGCACATGGTTTTGAGGAACCCCGCCCGAAAAGGATGAGGATTGTACTCGCGATGTTTGTTCATCTTGTCGAGTGGTTCTGCTTTTTGAGCGGTGGCTCAGGTGTCGACATGGGCAACGACGTGCCAGATCCCGCCACAGTTCCTTGTGTAACCGGTGGACGTACAGGGACACGAACCTTTCTCTCAGAGGTCTCGCTCCCGCACCTCACTTCGATGACCTGCTCCGCTGCGATGCCTCTTTTTGCGTAAGCCGCGATGCGATTTCCGACTTCATCGACCAGGCTTGGGGAATTTCCGCGGCTTAAGACGGCCACCGGCGCCGGGAAACGGGGCTTAAAGAAGACCATTCTCCCCGCCTCAACCTCCTCCCGGGCGGTCTCCCATAGACTGGTATTTTCTTCCTGGTCTCGTCCGATCACAACATGGGCGCCATCGTCCAGATCAAAATGACGACCATAACGGAGAAGCCGTGCCTCTGCCATTGTCGGGTCCGTATTGTGTTCAAAAAAATTCGAGAGACGTTTAGAAAAATTCTTATCTGTAAGGAGGCATCCGCCTGCCGGAGCGCTGTACGCCTTAAGACCCAGGGTCTTGGCCCAATGCAACTGCTCGGTTCGGCCTCGCCCGGAGATATTCAGGAGTTTCTCCCGGTTGATCCAACCCTCTATTTCAGGCTGTGTTGGCGGAAAATGCTGCGCCGACAGCGGACGAAGCACCAGACCTTTCATATCACTGTCGCGGTCAATGATATCCATGGCCTCACGCCGCTGAGACATGGGACGCTGCCCCAGGACCTCACCCGTGAAGATAAAATCAGCGCCCAACTCACCCATCACCTTTTTGGCCAGGTGAAACATGTATATCCTGCAATCTACGCAGGGGTTCATGTTTTTTCCGTAACCGTATTTCGGGTTGCGAACCAGCTCGACAAAAGCCTTCCCCTTGTCCACGATCTTCAGGGGGATGCCAAGTGCGTCCGCGACCTTTCGAACATCTTCCTTGCAGCCAAAAGGACTGTCCAGAAAGAGACCGATCACCTCTATTCCCTGATCCAAAACCAGCTTTGTCGCCAGGGTGCTGTCCAGCCCGCCTGACATTAATGAGATGGCTTTTCTGGGGTTTTTATTCTCGATGGTATCCATCTCTTCTCCACGCATGACGGCATCATATCAACCGCCCTCCCGCCTGTCAACTCAGGAACAACCTCCAGGGAAAACCGACAGTTGATCCAACCACAAAATCAGGCTTGAGGACCCAGGACAAAAATCGGCAAAGACTACTACAATTTCCCTTCTATTGGTAGATACAAGATTCATCCGTTGTAATTAGTCCATAAGAAACCGAGATAATACATCCGGCTCTTCCATATTCAAAATGTGGAGGTATACTACCCATGAAAGATACACCGCTCTATTGAGGGCGTTGACAATGGGGACATCTCGGATATTGTTGCTCTATAAAAAACAAGCCTCACACGAATAAAAAAGATTTCGCGATGAACAACACAACTGAGAAAACCGGACAGGCTCAGGAAAAGCATAATCAGTTTAGTTTAACCGATTAACCAAAGGGGGCAGTGAATGAAACAAATGAGAATCATAATGGGAACTTTGTTGTTTGCCAGTCTCATGGTTGGCACCATTCCGGCCCAGGCGAAGACAGACCCGGTGACCGGCATGCGAGTCGTAAAACCTTATTTTTTCCCAACAGGCGGAGCTGAAATACTCTCCTTTGCGGGATTTCCGGCGAATCCTGTACTAGTCGATCCAAACAAATTGAAAGTCAAAGCGCGATTAACTTTTGAGCCGGGGGTAACCTATGAGCTATTTGTAAATATCTTCGACGTATCTGGCAAAGATGGCATGCAGTCACTCTATGTCATTTTCAACGGTGGCGATTCTAGCTCCGCGTATACAGCGTTTAAAGGAAAGATCGTCCTTCTTCGATCTGCAAGTGAATCATTCAGCGGGGGGGAGGACATTGTAAAGTCAAGTGTTAAGATTCAATCAACAGGATGGTCGACTGATAAGGATCTAATGATTACTGTCACTTTAATGCCTAGGGGCGGTACTCCGATTTCACATACAGGATATGTCAGAACAAGTTCCCGTTAGTCAATGCCAGGACTTTGGGAAAGCCCCCCGACTTTCAATGGGGGGCTCCCAAATCATTTGAGATCCCTCCCTTAAGGACCATGATGATTCAAATACACCCCTGCAAACTTGTCTTGCTCTTTTACTCCGCCGCCCATCAACGCCTTTATGTCAGAAACAACAGCCAGACACATAAACCCCTCTAACCACAAAAAAACCCTTTACCCTTACTCGAAGTCTCCGAATAATCATATTCGCCCATCTCCTTTTTTCTTCATGCTATTTCTGCTACACT
>JBHHXE010000022.1:0-20171 GCA_046756865.1 Nitrospiria bacterium | reverse complement strand
AAACCTTCCCGACGGGTCGAAGGAGGGGGGGCGACCGGGGGGCTCTGTTTTCAGAGCGCCTGGGAGTCGGTGGCTTCCGGAAGGATGGATGTCTGTCTTGCCTTTGGATTTGAGACGATGTCACGGGTGAATACCTGGAAAGGAAACGAATTTATCGCCCTCGCTTCAGATACCAATTTCGATTATCCTGTTGGGGGTTTTTACAGCGGTTACTACGCCATGATGGTTCAACGGCATATGCATGAGTTTGGAACAACGCCGGAGCAGATGGCCCTGGTTTCCATCAAGAATCACGCCAATGCCCTTTATAATCCTTATGCGCAAAGACCCGGATTGATGACGGTCGAAGATGTCCGGGGCGCAACCATGGTTGCAACCCCGCTTACGATGCTAGATATTTGTACGATGTCGGACGGGGCGGCTGTTGCTGTTCTGGCCACGGAAAAGGTGGCTGCAAAGATCTGTCGACGGCCGGTCAAGGTTTCCGGTGTGGGAAGCGGAACGGACGCGATGCGCATGGCAGACCGGCCTCATGGAGAAGTGCCTCTCCTCCCTCACGAAGGGGTAAACGATTACAAGGAATTAAAATATCCGGGGGTTCATTCTTTCAGAGGGGGACGGATGGCGGCGAAGCTGGCTTACCAGATGGCTGGCATTCAAAACCCCGGGGAGGAGCTTGATTTTGTTGAGTTACATGATGCTTACACCTCATCCGAGATTCAGACCTACGAAGATCTTGGTCTCTGTAAGTACGGAGAAGGGGGGAGCTTTGTTGAAGAAGGGAGCCCCTTCATGCCCGAAATCGACTATGGCCTGAAACTTCCGAAACGAGGGCGTATTCCGGTGAATCCCAGCGGAGGTCTCCTGGCCTGCGGTCATCCGGTCGGCGCTACGGGCTTGATGCAGGCGGTCTTTGCTTTTTGGCAGTTGCAGGGGAGTATCAAGAAACATTTGGGGAGCAGCACGCTCCAGATCAGGAATGCAAAACGGGGCTTGATCCACAGTCATGCGGGAACGGGAACCTATATCACGGTCAGCATCCTCGAAAGACCGTAACCCAAAACCGCCGATGGCTAGCGCGAGACCCATCCACCTTAAATACTGCGTTATCAACAGCAAGAATTCCTCACCGGACGGATGGCGTCACCGGAAAGGAATTCCGTGTGATGAAAAAAACCAGGTTGACTTTTCGAATGCTGGGGTATGGGATCAAGCGTCTCATAAATCGTCCTCGAGACACCTTCTGAGGCTACTCTTGAATGATTTCAAATTGTTTGCGGGTGGGTTCCGCGCAGCAAAACCAAGGTTCGGTCAGTCGTGGCGGTCGTAAGCGTTCGCTGTGAACTGGATATATAACAGTAGCCGGGCTACGTCTTTCAAAGGCGGCATAAGCGAGTTCCTTCAGTTGATAGAATATCATGGCGGGGTCTACGCCTTCTTGTGTTCCCTTTTCCACATCTTCAGAGAACATTTCCTGCAGACGGTCGATCCTGGGATCAGGATGGGTCCATTGATAGGTGAAGGCTTCGCGAACCAGGGGGCCGAGGTGTGGGGTAACACTCGGTTCTGACAGGAGAAGGGAACCGGGTGGTATAAGCAGGCGAATTGTATATTGTACCGGGTCGAGGCAATCGATCATGCCTTCCTTTTCGACAAAATCAAAGAGTTCAGTGATATCCTCCATTGTGGTCCATGGGGTAAAGGGGACTAGCGAAGGGCGGAGTGTAATCCCGGCTTCCCGTGTGTAAGATACTGCTTGGGTAATATCGGCCCTCGTGTGATTTTTATTCAGATGGTCCAAAATGGTGTTGTTAAGCGACTCGAGCGCTGAGATGATAAAGATGCAGCCCAGTTCAGCCAGTTCCGGGAGGGAGGACTGATATCTGATCAGATGCTCGATCTTGGCGGTAAAATCGAAGGTGAGATCCGGAAACAGCGCGTGCATTGATCGAACGATCCGGAGGGAATGGACAGGACCATTTAAGAAGTCCGGATCACCGAAGGTGATATGTGTTGCACCCAAATCAACCAGTTTTTTAATATCTTCCAAAACAAATTCACGGGGGATAAGAAAAAAATGCCCGTCATAGACCGAAGGGATCGGACAGTGGCGACAGTGGTAGCGGCATCCCCGGCTCGCCTCAAGGTATCCAACCTGCCGGAGGATACCATCTTTTTCGAGGTGAGCGTATTTCTCCAGAGGGGGAAGGATGGTCCGACTTGGTGTAACGAAGGGAAGATGTGTCAGGAGTGGTGCTGCGTTTATTTGGCGAGTGCTGGCCCCCTTAATGGGATGATTGCGCTTTTCCTCAAGGGATTGAGCAAGTGAAACCAGTACGGTCTCATATTCCCCTCCAATAACAGTATCTGCCACTTTTTCCAGGAGCGCATTTTCGTTAAGAGATGAATAAAGGCCGAAGAAGGCAATATGACAATTCGTATTGGCTTCCCGGGCCTGTGCAGCGACCACGGCCCCGATGCGCAGGGCGGTGTGCATCGGGACAGAGATCGCAATCAGCCTGGCCCGTTTGACCTTGGCCATGTCGAGTTTCTGGACAGAAATATCGATGACATCGGGCCGATACCCGGCCTGTTCTAAAAATGCCAGTGGCGACGCAAGTGCGATCGGCTGGTGTCCCAATTCGTAACAGGAAATAAGTAATATCTCTCCGGGATCCCTCACTCAGACACCTTAGGATTATAGGTGATGATATTGCCCCAATAGGTGAAGGCCTTCATCCTTTTTATAGAGATATGCTCCATATACCGGGTTTGGCCATTCTTCGTAAAGACCTTGATGTAGCCTCCCGTTTCAAGGTCGATAAAGAGATCAAAATCTTTCATTGATTTAAAGGTCAACTCTCTATGATCCCGTGTTTCCCAATAATACTTCCCGTCTTCGATCATGATAATAATGGCGTTGGTCAGCTTTTGATTGTTGTCGAGCCTGACGTTATGGGAAACTTCTGATGAACTCCTGGTTTGAATGACGGGAAGGCCGTGAAGGGCGATTTTTTTCCCAAAAGCGGGGGAGGTCATTAAAAAAAATAAGCCAAAGGGGATCATCCAAAGAAAGTGATGCTTCTTCATTTATTCTCCTATTCCAAGTAATGTTATTGATTTCATTGTGCAGGAAAGCTTTTTTCACAATATAACAGAAACCCCTTTTTGCAGCAAACAACAGGGTTTGGCGCGTCAGTGACCGAGTATTTTGGAGAGGAAATCTCTGGAACGTTCATGCTTTGGATTTGTGAAAAAGATTTCGGGTGTTGTTTCCTCAATAATTTGCCCTTCATCAAAAAACAGAACCCGGTTTGCGACTTCCCTGGCAAAGCCCATCTCGTGGGTCACGACAAGCATTGTCATTCCGGAAAGAGCGAGCTCTTTCATGACATCAAGCACTTCTTTGATCATCTCAGGGTCCAATGCTGATGTTGGTTCATCAAACAACATGACTTCAGGCTCCATTGCCAGTGCTCTGGCGATAGCGACGCGCTGCTGCTGACCCCCGGACAGTTGCCCGGGGTACTTGGAAGCTTGTTCAGGGATGCCCACCCGTTTTAATAATTCCATCGCTTTTTCTTTGGCCTGTTCTTTTGGCCGCTTTCGGACGCGAATCTGGGCGAGGGTGATATTGTCCATAATGCTCAGGTGCGGAAAGAGGTTGAAGCTTTGAAAGACCATCCCCACCTCTCTTCGTATAGTCTCTATGTTCTTCAAATCATTGTTTAATACGGTTCCATGAATGATAATTTCTCCTTCTTCGTGGACTTCCAGTCGGTTGAGTGTCCGGATGAATGTCGATTTCCCGGACCCGGACGGCCCGATGATCACGATGACCTCTCCCTTGTCGACTTCAAGGCTCACGCCTTGTAAGGCGTGGAAATTCCCAAACCATTTGTGGACATTTCGGCAGCGTATTACTTTTTCGTTATTGGTTTTTTCTGTGTTCATCGAACGCCGACTCCAAGTTGTTTTTCTAAATTTCGGCTATATCTTGACATTATAAAACTGAAAATCCAATAGATAAGTGCGATTGTCATGAAAACTTCGGCTTCCAAGCCAATAAAGGCGGGTTGGCCAATAGCCGCTTTCGCGGCCCCTGTCAGATCCAGAAGTCCGACAATGGCCACTAAAGAGGTATCTTTAAATAGGGCGATACATTCCCCGACGAGTGCCGGAATGACAGCGCGGATTGCCTGAGGCAGAACAATGAAGAGGTTTGTTTGGATGCGGTTCAGTCCAAGTGCCTGTGATGCCTCGATTTGTCCTACGGGTAGGGCCTGCAATCCTCCCCGGACGTACTCCGCCATGTAGGCCGCGGCAAAAAGTGTGACCGCAATCATCACGCGGACCAGGTTGCTAACCACCAGGGCGGGAGGAAGGAATAAGGGGATAAGGATTTGACCCATAAATAACAAGGTGATCAGGGGGACGCCTCGGATGGTTTCGATAAATCCGATGCAAAGCCATCTGATTCCGGGGAGGTGGCTTCTTCTCCCCAAGGCGAGGGCGACCCCCAGTGGGAAAGAGGCGACAATGCCGACGATGGTTACCAAGGAGGTCAAAAGCAGTCCACCCCATAGATGGTTTTCTACCCTGGGTAAAACAGTACTGTCCGTAAAACCGCTCAATAGGATCAGGCTGATGAAGATGTAAAAGAACCATCCAAGGACGATTTGGTAAGCCCGCGCCTTTTTGAACTTTTGCCCAAATTTAAACAGGGTGTATCCAAGGAGGTAGAATATTGCCCCTGCGACGAGGAAATAGTGATTGGCGTCATTGAATCCCCCCTGACTTGAACCATAACCAGCGACTGCATTCCACACTGCTGTACCCGAGAATAAGAAAAACAGGGACCAGCTTTTGATGCCCATCGTTGTTCGGGTAGCGATGCTTGCGCCAAACAAGCCCATCAGGAGCACGAGATTCAGCAATATTCTCCAAAGTTGTTCTACCGGATAGGAGCCAACAGCGAAAAGATGGATATTATCAACGATAACTTTCCAGTTGGCATTATGAAAAACGAAAGTAAATGCCGGGACGAACATAAGATAACTCAGCCAAAGACTCCCCAGGGTTAAGAGGGCATTTATCGGGGAGCTAAACAGATTTTTTTTAATCCAGGGAATCATCCGTTTATTGGACTCCGCAGATTGAGTGCTTGAACAGTGGATTTCATTTTGTGATGATCCCCGTTCTGGCATTAAACCAGTTAATCATTATGGAAATAAACAAGCTGACACCCAGGTACGATCCCATAATCAGGAGTATTATGGGGATCGCATTTCCAGACTGGTTGGAGATGGTTTGGGAAACCTGAAAGAGATCGGCAAAGCCGATAACAAGGGCAAGACTGGAGTTTTTTGTCAGGTTGAGGTACTGATTTGCTAAAGGAGGAAATATGACACGTAGAGCCTGGGGGAAGATCACTAGCCTGAAAATCTGCAACGGGGCCAATCCCAGGGCTTTGGCCGCTTCGCTTTGGCCTCTATGGACGGCGAGGATGCCTGCTCTGACAATCTCAGCAATGAAGGCGGCCGTGTAGATCGTCAGACCTGTCAACAAGCCCAGGAACTCCGGAGAGAAATGAATCCCGCCTTGAAAATTGAATCCTTTTAAACGGGGGATGCTGAGTCGAAAGGGAAACTCCGGGAGAACAAAGAGGCTGAGGAGGGCTACGCCAAAAAATGTGAGACAGGGGATAAAGGTCTTTGATTGAGGCAGACCGCTGGATTTCTCTTTCCAGTTCATCAGGACCCGTGCACCGAACCCGCTCATAACAGCAAGAATGATGAAGCCCAACCACATTCCGGTCGTATCGGTCCTTTCTCCCCACGGAAAAAAAACGCCCCGATTGCTCAGATGAATTTCTCCGGGCAGTGGAATGGACTGTCGGATACCCGGTAGCGCCAGGTAAACCACGTGATACCAGACAAAAAGCTGTACGAGTAAGGGGATATTGCGGATGATTTCCACATAGGCCGTTGACAGCGCATTAATCAAAAAATTGTGTGAGAGGCGCCCCACGCCAATGAAAATACCGAGGATTGTGCTCAGAAGAATGCCCAGCAAAGAGACGCGAAGTGTATTCACTGCACCGACCTGGAAGGCCCTCCAGTATGAATTTTCTGAGGAAAATGCAATCCCTTCACTAATTGAAAATCCTGCTTCTTCCGACATGAATCCAAACTGGATCCTTAAGTTTTGTTGAGCCAGTCCTGCAAACATATTACGCAGCAGCCAGAAAGCGAGTATTCCGAAGAAGAGAAAAAAAAGGAGTTGCATGAGAATGTTGACGACGGTGACATTCCGATAGAAAGGAATGTGAACTGATTCAGATTGATGAAGGGACGGATGGTGGTTGTCTTTCATTGGTACTTTTATCGGAAGGGGGGGGCATACATCAAGCCGCCGTCAGTCCAGAGTGCATTCAGGCCGCGAGACATCTTGAACTTGGATTTCATCCCGAGATTTCGTTCAAAGACTTCACCGTAATTGCCGACTTTTTTAATAATATTGGCAACGAATGTATTCTCCAACCCCAGGCCTTTTCCAAGGGTTCCGGTCAGACCCAGGAGCCGCTGGATGACGGGGTCTTTGTTAAGCTTCATGGTTTCAAGATTTTTTTGGGTCACACCCAACTCTTCCGCTGCTAACATGCCGTAAATGGTCCAAACAACCACGTCCCGCCATTGGCTGTCGTTTGATCCGACAGCCGGTCCAAGCGGTTCTTTGGAGATGGTCTCGTCGAGAACAACATAGATCGCGGGGTTCTTTTCAGCATATTGGCGGGCAAGGAGTGTCGAGCGGTCCGAGGTTGCGGCATCACATCGGTTTGATCTAAACGCAGACATCATTCCGTCGGCATCCTCAAAGGTGAGTAGTTTGAACTTTACCTTTAATTTTGCAAAATAATCCGTGATGTTTTTTTCAGTTGTTGTTCCTGAAATCGTGCAAAACGTGGCGCCTGCCAGTTCACTGATCTGATGAACCCCCAGTTCTTTTTTCACAAGAACACCCTGTCCGTCATAAAATGTTGTCACGGTAAAATCAAGGCCGACCGCACCATCTCTTGATGCTGTCCAGGTGGTATTTCGGGAAAGGACATCGATTTCACCCGCCTGGAGCGCTGTAAAACGTTGAGCCGAGGAGAGCGGGACATATTTTACTTTTGTAGGATCATTAAATACGGCGGTTGCAATGGCCTTACAAAACGTAACATCAAAACCCTCAAATTCACCCTTGGGATTAAGAAAGCCAAAGCCTGGGATCATTTTATTCACCCCGCAATGAAGAATTCCGCGACGCTTTACTGTTTCCAGCTTGCTGGCAAAAGCAGAAGAAGCGGCCAGGATAATCATGATCGAGATCCAAATCTTTACGGTTAATCTTAATATGGTTTTTCGCATATGGATTGCCTCTGAAGAACTAAAAATATGGGGCGATGATTGAATTCCTTTTCTTCCGACATGGCGCTCATATCATTCGTAATACAGGTAATCCTGTCGGAATGCCCGTTGCTCGCCATGTCGGATTAAACCTCAACATTGAGCGTTATTCTATAGAATTAAAAGAATAGAAACAAGCTCATATTTCACCCGCACGAACTTACCCTTTCGGGATTCAGGAAGGATCAAAAACCATGTCGATTTCCCTTCATTGTTTGACTTTTATGGTATAATCGTAGTAACTTTGAACAGTCATCCAAGCACTTTTCCCCGTCCATATGGGAGTCGGATCTAAGATCCATATGGATTCCTGGAGGCAGGCGGATTGCTTATGGATCGTCCCTGGCTTAAGCATTATGAACAGGATGTGCCGGAAAAAATTCAATTCCCATCCATTCCGATTTATCAGTTCTTAGACGATTCTGCGACCCGTTTTCCTGAGCTCACTGCCATTCTTTTCTATGGCAGAAAAACGAGCTACCGAGAGTTATCTTTCCAAGTCAATCAATTTTCACATCTCCTTGCAGAACTCGGCGTGCGTAAGGGGGACCGGGTTGCCGTTATGCTCCCGAATGTTCCTCAATGTGTGATCGCCTATTACGGGGCGCTGAAGGCCGGTGCTATCGTCGTCATGACGAACCCTTTGTACGTCGAACGTGAGCTTGAAGTCCAGCTTAATGATTCTGGCGCGGAAACGATTATCGCCCTCGACATTTTCTACCCCCGCATTGAGAAGGTTAAGGAGAAGACTCCTTTAAAAAATATCATATTAACGTCCATTCGTGATGCTCTTCCCTGGTACTTGTCTCTCCTTTATCCGATTAAGGCGAGAAAGGAAGGACAATGGATTCAAGTTCCAAAAGTGCCGCCTGTTTATGACATGATGGTGTTTATGAAAGAGATGCCCTCATCTGATCCGAACGTCGTTGTTTTTCCTTCCGATCTGGCCTTGCTCCAATATACCGGCGGGACAACTGGAACCCCGAAGGGGGTGATGTTGACGCATCAAAATCTGGTGGTCAACGCGATTCAGATCCGAAAATGGATGCCCTTCCTTGAGGAAAAGGAAGAGGTCTTTCTTGGTGTGATCCCTTTCTTCCATGTATACGGGATGTCAGCCTGCATGAATCTGGCTGTTTGTCTGGGGTCTACCCTGGTTCTCTTGCCTCGCTTTGCGACACTTAATGTGCTCAAGACAATTCAGAAAAGCAGAGCGACGATGTTCATGGGTGTTCAGGCGATGTATGTCGCAATCAATAATTTCGCCACAGTCAAAGAGTACGACCTTTCATCCATCCGTGTTTGCATTTCCGGTGCGGGGCCGCTTCATGTTGAAGTTCAGCGTCGGTTTGAAGAGTTGACTGGAGGCAAACTCGTGGAGGGATACGGGCTGTCTGAGGCTTCCCCTGTGACCCATGGAATCCCGGTCAATGGGAGGAGGAAAGCGGGAAGTATCGGGCTTCCTCTGTCGAATACTCTGGCAAGGATTGTTGATATTGAGACAGGAAAAAAAGAGCTTAAAGTGGGAGAGGTTGGTGAACTGGTTGTCCAGGGGCCACAGGTGATGCAGGGATATTGGGAGAAAGAGGCGGAGACTGAAGCTGTCCTTCGGGATGGCTGGCTCTTTACCGGTGACATGGCTCGAATGGATGATGAAGGTTACTTTTTTATTGTTGACCGCAAGAAGGACATGATCAAGACAAAGGGAGAGAATGTTTATCCCCGAGAGGTGGAAGAGGCCATTTTTTTGCATCCAAAGGTTAAAGATGCCGTTGTGATCGGCATCCCTGAAAAATTTTCCGGAGAATACATCAAAGCCTATGTTGTGCTTAAGGATGAAGAAGTGGCGACTGCGGGTGAGATAATTGATCATTGTGGGGCGGAGTTGGCAAAATTCAAGGTGCCGAAAGAGATCGAGTTTCGCAATGAACTGCCCATGACCATCGTTGGAAAGGTCCTGAGGCGTGTATTGCTGGAGGAAGAGATGCAGAAAAGATAATCGAATTATTTTCTGCCATGGGTATTATTTATTTTGTGTTTGTCCAGACATTCAAGGCCTGGTCATTCTGATAGGATGGGATAAGGAGAGAAAGGAGCCTGCATGAAGGAAGCAGTCATTGTTGAAGGAGTCCGAACGCCGATCGGCAATTTGGGAGGTGGACTCAAGGAGGTCACCAACCAGAAGATGGGTGAAGCGGTGACCCGTGAGGTGTTCAAGCGCTCCGGCATCGATCCGGCCGCAGCGGAGGAGGTTATTTTTGGTTGTGTCGGGCAGTACAGTGACGCGACAAACCTGGCGCGGGTCATCATGTTGATGGCGGATTTGCCCATCGCAACCCCGGCCTATACCGTTGCACGAAATTGTGCCTCCGGCCTCCAGGCCGTTGTAAATGCTTGCCAAAATATCTATTCAGGAGATGCGGATCTCCAGGTTGCCGGCGGAGTGGAAAACATGAGCCTGGCGCCTTTTGTTTCACGCGACATGCGCTTTGGGCAGCGCTTGCGTCATTCGATGATGATTGATTCCATATGGGAAGGCCTGACCGATGGTTTCTGCGGTCAGGTCATGGGGAAAACGGCTGAAAACCTTGCAGAAGAGTTTAAAATCACCCGCGAGGAACAGGACAAATACGCTGTAGAAAGCCATAAGAAGGCCTTCAGGGCGACGCGAGAGGGGAAATTCCGGGATGAGATCGTCCCCATCCTTGTTCCCAAAAAAGTGGCGGGAAAAGAAGTCACTCCGGAACCCTTTTCTCAGGATGAAGGGCCGAATGTGGCCCTGACCGAACAAATGCTTTCTCTCTATCCGGCGATCTTCAAGGAAGGTGGCTCGGTGACACCTGGAAATGCCTGCCCGATCAGTGATGGCGCGGCGGCTCTTCTGGTGATGTCAAGTAAGCGGGCCAAGGACTTGGGAAAAGAACCGCTCGGGATGATACGGTCCTATGCCTCAGTCGGAGTCGAGCCTCACCGTATGGGAATCGGCCCGGCGTTGGCGATTCCCAAGGCATTGAAGAAGGCGGGGCTTTCCCTATCTGATATTGAGCTGATCGAGGTGAATGAGGCTTTTGCCGTTCAATATCTTGCTGTTGAGCGGGTCCTCGGCCTCAATCGGGAAATTACAAACGTGAATGGCGGGGCGATTGCCCTTGGGCATCCGGTCGGGATGAGTGGAACGCGCCTGGTGATCACCCTGTTGCAAGAGATGAAAAGGCGTGACTTGACGCTGGGTGTCGCGTCCCTTTGTGTAGGAGGCGGCCTGGGGATGGCGATGGTCCTGGAACGAAAGTAGGAGGGGAGATGTACATTTATAAAGCAGCTGTAATTGGCGCAGGAACAATGGGGGCCGGAATTGCCCAGGTGATTACCTATTCAGGCCTTCCGGTTATCCTGAAAGACATCAGTCAGGAGGCCGTTGATCGTGGTCTGGAGACGATCAAAAAGATCTATCAGAACCGGGTGAATAAAGGCAAGATGACCGCCTCGGAAATGGAACAGAAAATGGCGCTGGTAAGCGGTGCGGTCGACTATTCAGGATTTTCAGATGTCGATATTGTCATTGAGGCGATCTTTGAAGATGTTTCGGTTAAGCAGAAGCTTTTTGATGAACTGGAGTCGGTTTGTCCTGAAACGACGATTCTGGCCAGCAATACCTCTTCTCTCCCGCTTTCTGCTATTGCATCCGCCACTAAACGGCCTGAAAAGGTGGTCGGCCTGCATTTCTTCAATCCGGCACCCGTGATGAAACTGGTTGAAGTGATCCCTGGTCTTGGAACATCCCAGGAGACGATTGACGATGTTACGCTTTTTTCAGAGAGTCTTCGGAAGATCCCGATTCGGGTACAGGAGTGCGCGGGGTTTCTTGTGAATCGTCTCTTACTGCCCTATTTAAACGAATCTGCCATTGCCCTAGAGGAGGCTGCGGCCACGGCGAAGGAGATGGACGACGCCGTTATTGCTTTCGGCCTCCCAATGGGTCCTTTCACGCTCTTTGACTTGGTGGGGATTGATGTCTCGCTGAAGGTGGCAGATATCCTTTACGAGGCCTATGGTCCCCGGGCGAAAGCCTCTGAGCTCATCATAGCCTTGGTGAAGGCTGGGCGCTACGGATTGAAAAGCGGCTCGGGTTTTTATGAATATCGGGACGGGAAGCCTGATGAACTCGACAAAATTGTTGATCAGGTTGGGAAAAAGAAAGAATCCGGAAAAACACCCTTTTCAGTGGATCGCCTGATCATGCCGATGATCAACGAAGCCGTGATCTCTCTTCAGGAAGGTGTTGCATCTGCTGCCGATATTGATGTTGCAATGCTGGCAGGGACCGGATTTCCCCAGGAAAAAGGCGGGCCGCTGCATTATGCGGATCAAATCGGCATTGATGTTGTCCTCTCCTCTCTGGAAAAACTGAAAAAGGAGCATGGGGAGCGCTTCTGGCCTGCGCCGATGTTGAAGCGCATGGTGATGGGAGGCTATATGGGTAAAAAAACCGGAAAAGGCTTTTTCAATTATTGATGTGAATAAGAAAGAAGTTTATGGGAGGTACGATTTGGAAAATGAGATTGTAAAACACGTTATGGAGGATCATGTGGCGACGATTACCCTGAACAATCCTCCCGCAAATGCCTTGACGGGTGATCTTTTGTCTGAACTGGAAGATACACTTGATTCGATGGCAAAGGATGACCAGATCAAGGCCCTTGTCATTACGGGATCAGGGAGTCTTTTTGTCGCCGGGGCGGATGTCAGACTGATTGCTGCAATTTCTTCGTCTGAGGAGGGGGAATCTATTGCGAAGAAAGGTCAGGCAATTTTTGACAAGATTGAAGAGATGCAGAAACCGGTGATTGCTGCTATTACGGGTTTTTGTCTGGGGGGTGGACTGGAATTGGCAATGGCCTGTCATCTCCGTGTCGGCGGAGAGCGCATCCGGCTGGGACAGCCTGAGATTAACCTCGGTATTATTCCCGGTTTTGGTGGAACACAGCGGCTTCCAAGATTGGTTGGAAAGGCAAAGGCCATTGAATTGATCCTGACGGGGGATATGATTAATGCGGAAGAGGCAAAGCGGATAGGTTTACTCAATAAAGTGGTTCCGGAAGGAGAAGTCCTGAAACAGGCACAGGGTCTGGCGAAAAAGATTGCGGCAAAGGGAAAGAAGGCAGTTGAAGCGAGTCTGATGGCCATCCAGTATGGGATGGACCACCCTCTCGCTTCCGGGTTGACCCAGGAAGCAGAACTTTTTGGAAAGGTGTGTGAAACTGCGGATAAGAAAGAGGGGGTGTCCGCCTTTCTTGAAAAACGTCAAGCGAAGTTTCAGGATCGTTAAAGCGTTCCATAGAAAAGATGATGCCGCCGTTTGTTTATATCTTTAAGGCTGGGACGGGATTGAGTCCTGCGACTCAAAAAGAGCAAGATCACGAGCCAGGGGATACGGATGAAGATTGCTGTTTGCATCAAACAGGTCCCGGCAACAGAATCGAAAATCAAACTGTCTTCTGATGGGAAGGAAATTGACAGAGCGGGCCTTACCTATGTCGTAAATCCATACGACGAGTTTGGTGTCGAGGAGGCCTTGAGGATTAAGGAGAGACGCAATGAAGGCTCTGTCACCGTCTTGACAATTGGGCCGGAAAGGGCAACTGAAGCGCTTAGAACCTGTCTTGCCCTTGGGGCGGATCAGGCAATACATGTCAAGGACAACCGGATTGAAGGGGGAGATGCTTATACGGTGGCCCTAGTCCTCGCTGCTGCTTTGAAGAAAGGGGACTATGACATTATCTTTTTTGGAAAACAGGCGGTTGATGACGATAATGGCGCTGTCGGCATTCATGTTGCTGAATTCATGGGCTTGCCTCATGTGGCCGTAATCAATAAGCTGAATCTTAAGCCGGAAGAGGGAAAGGCCGTCGCTTCGCGACAGATAGAAGGGGCCAATGAAATCATCGAAATAAAGCTCCCTGCCGTCTTTACCTGTCAGAAGGGATTGAATGAGCCGCGATATGCTTCCCTTCCCGGTATTATGAAAGCAAAACAGAAACCACTGACGAGACTGACCCTGGACGAATTGGGGGTGAATGAGGAATCCGTCGGGGCAAGAGGAGCGAAGCTCTACGTTGATCTTCTTGAGGCGCCGGATATCCGATCGGCCGGTCAGATCATCGACAAAGACCCCGCAGAATCTGTTGAAGCGCTGGTCCGTTTACTTCGGGTTGAGGCAAAAGTACTGTAGTTACTTCTTGTCGCTTACCACCTTTCTCACCAAGTATGATCCTGCCTTAATCCTGGTGAGCGGAATCCAATCACCCCTTGAGCACGCAGATAGCATCTTGAGAGAAAACAAGGAGGCAATATGGCTGGCACGCTGGTCTTTTCTGAACAAGGCAATGGAAAGGTCAAGCGTGTAGCTTTGGAAGCAACCTCGGCCGCCCGGTCCCTCCAATCCAGGGTGGGCGGGGATGTGATCGCCGTAATTATCGGAGTTCAGGTGGCCGATGAGGCAAAGATCCTCACAGTTGCGGGTGCAGATAAGGTCTACCTCGCAGAGGACCCTCTTCTGGGATATTATTCCTCGGAAGGATATGCTTCTCTTATCTCGGGCCTGGCAGAAAAGTTGGAACCCTCCTTGATTCTGATGGGGGCCACAACGATGGGAAAAGACCTTGGCCCGAAGTTGGCGGCCAGACTGGGCGGTTCTTTTGCGGGAGATTGTGTCGGGCTGGAAATAGACGATGAAGGAAAGCTTGTTGCCCAACGACCGATCTACGGGGGAAAGATCATGTCAAGGGTCAAAAGCCACCAAAACATCTTTCAGGTAGCCACCATTCGGCCAAATATCTTTCCGGTGGAAAAACAGAAAACAGAACATTTCCCTCAAATCAAAAAGATCAAGTCATCTTGTGATTTCTCCAACCTTCCTGCTCAAGTAAAAGAAGTGGTGACGACTGTGAGTTCGAAAGTTGAATTGACAGAGGCCCGTATCATCGTTTCGGGGGGAAGGGGACTCAAAGGGCCCGAGAACTTCAACCTGGTGGAGGACCTGGCGGAGGCCCTGGGGGCTGCTGTGGGGGCTTCTCGCGCCGCAGTTGACGCCGGGTGGAAGCCGCATAGCTATCAGGTTGGTCTGACAGGAAAAACGGTTTCTCCTCTCCTGTATATTGCCTGCGGTATTTCCGGGGCAGTACAACATCTGGCGGGGATGTCTTCTTCTAAATACATCGTGGCGATCAATAAAGACCCGAATGCCCCCATCTTCAAGGTTGCAAATTATGGCATTGTTGGAGATATTTTTGAGATTCTTCCTCTCCTGACCAAAGCTGTAAAAAAAACGAGAGAGGGGTAGTCCTCATGGCTGGGACCCTTTAAAGTTCTTTCTGATCCCTCAGCCGCTTGCCCCCGGGCCTTTTGCATAGGAGGGTTCTTTTGCCGGATAAATTCGATGTCATTATCGTGGGTGCGGGACCGGCGGGTTCAGCCGCAGCGCTCACATTGGCACGGGCCGGTTTATCCGTCGCTGTGTTTGAGCGGGGTGCATTTCCCGGTGCAAAGAATATGTTTGGCGGCGTGCTCTATACGCCGATTCTGAACAAACTGATTCCCGGGTTCTGGGAAGAAGCGCCCATCGAACGTCATATTGTAAAACGCCGGTTTAGTATCCTCTCCAGGAAATCGGAGGCGGCTTTTGAATTCCGTTGTGAAGATTATAATGAGAACCCTCCTTTTAATCATAGCTATTCTGCACTCAGGTCGCGCTTTGATCCATGGTTTTCCAAAAAATCAGAAGAGGCAGGTGCCATGGTCATCACTGAAACCGTAGTTGATGATCTGATTATTAAAAGTGGTAGAGTTTGCGGGGTAAAGGCGCGACGGAAGGGGGGTGAAGTCCTGGCGGATGTTGTCATTGCGGCGGACGGAGTGAACTCCTTCTTGGCAAAAAAAGCGGGACTCCGCAACGAATTCACGCGGGGAGTTCTGGCCGTTGCGGCAAAGGAAGTTATCGGTCTTCCACGCGAGGTCATTGAGGATCGCTTTTCTCTGGAGGGCCGGGAGGGGACGGCGATGGAGTTTTTCGGGGAATCCGTGGCTGGAATGGTCGGAGGCGGATTTATTTACACAAATAAAGAGACGCTTTCAGTCGGGATCGCCTGCTCCATTAAGTCATTTATTGATAAAAAAGTAGTGCCAAATGATCTCTTGGACCGGTTTAAAGCGCATCCGAGTATCAAGCGCCTGATTCGCAAAGGAGTGACACTCGAATTTTCAGGGCACATGATTCCAGAGGGAGGTTTTGGCCAGGTGCCAAAGGTTTATTCCGATGGGCTTCTTCTGGTGGGAGATGCTGCCCACCTGGTTAATGCATCTTTCTATCATGAGGGAACCAACCTGGCGATGGCCTCAGGGGTATATGCGGCGGAAACGATCATTGAGGCGAAAGAAAAAGATGATTTTTCGGCCAAAACGTTGAAGCGTTACAAAGAAAAACTAAATAAAAGTTTCGTGATGAAGGATCTGAAGAAATACAGGGCGGTCGAAAAATGGTCCCATAATAATCCAAAATTCTTTCAGGAATACCCCCATCTTGCCCTGGATATGTTGAAGGATTACTTTAGTATTTCAGAGACGCCAAAAGAGAAAATTCAAAAGGAAGCTTACCAGAAAGTACGCGCTTATATTTCCCCTCTACAAGCTTTTCTTGAGTTAAATAAGTTTCGGAGGACCTTTTTTTGAGGCACTGTTAAAAAAGCCGTGGGAGGGGCTTGCCTGCGTGCGTTTCGGCCCGTTTTCCGTGCCGTATCCGGAAAACCAGATGGACAATACGGACTTCATGGAGGAAACAGGGTTTTTCTATATGAGATATCGAAGTCCAACAGTGCAGCCGCCCTGGTTTTCATGATTGTCTACCCAGCAAACCTCGGCAAGTGTTGGTAACGAAGATTTAATCTCAGGGACAGGCATCTGGACCTGGATGATCTGGGATTTGCTTAACAGCATTTCTGTTTTGAGACAAAAACCCCCGTTACTTACGTTGAGCACAAGCCCTCGGTGCTTTCTTTCCTTGAGTTCTAAGGACGCAGAGGGTTCATAGACCACTTCTTTTTCAAAGCCATGGCGTACAGCGATTCTTCTGTCTTCCCTATCCAATACGATTACCCCAAATCAATATGCTCTAACTCACTCTTTGAGCGATAAGTAGATGATGGCTTACTTTACGCAATCCCTATCCTTTAATCAATCCCCTCAAATGAGGGGGAGGCATATTCACCTTTCAATGGAGAGGTCCTGACAATATCAGGAAAGCTGATAATTCTGTAATATTTTTGCAACGATTCCGGCCCGGGTTGTGACGTTTAGTTTTTTCATGATTCTTTTCATGTGGTCCTTCACCGTATATTCTCCAATATCCATGTAGACGGCGATTTCCTTATTTGTTTTTCCCTCAGACAGTAATTGAACGACAATCTGCTCACGCTGTGTCAGTTTAATTAATTCCCTTACATCTTCAATGTGAACGCCCTCTGAAACTTTCTCGATCAGTATCATAATGTGGGTACTGCCTTGACTTTTTGTATCCCTTTGCAGTAATAGCGCTCGAAAGAGATAGACCGCTCCCTCGTGAATACAAATCCTGTTTACGGTTGGCGCTGATGTTTCAATGGTTCTAATGTCGGTGCTCACCATTTTCCTGAAATGATCATAAAGCTGATAAATAAGTTGAGGGAGTGCCCGTCCCTGGTCGGTTTTCTTTTGCCTTTTGGGGGGATTTGGTGTTGCTGTCAAACGGTCCATGAGGTTTTTTGCATCGTAATTCAGGTAGAGAATCTCTCCTCCTTTTCCAATGATTAGTATGCCGGGCTGGGCTCTTCGGCGAACCAGGCTATGGAGGTCATCCTCACTCATGTTTGAAGGGCGGGTGATCGGTTTTAACAGCTTTGGCGCATCCTTCGGAGGGGAGGATGTTTTTTTCTCATTATCGATGTCGATCGACAGGTTTTGCAGTAGGTTGCCCAGAACGGTAGAACACGAGGTCATTAATGCGATATCCGCTTGTGAAAAAGGGTGACTTTTTTTCTCTCTCCAAAGGACAAGATACCCTCTGCATTTTTTTTTCTTGTCTAACAGGAGAACCATCAACGAAAAATAAAGTTTGGCAGGCAAGAGGATGGTTTTATAAAATGGGTGCCTCGTAAACCGGGTAGGTGTCCATATGTCCTCTCCCCGTATGCAGGGGGACTTATACTCCATGAGTTGTTCAACATCTGGGAGCAAGGTGCGCTCTAAAATAATTTCATTGGTATCAATTGAGAGTGCCGGACCGGACCAACTTTGATGTGAAAGCAGGGTTGTTTTTAAAGAAACGGGATCAACAGGAAAAAACCATCCTGATCGAAAGGAGATCTCTTTTTGCAATACCAGGAAAAGTGTTTTTAAGAGGGCATCCAGGCCGACATGAGAAGAGTCCAGACTTTTGAACTGGAGAATGACCTCTTTTTGCTGTGCAGTTAAGCGAACACCCAAAATCAGACCTCTTTTCCGAAGCCATCCAGGAAGAAACAACCTGATCGGTATGAACAACCAAACATGGCATCTGAACCTAGGATATGCCTATATAAGCATGCGCATATTATATCAGGTTATTTTATTCTTGGAAGCGAATGGTCATTCCTTTTTTAAGTTTTTCTTGACGTGTAAACCCGGAGGCAACTTCGAGCACATAGAGCGCCTTATCTTTTGTTGGGCCATAACTTGGACAGGGATCGGATTTACATGGAGGTGTGTTCTCAGAAATATAGATTATTTCTCGATGTTCATTCAACCAGATGATATCAATTGGGAATTTGCAGTTTTTCATCCAGAACCGGTGGCGTGCTGCAGCCTGAAAAATAAAGAGCATTCCCCTGTCCTTCGGTAAATGCTCCCGGAACATGAGTCCAATCGATCTTGTTTTCGGGGTGTCGGCAACTTCCGCTTTGAGTTGAACCCCTCCAGGAAAGGTAATTGTTCGATAGAGTGGAGCCTGGCTTGCAGAAACGGGGCTTATGGAAAGAAAAAAAACAAAAACGATTACGACCACATTTCTTTTCGACATGGTTTTTATTCTATGGAAAAGAAAGGAGTGTGTCAATAAGGGGGAATATGCCAATGTAAGCAATCAATCTTGGATCAAAGCGCATAATTCGCCTGATAGACAGGGCCAGATACCATAAGGGCGAATGAGGCGTACTCACTCGCAAGGTGAGGCGTCCGCTGGCCAGTATTGCAGTATTCTCAAGCAAATCGGAGGTTTCTAATTCCACTATTGTGGAATTCAGGAGCATTGGAAAAGGAGAATCCCGTCCTGAAAGGATGAAGGGGTTGCTCACGATTTGTTTATAAGAGATGCTTAGGAGGTCTTTCCAAACAGATGGAGGGCCCGCCAGCGGTCAAGGAGGTCAAACGGATTCATTTCAATTCCGGAAATGGTTGTCAGTATTTTTTTATGCAGATCCGGGTGTCGGTCGATTGAGCGAAAGATGCGGTCCCGAGCCCAGATGAATGGTCCCCAGTTGCTGTTCCAGAGCCAGGTCATTTCGTCTCCGAGATTTTGAAGTAGATCAACTTTCTTCCGTCGGGTCAGTTCATAGGGCTGGAGGGCCTCTCTGGAAAAGTTGCCTTTTTGAAAACAGTCATCCAATAATTCTGCCAGCATCATTCCGTCTTCCATTGCTGAATTTCTTCCCTGGGCGACGTGTGGATTCATTGCGTGCGCGGCATCTCCTAGAAGAACCCCTCCATTGACAACCCATTGGTCACAATAGACTCGATAGCAGGGCATAAAAGGCATCTCATCCCAGGAAGAAATGCCTTCGAGTCCTTTCTCAAGTAAGGCTCGGGTCTCTTCATTAATGGATAGGATCTCTTCCTTGAATTTTTGAATATCTCGCTGTTGAAACGCCTCCCGCTTGATGGAGGGAAGCAGGTAGAAGAAGTAGCAGTCGAACTTTGAGATAGGAAAGATTCCCAATATTTTACCCTTCCCGAGGTAATATCGTGAATCTTCATGAAATCCATTCGGGCGTTTGATGATACCTGTAATGTAGCCATGTTTATATTTGTGTATCCGGTATTTGATAT
The DNA here is from genome assembly GCA_046756865.1 of Nitrospiria bacterium. Taxonomy (GTDB): domain Bacteria; phylum Nitrospirota; class Nitrospiria; order SBBL01; family JAADHI01; genus DUAG01. Next base: position 612 of record JBHHXE010000022.1, on the reverse strand, counting down.
GAAATGCCTCGCGGACAGGGGATCGGACTCCGTCACCACCGACGATGACGGGTGCCTTGAAAATTAATTTTTTCCCTTGGAAATCGACCTCGGCTCCGATTACGCTTCCTCTTTTCCGCAAAGGCTTCTCAAAGCGGGCACCCCAGAATATCTTAGTGTTGGGTGAAGCAGCGATGCTTTCTATCATGAGTTTTTGAAGGGTCTTCGGGAGAAGAATCAGGGCATAATCGTGAGGCTTGGGAAGCGTTTGGTAATCGACCGTGCAAAGGTGCGTTCCGGTCATCTGGTGGAAGTGGACGGCCTTATTAATGTGAACATCCGCTTTGAGCAGTTCCGGCAGAAGTCCTAGTTCTTCAAGTACCCTCAGGCCGTTCGGTTGAATAATTTCACCTCTCGGATGTGAGGCTGGGGAGGATTGTCGATCAAGGATGGCAATACGGTAGCCCTTTCGGTCGAGTGCCATCGCGAGGGCCATGCTTCCCGGACCGCCCCCGACGATGACGAGATCCCACTCTTTTTTTTCCATCATTTCTCCGAGTCTATTATTTTCATATGCACTCTACTTTACTCGTTTCAGACCGTCAAGGGGGTCCAGGATTGCATTCAAAGCCC
>JBHHXE010000021.1:0-20368 GCA_046756865.1 Nitrospiria bacterium | reverse complement strand
ATCTTGTGTTAGAAACAACCCCCTCCTTCAGACTCATCTTGTATTGGAAGAGGCTGAAGCTATACAAGCGGATAGTAAAGTGGTAAACTAACTGGCATTCCAAACGGAGCTGTGCCGGCAACGGCGTATTGCTCTCCTCACTTTGCGTTATTCAATCAGTTGATGAAAATAGGGTAGGCGATGAAAATAAAATATCCTACAGGGAGATGGGCCTTATTAAGGTGGTTTTTGGCCCTTTTTATGCCCTTATTTGTACTCGCGGGTGGGATTGTTTTCCTGTTCTACTTCAAGGATATCAGGAGTACCCGGTTTACCTTTGAGTCAGATGAAGGCCGTCAGCTTGAGCGTCAAAAAGAGAAAATCGAAGGTGAATTGAAGTCTATCGTGTCTGATCTGATGGTCTTCTCTGACGACCCCAGAGCACAGCAGGCATTGGAACGGGGAGATGCGGATCAACTAAAGTTGATCACGGATGATCTCCTTGCCTTTCTTGGTCGGAGAGAGCGCTACGATCAGATTCGATTAATTAACCGGAAGGGTGCGGAAATTTCGAAGGTTATGTATACCGGGGGGAACTCTCTCATCGTACCGAAGGATCTTCTTAAGTCAATCAGCAGGGAGGACGGTTTAAGCGGCCTGCAATCTCTCAACCGCAGTGAAATATTCTTTTCGATTCTTCCCCCTAAGTCAGATAAAAAAGGGGGGCGCCCTTCTTCTGGTGTTTCTATTCGCATGGGGATTCCATTCTTCAGTTCCGGGAATCGACAACTTGGTGCTCTGGTCTTTGATTATCAAGGTTCCCGGTTGGTTCCTCTTCTGAGGGAAAGCCGATCTGATAATTCAGTGAAGTCTTTGATTCTCAGTCAGGATGGTTTTGACCTGGGACGTGGCGAAAAGGAGGAGGGGCTGAGCGGGAAGGACGAGATGGTCTCTTCCAGGATATGGGATGGGATTTCAGAGGCCGACTCCGGTCAGTTCTACGAAAATGAGGGACTTGTTACTTTTGCGGCAATCTTTCCCCTTGTTGAAGTCCAGGGAACGATCAGTGGATTTGGAAAAACAGTTCTTTTTGGATCAAACCCTAAGAATGCGCATTCCATTTCCTGGAAAATTCTTTCTTTTGTGCCAAAAGAGGTCTTGGAGTCTCCCTCAAAGTTGTTTTTGAGAAAACTCATCATGTTCTACATCGTTTTTTCCCTTTTCCTGATGGTTGCCGCGATCCTCCTTGCGCGTATTGCTGTAAAACGTCGCGTGGTTGAAACGGCGCTGCAGGAAAGCGACATTCAGGTCAGGAACATTGTGAGCACAACCCTGGATGGGATCATTATTACAAATGATAAAGGAATGGTTGAGTTATTTAACCCGGCGGCTGAAAAAATATTCGGCTATAAGTCCGGAGAAGTCATTGGTGAAAGTGTCAATCTTCTGATCCCGAGCCCCTACAGAAAGGAGCAAAGTGAATGCCTCCCTCATTATCTTGATAGTGAAGAAAGAGGTGTTGTCGGTGCAAGACGTGAGGTGAGCGGACAGAGAAAAGACGGGACAAAGTTTCCGATTGAACTTGCCGTGAGTGAAGTCCGATTGAATCATGGAAAACTCTTCACGGGGGTTATTCGTGACATCACGGACCGCAAAGAGATGGAAGAACAATTACGGAACAAAGCCTTTCAAGATTCCCTGACCAGTTTACCGAATCGTTCTCTGTTGATTAGCCGCCTGGAACGTTCGATCAAGCTGGCCAAGGCACGTAAGGACTATTTATTTGCGGTTCTTTTTCTCGACCTTGACAGATTTAAGATTATCAATGACAGCCTGGGACATGCGGTAGGGGACCGGCTTCTCATTGCGATTGCACGACGTATGGAACGATGCCTGCGTCCCGGGGATACCGTTGCCCGTCTCGGGGGGGATGAACTCGCCATCCTCCTTGAAGATGTGGGAGATCTCATGTTTGCAAGAAGAGTTTCAGAGCGAATTCACAAGGAACTGGAATTGCCTTTCACGGTGGAGGGTCATGAGATATTCATTACCGTCAGTATCGGAATCGCTCTGAGTTCGATTGGGTACGATAGGCCTGAAGATGTGCTGCGTGATGCGGATATTGCAATGTATAGGGCGAAGTCACTTGGAAAGTCCAGACACGAAATTTTTGATAAAACGATGCATAATCGGGCTGTGGCGCTTCAACAACTTGAAGGCGATCTGCGTCGGGCTGTAGGACAAAGAGAATTTGTCCTTTATTACCAGCCGATTGTTTCTCTGGCGACGTCAAAAATCACTGGTTTCGAAGCTCTTGTACGTTGGAATCATCCTGAACAGGGTCTTATCTCTCCGGATCATTTTATTCCCCTGGCCGAAGAAACGCGTCTCATTGTTCCTATTGGAGAATTTGTGCTTCACGAGGCCTGCCGCCAGATGCATGAATGGCATCAGCAGTTTCCAGACGAGAAACCGCTTGAGATGAGTGTAAACCTTTCAAGTAAGCAGTTTTTGCAGGCAAATTTTGTGGATAAGGTAAAGCAAATCTTGGGTGAAACCAGCCTGGGTGCGAGAAGCCTGAGATTGGAAATTACTGAAAGCCTTCTTATGGAGGACGCTGAAGAAGTGAATGCGATGCTTACGGAATTGCGTCGGATTGATACTCAGCTTGATATTGACGATTTTGGGACAGGATATTCTTCATTGAGTTATCTTCACAGGTTTCCCTTTAATGCATTAAAGATTGACCGTTCCTTTACCTCTCGCATTGACGATCAGGGTGGAAAGCTTGAACTGATCAGGATGATTGTCGCTCTTGCTCACAACTTTAATATGGAAGTGATTGTAGAAGGGATAGAGAGAAAGGAACAGATAAAGCAGTTGAAATTATTGGACTGCGAATATGGACAGGGTTATTTCTTCTCGAAGCCGGTTGATTGTGAAGCCGCAACCAGGTTAATTGCGAGGGAAGCACAAGTTACCCAAGGTTAAGCGTGAGACCGATAATTGAAAGACAGTCCACACCGGAGACGGCATTGACTTGCCGGTTACAAGTAGGAGTGTTCGTCCTTCTGCTTTTCTTTTTTTCCTCAGGTGTTCATGCCGCAAAATCCAAAACCAAAGAGATGCCTGTGCCCACCGGCATGGAGCAGATACAAGACCTTTCGAGGAAAATTATCAAGAAGGCCGGAAAGATGGGCAGAACGGTTTCAATGGAGGCCGCCGGACGGACGCGTCTTCTTGTAGACCAGCTAAGAGAGATCTATCCAGAAGGAGAAACTGAGCGCCTAGATGGCCCTGAAGAGGAAGAAGATGTCTTATTTGAAAACATAGTTGACAACTTAAAGCGATTACTGAAGGCCCTTGGCGGGAAACCCGAGCGTGTGGCTGAATTGGTCCAAACAATGGACGACACCCTTGATCCTCTGTTTTCGGAATCAAACGACCCGAGGCTGTTTTCGTTTTTGCCTGGGTATTATGTTCTTCAAACCGGGAAGCCTAAATTAGATGTGACCCTTAAAGGTCAGAACTTAAATTACCATGATCCGCATATCAACCTAGGTGGAAAACAGATACGGCCTTCAGTCAATGAAGAGGACAAACTTGTCTTTTCAATTCCAACGAAGTCATTTCAGCCCCATCCATTTAGAGTTTCATATACAGAGCTGAAGCTCACGGTATACAGACAAAAACGCACCTGGTATACGCTTGGATTCAAGAAAGAGAATACCCCTGTAGAGTATTCCCTTGTTGTTTATATTATGCCAAGGAACCTAGCCAGGTATTCTATAAAAATTAAAAAAGTCAGCACGAGCGTGGAGCGGAGGGAGGGGAAAGGACCGCTTTGGTCCCTTCGTAGCGGCGGACGTCAGGATGTCAGAAGGACCTTTAGCCACGCCGCAGAAACCGGCTGGAAATTTGAACCGGGCTCTGCGAAATTTGTTGTGACTCGGCCCGTGGGGAAGATTGACGTCAATATCACGGTATCTCCTGATCTTATTTCTGTTGAGATGCTGAGTGATGGGAAAGAAAGTCAAGACAAGCCCTTTGAAGGTCATCTTGCATATATAGAATGGAGAAACACTGAATCGGAAGAAGAGAAAGAGGTTGTCTCGAATAAATATATAAACTGGAAAGATAGGGAAGTGCTTACGCTACCTGAAAATACTGTTTCATACCTGGTGTCAATTGTTACGTTTAATGGCTTGAAAAGCAACTTGGATGGGAAGACTCACAAGGCGGATTACGTCAAGGTTCACTATGATCTTTCGTTGAGACGGCTGAGCCTCACGCCAAAAAAGACAGACATAATCCTTGGAAATTCATTACAGTAAAATGTTGTAACTGAAATAAGCGCTCCCTTTATGGGACTCTTAGGCGCTCCGACATTCTTTGAGGGATCTTCTCATTGATCCCCGCCTTCTCTCGTAACCGCTTCGACGCTCTTTTCCCTTGAAGTTCACATTATCAGGATTCCTGCGGTTGGGTTCATGCCTGGTGCCGGTTTCCAGAATTTTCTGCACGGCCCTTTCCATATCGGACGGTCTGAAAGGTTTCGGTAGCGCCATGAATGATTGCAACTTTTTTGTTCCTTTCAATGGTGGCGGAATTATATGAGCGGAGGAAATGATGACCTTCAGTTCAGGATCAAGGAGACGAAGGTTTGTCAGTACCTCCCAGCCTGATAGCCCAGGCATTGCCAGGTCGAGTATGACAACATCGATGCCTCCAATTTTCTGCTTAAAGGTCTCTAGTGCCTGCTCCCCGTCATTTGCGAGCAATACCCGGTATCCTCGTTCCTTCAGAACGGTTTCTCCAACAGATCGTACAAGTTCGTCATCGTCGACAATCATGATTGTCACAGAGGCCTGTGCGTCAGGTTGAAATTTTTTCTCTTTAAGTTTTTCCACTGGAAGAGAGCCCTTGGTGCGGGGAAGGTAGACCTTAAAACTTGTTCCTTTGCCCTTGGCGGTTTTCACGCCGATCCATCCTTTATGCCTTACAACGATCCCGTGACTGGAGGCCAAACCGAGACCGGTACCGTGGCCCCGCAGATTCTTTGATTTGAAAAATGGTTCAAACAGATGAGGCAGAGCTTCTTCGTCAATACCCATGCCGTTGTCAGTGACAGAAAGGCAAACGAATTCTCCGATTTTTGCGTCCGACTGCGTATTGCAATATTGTTCGTCGATATGAGTATTTTCCATCTTGATTTGAATAGAGGGGTGAAAATCATCGTTTTCTTGTTTACATTCCCTCACCGTATCGATCGCATTCATACACAAGCTTAAGAAGACCTGGTGGATTTGCTCTGAGTCTATAAGAACAGGCCATAGGTGATCAGATGATTGAATGGTAAGCTCCATTTCCTGATCAATATTCTGACGCAGTAGAGGGTCAGCTTTGAAAACAAGGTCACGAAGGGAATGTGGTTTGAGGTTTGGAGGAATCTGATGGCTAAAAGAAAGGAACTCCTTTGAGAGCCCGGCAGCGCGATGAGCAGCCTTCTGAATCATGTGAAGGCCATCCTGCATCTTGGGCTCTTCCAGGGGCTGTCCGAGCAGAATATCAACATATCCGATGATCGGTGTTAAAAGGTTATTAAGCTTGTGCGCGACCTTGCCTGTAAGTTTCCCTATGCTTTCAAGGTTCTCTTTTTGGAGGAGGTGTTCTTTCTTTTTTCGTTTTCTAATGTCCCGGAAGATGATGACAGTGTAGGCCATTTTTTTGTTTTGGTCTAAAATCGGGAAAGTCGAAATCTCAACCTCTATCCTGTTTCCTGATTTTGAATGGAGAACGATTTCTTCCTGGGTTAAGCCTTTTTCCGAATCTAGAATGGAAATATCCGAATGAGACTTTTGTCCAAAAAGAACCGCTATTTTTTCCCCTTCCAGTTCTTCATCTGAGTACTGAAAAAGGGAGCGGTTGGAGGGGTTTTGTTGTAGGTATTTACCTTCCGGATTTAAAATGATGATGGCATCTTTTGAGTTGATAAAGATATGCTTGTACAAATCAGGGGTCTCGTCCTTTTCCTGAGACGGCAATTTTTCTTTTTCAGTCTTATTGGTGAGATCACGAACGATTTTTAGAAGTGGGTCTGCCTGTCCCGACCTTGTAAGATATCCGGCGGCTCCCATGGAGAGGGCCAACTGTTTATTTTTAGGGTTTCGCTCGCTTGTAAGGTAGAAGATAAAAGGAATGTTTTTTGTGGCCGGATTTAACTGTAATTCTCTGCACAGGCGGAACCCATCCATTTCCGGACTCAGGGTATTAGAGACAATGATGTCGGGAGGCACGGTCCTTGCCATTTTAAGGGCTTCATCGCCATGGGTTGCGACTTCAACGTGATATCCCGCATTTTCAAGGATTGATTTTAAATCAATCCTTGAATCGATGTCGTTATCAACGATGAGTATTTTGATAGTAGACTCCCTGGCGTTAGGCCGATTTCAATTCATTCTGTTGGCCGTGTAGGAAAATTATCTGATGAGCAGCTAGGGTGTTTGTTGGTTGTCAAGCCACAACAGCTTTCCGAAGCGTTGTAAATGACCAAATGTTTTAGAAAGATACAAGGACAGCATAAACCTATAGAGACTTTAATAAGTGAGATCGGTAGAAAAGAGCTTTCCATTCATTACAGCGGGGATGGCCCCGACGTGCTGTCAACAGAGAAAATGGCATTGACGGAGGGTGTCAGAAGTTGCTTCAAGATTTGGTGGAGCTGCGGGGGATCGAACCCCGGACCCCAAGACTGCCAGCCTTGTGCTCTCCCAGCTGAGCTACAGCCCCACATACGATGACAGCTATTTCTGCAATTTCCGGGGATGATATCACTGAGATAATGAGCTTGTCAAGGTAAGCTAAATCCATTTGTGTGAATGCCCGTGGACAGTGATTGACCCTGGAACAAACCCGGACTTGTCTTGACAGGGGGTAGGATAACCTCTATGATTCCTGATTGGTGTTTAACGCTTATTTGTGGGTTAGCGATGAATCTGGTTGTTGTTGGAACCCAATGGGGAGATGAAGGGAAGGGGAAAATTGTTGACCTCCTTTCGGAAGGGGCGGATTGCGTTGTCCGTTACCAAGGTGGGCACAACGCAGGTCATACAGTTGTGTTTGGAGATGATTCTATCGTCCTTCATCTCATTCCGACCGGGCTCCTTCATCCTGAAAAGATCGGGGTCATCGGAAACGGGGTGGTTGTTGACCCGAAGGCCCTTCTTGAGGAAATTGCATTATTGTCCTCCAGAGGCATTGATGTATCGGGGCGTCTATTTCTGAGTGAAACGGCACATCTCATCATGCCGTATCATAATGCGATTGACCAAGCCAGCGAGAAAAAGAAAGGCGCCTTGAAAATTGGAACCACTGGTCGGGGTATCGGCCCTGCCTATGGTGATAAAATGTCGCGGATCGGAATCCGTATTTCTGACTTGATCGACAAAGAGCAGTTTCGGGACAAGCTGGATCGGAATATTACTGAGATGAACTATTTCCTGAAGCAGATGTATCAGGTTGAAGGGTTCGATCTGGAAAAGGTATTCCAGGAATATCTCGCTTATGCGGAAGAGATGAAGCCTTTTGTTACTGATACAAGCCTTCTCCTTAATGAAGAAATGGATCGTGGCCGTGACCTTCTTTTTGAAGGGGCTCAGGGGACCCATCTTGATGTGGATTTGGGAACTTATCCTTATGTGACCTCTTCAAATTCGGGCGTCGGCGGTGCCTGTGCCGGCACTGGCGTCGGTCCTACGCGGATTGATGAGGTCATGGGGGTGACCAAGGCCTATACCACACGGGTTGGAAGCGGACCCTTCCCATCCGAGTTAAAGGATGAAATGGGGGATACTTTACGAAAAAAAGGGAATGAATTTGGCGCGACAACGGGGCGTCCCAGGCGTTGTGGCTGGTTTGATGCTGTCTTGGTCCGTTACGCTGTGCGGGTTAACAACCTTGCCTCCCTGGCTGTAACAAAACTGGATATTTTAGATGGCTTGCCGGAGATCGAGGTTTGTGTCGGATACAAAGTGGGAGAGAAGGTTTACCGGGAAATGCCTGCCTCGCTAAGAACGCTCGAAACATGTACCCCGATCCTGGAGCGTTTTGCCGGTTGGGAGGATTCAACCTCAGGAGCGACTTCCTACGATCAGCTTCCCAAGAACGCGAAGATCTATCTTGAAGCGATATCCGAACGGGTGGGCTGCAGGATTGACCTGATTTCGGCAAGCTCCAAACGGGGAGAGACGATCGTCCTTCGAGATCCCTTCCAGCCTCCTTCTTAAACTCTTCCAGGTTTAATTTTTTCTTTTATAAGTTCAGCTCCTTTTTTACCGGAGAGAAGCATTGAGCCGAATGCGGGTCCCATGCGAGGGGTTCCGAAGGTTGCTGCGACCGAAAGTCCGACAACAAAAAGTTGGGGGTAGACCTCACTGGTGTTCTTCATGACGAGCTCTTCTGATCGGTCAACCCACATAGCCCCATTTCCGGGGACCGGCTGATAGAGTTTCCTTTTGGCGAGGAGTTGGAGCAGGACGGCGTCGTGACCGGTGGCATCGACCATAACTTTCGATTCCAGGGCGATCGGGTCAATGTGCGCCGCATCGTGACCCATCACCTCAACCGGGTATGAATTGACCACGAGTCCTTCAAGCCGCTGATTCTCACCCCTTAGCACAAGATCGACCACCTTCGTCATATTCAGGACTTTCATGCCTGCGTCGTATGCAGAGCCAATCAGCTTTGCCGTGGCATGCGGAGGGTCAACGACATACATCTCATCGGAAATCTTCTTGCAGGGAACCCCAATCTTCAATAATAACTCTTGTGCCGGATGCGCTATCGTCGCTTTATTCATCAGGTAGCCGCCGTTCCAGAAGCCTCCTCCCATATGATTCAATTGTTCGAGCATTACAACTTTGTATCCGGATAAGGCAAGCTCTCTCCCGCAGACGAGACCTGCAGGTCCGGCACCGACGATTAAGACATCGGATTCGATCATCTGATCAAATGCCTGAAAATATTCACGCGCAATATTCCGCGTAATGTCTGCTTCTCTCAGGCCTTCAATTTCTCGTGTTCCCATTACAATTTCTCCTTCAAGAAGGTGAGTGGGCGGTGGTTTTAATGATAAATCTTCGATCCCTTTTTGATAAATTCCTCCGATTTTTCGGCCATCCCCAGGGTAAGTGCCTTTTCCTCTTCCAAGGCATTTTCTGCGGCATATTTTCGGACATCTTCCGTGATCTTCATTGAACAGAAATTCGGCCCGCACATCGAGCAGAAGTGAGCAACCTTTGCGCCCGGTGTGGGAAGGGTTTCGTCGTGATATTCTCTCGCAGTTTCCGGATCAAGGGAAAGATTGAACTGGTCTTCCCAACGAAATTCAAAACGGGCTTTCGATAGAGCATTGTCCCGTGCCTGGGCTCCGGGATGGCCTTTGGCCAGATCGGCGGCATGGGCTGCTATTTTATAGGTGATGACGCCGGTTTTGACATCTTCACGGTTCGGAAGGCCGAGATGCTCTTTGGGTGTGACATAGCAGAGCATGGCACAGCCGAACCAGCCAATCATGGCCGCGCCGATGCCGGAGGTGATGTGATCATAACCGGGAGCGATATCGGTGACCAGAGGCCCGAGCGTATAAAATGGCGCTTCATCACACTCCCTGAGCTGTTTTTCCATATTCACCTGAATCATTTGCATTGGCACGTGGCCTGGCCCCTCTATCATGGTCTGGACATCATGCGACCATGCGATCTTGGTCAACTCTCCAAGGGTTTCCAACTCACCGAACTGGGCGGCATCATTTGCATCGGCGACCGATCCGGGCCGAAGCCCGTCTCCCAGGCTGAAGGCAACATCATAGGTTTTCATGATCTCACAGATTTCTTCAAATCGTGTATAGAGAAAGTTCTCCTGATGATGTGCGAGACACCACTTGGCTAGAATTGAACCACCGCGTGAGACGATCCCGGCAACCCGCTTGGCGGTGAGCGGGACATAACGGAGAAGAACTCCGGCATGGATTGTAAAATAATCAACGCCCTGCTCCGCCTGTTCAATCAGGGTATCCCGGAAAATGTCCCAGGTGAGTTCCTCAGCTTTTCCATTGACTTTTTCCAGGGCCTGATAGATCGGGACGGTGCCGATGGGAACGGGCGAATTGCGTAGAATCCATTCACGTGTTTCATGAATATTTTTACCCGTGGAAAGATCCATGACGGTATCCGCTCCCCATCGACTGGACCAGATCATCTTCTCAACTTCTTCTTCAATGGAGGAGGTGACTGCGGAATTTCCGATATTTGCATTTATTTTTACAAGAAAATTCCGACCGATAATCATCGGCTCCGACTCGGGATGATTAATATTATTCGGAATAATGGCACGTCCCCGCGCGACCTCATCACGGACAAACTCCGGTGTAATCTCCGAAGGGATATTCCCTCCAAAAGGGTTTCCCGGGTGCTGGAAGGAGATGTTGTTGTCGTGGCGCGTCTGTTCCAGAGATTGGTTTTCCCGAATCGCAATGTATTCCATTTCAGGAGTAATGATTCCTTTTTTTGCATAGTGCATTTGAGATACATTCATGCCCGGCCTGGCCTGAAGCGGTTTTCTGATATGTTCGAATCGGAGCGGTTTTAGGGAGGGGTCAGCTGCCCGACGACGGCCATATGCTGAAGAGACCCCGGGGAGTTCTTCCGTGTCGCCGCGGTTTGCAATCCAGGCAGAGCGGAGCGGGGCCAGGCCCTTACGCAGATCAGTCTTGACCCCCGGATCAGTGTAAGGACCAGAGGTGTCATAAACCAGAAAGGGGCTGTTCTCTTCAGATGTGCCATTGCTTCCCGAAGTGGGTGTAAGTTGGATCTCCCGCATTGGGACATGGACACCCTCTTGTGTGCCATGCACGTACACTTTTCTGGAGGCAGGCAGAGGCTGGTTTGACACAATATTTTGGTCCGACGATTTATCGGAAATCGATCCCTTCGAACCGTTGCCATTCTGATTTGTCGTTGATCCATTCATATAGGCCGCTCCTTAAAAATAAAAGCCGTACCCGAGGGGTACGGCTTAACTTTGTAAACCGATCTCCCTTCGCTGGTACTAACCAGATCAGGTTCATAGGGTTGTTCCGAACCCTTCGGAACTCTCAGCCGTGACGGCACCCCTGAAATCAGTTTTCATTATGGCACAGCTTTTCAGTCTGCGTCAATTCGAGCAAGGGCAATCCAAGCGTGTGTTTAAAACACGAAGAGTAAGTAGATGTAGGCGGTGTAGATGGCCAGGAGGAGAATGCCTTCCCACCGCTTCAAGACAAAGCCGGTCCGAAGCAAGGGGAAAAGAAGAAGGCTCAGGCCGCCCATGAGGGGGAGGTCCCGCACAAGGAGGTCGGGTCGCATCGGTAGAGGCTGCGCGATTGCCGAGGCGCCGAGGACACCGAGCAGGTTGAAGATGTTGCTTCCCAGAACATTTCCGATGGCAATATCGTCCTTATTGCGCCATACGGCGAGCAGAGAGGTGGCCATCTCCGGCAGGGATGTTCCGATGGCAATGACGGTTAAGCCGATGATCAGTTCTGAAACTCCAGCATAGCGCGCTAGTCCAACCCCCCCATCGACCAGGAAGTCTGCGCCAAGGACCAGGAAGGTGAATCCAATAATTATTTTCCCGTTATTCAGGAGAAGTCCGTCTTGATCCGTCAGACCTTCACTGTATTCTGCTTCAATCTCGGGGCGCTCTACTTTAGACCAGCGATAGAGGAGCAGGATGTATGCAAGCAGTCCTGTAAAGAGTAAAACGCCATTCCATCTGGAGATTTCTCCGATAGAGCCAAAGATGAAGAGACTGGCGCTCAGGGCGATCAGAAGAGGAACTTCAAAACGAACAAGGCGCATCTGAACCTTCAAGGGGCGTATGAGTGCCGCCAGCCCGAGGGCGAGGCAGATATTGCTGATATTGCTTCCAACGACGTTGCCAACGGCGACGTCGCTCTGGCCGCCCAGGCTGGAAAATACACCCACGGCCATTTCCGGAGCAGACGTCCCCAGGGCGACGATGGTCAGACCAACGACCAGAGGACTGACCCCGAAGCGTCTTGCAAGGTTTGAAGCGCCGGAGACCAGGACATCGGCCCCTACAGTTAACAGAATAAGTCCCAGGAGAAGCCAGAGAAGGTGGATGATCATAGATATAAAGGGTTCCTTAAATCAATTATTCGATGTCTCGCTTGATTTCTTCCATAAGGGATTTGAGCGGTTGTCCTTTTTTGCTCGCAAGATGTTTTACCTCCCGAAATTCAGGGCGTTGATATGTGGCTTGGCCCTCTCTGAATGCGGTCTTGGTTTGAAGCGGTCCATGTACTGTTGGTTCCTTCCTGATCGCTCTTTTGAGGATTTTACGGGCAATTTTCTGGATGCGGACTCCAAGCGTCGTCGTTTCGTCAAAGAGGATCTTGACCATTTTATCAGAATGTACGGGTTCAGAGAGGACGGTGATCAGAATGGCCGGTCGTCCTCTTTTCATAATAATCGGGGTGAGTGTAACATCAAGCGCACCTGCCTCGAAAAGCGTGTCGAAAACATGCTCATAAATTTGAGGATTCATATCGTCGATATTGGTTTCGATAAGGATAACCTCGTCTTTGCCAAAGCGCTCTTGTTGATGCCCGATGAAAAGACGCAGAAGATTTGGCTGGTCGTAGTCTTGACTTCCCGCGCCGACCCCGATTTTTTTAACCGCCATCGGGGGGAGAGGGACAAAGTCCGAAGAAAGGCTGGCAATGAGGGCCGCCCCCGTCGGGGTGGTCAACTCTCCTCCAATTCCCGTGGAATAGATCGGGATGCCTTTTAAAAGGTAGGCCGTCGCTGGAGACGGAAGCGGGAAGGTGTGTCCTGAAGTTTTTTTGATGCCTGTGCCGACATGGATTGGTGAGGCATAGATCCGGTCTATTTTGAGGAGAGAGAGCCCTGCGAGAGCTCCGATTACATCAATCAGGGTGTCAACATCGCCCACTTCATGCAGACGGGTATTTGCAATCCGTTTTCCGTGCGCGGATACTTCTGCCTGTGCCAGGCGTTTGAAGATCTCAAGGGCTTTTCCTTTCATTCCCTTGGGGAGTCGGCTTTTTAATAGGTGTTGCTCGATTTGGGCAAAAGTCTCAAAAGAAGGAACCTTTTTGGGGTTGAGTACATCGACCTTGGTGCCAGCCAACCCGCAGCGCCGGACACGACGTTTCCTTATTTTACATCCGGGCAGTTTTAAGCGGTCAACCGCATCCTGAATCTCCGCGATCTTTATGCCCGCATCCACCAGGGCACCTAAGATCATATCACCGCTAATTCCTGAGAAACAGTCAAAATAGGCGAGGTTCATTTTAGTCTCTTTAAGCTGTCTCCCGGGAGTCGGGGAATGAGGTGTAGGGAATTATTTGTGCGCGATGATATAGGCGAATTCGGCTTCAATCGTCGTCAAGATTCCTATACCGTAAGACTCATCGGGCGGGGTCTCATTGTGCAAGCGCTCATGATCTTCTAGGACATTAATACTTTCTGTGATCCATTCCCCTTTTTTGGCAGAGCCGCTTTCCAGAACGATGACCGTTGGACGGAAAAAACCGCCGGAGATTTCTGAACCGACTTCTTTTATGCTACTCCAGGCATATTTCGTGATCTTGGGGATGCCGAGGATATCGGTTCCAAGTGAGACGTAGATCGTTGCATTTTTTTCTTTCTGCGGGTCGTTCGGGACATCAATCATCCGCCATTTCCATGAGATAAATGGGTATTCATTCGGATTCCATTTTATTTTCTTAAAGATCCGATTAGGCCGTCCACTGGCGTAGAGAAAGGAAAAATCGCCTTCTTTTTTGAACTGATAAATCTCGGCAGGTTCCGGATGTTCCCGGTTCGCTTTCCAGCCGATGGGAAGACCATTTTCTCCAATCTCAGAAAAATCCTCAAGAATAATTGATTCGGTCATTTTTCCGGCCCACAAATGGACGGGACTGAATAAAGGCAAAATAAAAGCAATAAAATAAATAGGGGATAATAATTTCACCGTGCCGTACTCCTTATGAGTCGAATTATCGTTAATGTTCTCTGGATTCTAACAGAATAGAGGTCTATTTCCAAGGAGATGTGTCTTCTTGTGAGATGAATCTACGTTTCTGATCAATACGCGTGCGTATTAAATACGAATAGAGAGGGCAATACGTGATGCCCCGTTGACTCATGAGAAAATGTTACCGAAGGATTAGATCGTTAACTCATAACAGAGGTTACTTTTTGGAAAGAAGAACAAAGATTTTTTTTTGTTTTCTTTCCAATTCCTTTCTCAGATCAAAGGGGTAGAGTGATCTCATTTGTTCTATTAAATTTGTCTTGACTGACTGAGAGATATTGGGCGATTCCATGACTTTCTGATAAGGGGTAAGGGGCTGATCATATCGTTTGATTGTTTTAGATGCAACGCTTGGTTTGTCGATCAGCTTGACCGAGGGACAGAAGAATTTAAGGGTGTAGGCGAACATTCCCATCAGATGCACTTTTTATCGAAATCTTTGGGTAACATTTATTATGAGTCAACGATCCCTCCTTAGAGATCACTTCGGTAACATTTTATTTGAGTCAATTTGTTGCTCTGAGGTGGGGTTCTTCAATATTAAAGTCTGTGGTATGATGCTTAGTTTCAAATATAATTGCGAGTGATTTTGTGAAATTCTCAACCCTTGTCGGTTTTTTTGAAAAGCTGGAGACCACTCGGAAACGCTTGGAGATGTTTGATCTCCTGGCGGAGCTCTTTAAGCAGGCTGATTCATCAGAAATAGATAAGATCATTTACATGACCCAGGGAGAACTTCTACCCCCTTTTCATGGGATCAATATCGGGATGTCAGAGAAATACCTTCTTCGAGCCATTTCTGAAGGTGCAGGGCTTGATCTGGCTGACATCTCCCAGTCGTTCAGAGTGCTTGGTGATCTGGGAACGGTTTCAGAGAAATACTTCAAAAATGAAGGAGGAGGGACTTCTGTCGAGGAGGTCTATCAGAAGATTCGCGAGATTGCGCTGATCAGTGGAGAAGGGAGTGTTGATCAAAAGATCCATGCGGTCGCCACACTTCTCGGAGTGGTTGCTCCTGTTGAGGCAAAATATATTTCACGGTTTCTTGCGGGGAAACTTCGCCTGGGTGCGGGGGATGCGACTGTTCTGGAAGCCCTGGCCCTTTCAAAAGGAGACCGGGCATATCGTGCCTTTCTTGACCGGGCATATCATATTACTTCTGATCTGGGCCTGGTGGCCAGGACGTTTTTTCAATCGGGAGAGAAAGGGGTTCGGGATATTTCGGTGCGTCTTGGTTATCCGATCCGACCGGCCCTCTGTGAACGTCTTTCGTCCTCAGAAGAGATCATAGAAAAGATCGGGCGTTGTTCGGTCGAGGTCAAGTATGATGGGTTCAGGTGTCAGGTCCATCAGGGGAAAGATAATTTTACCATCTTTTCGAGGAACCAGGAGAGAACAACCCCGATGTTTCCTGAGATTGCAGCGGCCATAGGCCAATTGTTCCCCGGTGAAGAAGTGATCCTGGAGGGGGAGGCCCTTGCCTATGATGAAGTAACGGGCAATCTTTTTCCTTTTCAGGTGACGATCCAGAGAAAAAGAAAGCACGGAATTTCAGAGCTGGCAAAAAAAGTTCCGCTGCGGTTTTTTGTCTTTGATCTCTTGTATCATGGAGGCGAGGATTATACGGGCCGTCCTTACACCGAACGCCGGAGGAAGCTATTGGAAATCATCGAAAAGAATGATGTGGTCGAGGTCTCCAAAGCGGTAGAAACTGAAGATCCTGAGGAGGTGACGCAGTTTTTTGATGAAGCGGTCGAAGAGGGTCTGGAAGGTATTGTGGTTAAGCGGCTGGACGGCCCCTACGCAGCCGGCTCCCGGAACTTCAACTGGATCAAGTTAAAACGAAGCTATAAAGGGGAACTTTCAGACTCGGTCGATCTTTGCATTATCGGCTATTATGCGGGTAAAGGGAAGCGGGCGAATTTTGGTATCGGAACCATTCTCAGTGCCGTATACGACAAAGCATCCGATCGCTTCAAAACGATCTCGAAGATCGGGACGGGATTTTCGGAGGATGAACTGATACGGCTCAAAGATCTCCTGGATCAGATCCGGTCTCCAGAGTGTCCTGCAGATCTCGATTCTGAGATGACGCCGGATGTTTGGGTCTTGCCCAGGTATATTATCACAGTAACCGCCGATGAGATTACCCGCTCACCCAGTCATACGGCAGGACGTGACGCGTCAGGAATCGGCTATGCCCTCCGTTTCCCTCGCGTGCAAGGGTTTATACGAACTGACAAATCGGAGAAAGAGGCAACGACGGTGACAGAGGTCGTCTCAATGTATAATCGACAAAAACATGTGAAAACGGACTAGCCATGTTCTTTTTGATTTTAAAGACAAAATTGCGGAGTTTGCGGAGGATTCTGGCTGAGGATTGGGCGACCTACTTTATCCTCGGGCCGGTCATGCTTGGGTCTGTCGTCTTACTGGCTAATCGTATCTTTAAGGATTTTGGCGCGGGGATTGGATCCGTTCAGGCTGTCAATTTAACAGACGAAACCGTTTTGCGACTAGCTATTATGATGCTTTTCTTGAAGGTGTTCTTTAATTTTCTTCCGCTTGCAAGACGGTTTTATCCCTCGGAGAGGCGGCTTACAATTGACGATCTCCTTCCCATCAGCTTTGAGATCCGGTACCAGGTTTTTTATGTTGAACAGTTGGTTCGGGATTTTCCATTTTTTATCGTCATTACCGTCCTTTTGATGTTTTTCGGGAAGATCAGCTTTGTCCCTTGGGTGTTGATGTTCTGGCTTTTCTTTCCCGGAATAGAGATCGGTTTCACCTTGATGTGGATTCATTTGCGATCTCCAAACCGGCTTGAACTTTTATGTTTTCTTCTCCTGCTCTCCACTCTTTTCTGGACGCTCCCGATTGATCTGCTGGGTTTTGGGGGGGATTTCTTGACTCCTATCCTGGTTCTGATGGGTTATTGGGGTTTCGGAAAATGGCGGTACCGCGATGTGGGCCGGTTTGAGGCGTCTTTCAGCCCAGACCAGGGCGCGGGGATTTTGTCAAAGCTGATTCCGGCTTTTTCCCGGCTTCTGTTCCGCATCCTTCCGTTTACTGTTGGTTCCCAGGTCTGGCGGGATCTGGTTTTGACCTCCAGAAACTTTGTGCCCGCTTTCTGGAGAAATCTTGCCCTGGCGGGAGGATGTTGTCTGGCGGTTTCGGTCCGGGGAAGCCTGTCTCCACTTGTATTTTGTGCTGCAGCGGTTTTTCTGATGGCAATAACGGCGTCACCGCTTTTTGCCTTGCAGCGCCCCTATCGCGCTTCTGATTTTGTGCTTCCGATTCCCCAGGAACGGATCTGGCGTACAAAGGTGATTTATGCCATTCTTATTTCACTCCCGGTTCCGTGGATCATCTGGGGAATTGAGATCGGGTTGGGGATAACGCCGGTTCAGGAGAGTTTTCATCTCTTACTCACGCTCTTTCTTCTTGGGATTGCCGTGGCGGCACTCACCGGAGGAACAATTTGTGAGGGGGATCAGAAACCGGCGCTCCACCTTATTATCTCTGGCTTTTTGACGGTGCTGGCAACGCTCTTTATCGGAGCTTTTCATCCCGCGCTCTTTGTGCTTATTTTTCCAGTGTTAAATTATTTCCGGGGCGCGGCCGCGTTCCGGCTTGAAAATGAGGAGTTTGGTTAAACTATGATGGTTCATCTATCCGGGGTTACAAAATCTTACGGCACATTCAGGGCTCTGGCCCCTCTTGACATGAAGGTTGATGGCGAAATCTGGGGGATCATTGGAAACAACGGGGCTGGGAAATCAACCCTGATGAAGATGATTGTCGGCCTTCTCCCTCCGGACAAAGGGAAAATTCAGATTGATGGAAAGCGCATCAAAAGAGATCCGGAAACGGTAAAAAAACAAATCGGCTACCTTCCGGAATCTCCGATGCTGTATCCGAGGTTAACTGCGGAGGAGCTGCTGACTTATATCGGGGAGATCAAGGGGATCTCAGAGGTGGACAAAGAGGTGGATCATTGGCTTAAGACCTTCGGGCTTTTTGAAAAGAGAAAATCACTGGTCAGCGATCTTTCCTTTGGGATGAAAAAAAAAGTTGGTCTTTCGTCAGCTTTTCTTGGAAGGCCGCCCCTTCTGGTCCTGGATGAGCCCTTTAACGGGCTTGATGTTGCAACAATGGAGCGTCTGTCTACGATCATTACCGAATCCAGCCGTGCGGGGGCTACAATTCTGATTTCCAGTCACCTGATGGTTTATATCCACCGCCTCTGCCAGCATGTCCTGGTTCTAAAAGAGGGTGTCGTCGTTGGACAGGGAAGTCCGGACATTTTAATAAAAGAGGCAAAAGCCGATTCCTTCCATGATGCGTTTTTGCACTTTATACAGGGGGAGAAATGAAGGTCGGTTTTGTGCAAATGGACAGCCACTTTGGCGCGGTCGAGAAGAACCTTGAAAAGGCTGTAGGTCTTATTTCGATGAAAAAGTCCGATTTATGGGTGTTACCGGAGTTGTTTAACACCGGCTATCAATTCGTATCCAAAAAAGAGATCAGCGATCTCTCAGAGCCTGTTCCAGGAGGCCCAACGACACAAGCTCTTATTTCACTCGCCAAAGATCGGAAAACATCCATCGTCGCGGGGCTGGTGGAGAGAAGCGGGAGGGCTTTATATAACGCGTCTGTTCTAGTGGGACCCAAAGGCTTGATCGGGGTTTACCGAAAAATTCACCTCTTCTATGAAGAGAAGCAATGGTTCACGCCGGGAAATCTTCCATTTAAGGTTTATCCGGTTGGGTACAGGAGCAAAAAGGGAGGAACTCTCAGGGCGCGTATTGGGATGATGATCTGTTTCGACTGGATTTTTCCTGAATCCATGCGGAGCCTCGCATTGCTTGGGGCCGATATCATTTGTCACCCGGCAAACCTGGTCTTGCCATATTGTCCGGATGCGATGGTGACCCGTTCTCTGGAAAACCATGTCTTTGCCGTCACGGCCAACCGTGTTGGGACGGAGGCGCGTTCAAAAGAATCGCTTACTTATATCGGAAGAAGTGAGGTAGTCGATCCTAGCGGGGGCATTCTTTTTCGGGCTTCTGATAAAAAAGAGGAGGCTTCGGTCATTTCAATCGACCCGAAACTTGCCCGGAACAAGAAACTAAACCGATTTAATGATCTGTTGAAAGACCGGCGTGAACGGTATTATAGATGAGCTTCAGGTCGGAATAAGCGTGACTTATTCTCCTGAGGTTCATTAAAAAGAGGTGCCCGCGAGACCGAACTGAATCCGGTTTATCCTCTCCTGATAGTTGATGTTGTAATAGTCATATCCGTAGTCATAACGCATATACCAGCTAATATCTTTCCATCGAAAATAGCGGATCGCCATCAGGGCCTCAAACTTGATTTGGAGGTTGTCTTCAAAATCGGCTCTGACATTTTTACTTCCATCCACAGGGTTTTTTACTGTAAAGTCACGGCCCATCTTATAACCCAGGTCAATACGAAATGAGGTAGGACTCCATCTTTCAAAAAAGGGCCTTGAATGTGTGGCCAGATGGAGTTCTTTACTAGGATACTGGTTGTCTTGCTCCGGTTCCCAGGTTCCTCCGGTGAGAAAGCTGCGGTAGGCGATGCGCCAGGTCGCGGCAAACCAGGCGTCGTTTCTGTGGTGGGCCGCAAGTTCGACATATTCGCTGGAGAAACTGCCAGTCTCGGTATTGATACTTCCGTCGACCTTAAAATGTGGGCCTTGTTGTCCGTTGGAGTAGTGGTGGAAGCCAAGCGAGAGATAGGTGAAGCGGCCTGCTTCCGTCCAGGATTTGTTCCAATAATAAATACGCAAGCCCGGGTTATAGCTCGGCGTTCTTACCGGTGATGATGTTGAGGTAAACTGCCTGATCTGCAACCTGACCGGAAGGTGAAGCTGGAGGTTGTGTTTTTTTGTTGAAGAAGTTTCTGTTTTCCACCAGACGTAGTTGATATTAAACTCTGCCTCGTAGTAAATGTCATCAACTTTGAGATTGTTATCCAGATCAATCCCCCCAAGGACAGTGACATAAGTGCTATCTAAATGAGCCAGTATTTCTTGATCGAAAGGGCTTTGTGTTTTTGTTTTTGGGTGTGGATGGGCCTGCACCGTCGCGATGCTCGCGATAATCAATAGCCCGGTGAAGAGATTGTAGATATAGCGTTTCATCGAGTTCTCCAATATTTAAGGAAGCTCTGAATAAGTCATGCATTGTTTTTTTAAGGGCAATCATGTCCCGTTTCCACGTTGCAAATCTTGAAAATA
>JBHHXE010000020.1:0-20551 GCA_046756865.1 Nitrospiria bacterium | reverse complement strand
TCTAATGTAGAAAAAAGGTTTTGTTGGACCAAGGAGACATGGCAAAATTTGATGCAGAGTGGCCTTGACATTATCTGGCCGCTTCCTCATAATTTCTACCTGTCCAACGCTCAAAATCTAAAGTACTTGTCCCTCTTGTAGAAACCAGTGGATCAGATGCGACTTGTTTCCTGGAACGTCAACGGCATTCGTGCTGCCATGAAAAAGGGTTTTCCCGCTTCGCTTCATGCCATGGAAACGGATGTCCTCAGCCTGCAGGAAACAAAGGCGCAGGATGGTCAGGTTTCCGAGGCTCTGTCAGGAATCAATGGTTTTCATCTGTATACAAACTCGGCGGTGAAAAAGGGGTACTCCGGAACCGCCATTCTCACGAAAATGAAACCCTTATCCATCCGTTATGATATGGGTATTGAAGCGCATGATCAGGAAGGCCGCGTGATTGCCCTTGAATTTGAGCGGTTTTTTTTGGTTACGGTGTATACGCCAAATTCCGGCAGTGAACTCAAACGCCTTAAATATCGCCAAGCGTGGGATGCCGATTTTCTGGCGTACTTAATGGGCTTGGAGAAGAAAAAGCCGGTTATTTCCTGTGGGGACTTTAATGTGGCCCATCAGCCGATAGATCTTGCCCGCCCGAAGGCGAACTACAACAAGAGCGCCGGGTATATGCAGGAAGAAATTGACGGCATGGACCATCTTATCACTGCAGATTTCATTGATACCTTCCGCTACAAGAATCCGGAAAAGATTAAATACAGCTGGTGGAGTTTTCGTGCCGGTGCGCGGGCAAGAAATGTTGGCTGGAGGATTGATTACTTTCTCACATCACCTCGACTGGCTGAGTACATCAAGGGTGCAGATATTCTCAATGAGGTCCTGGGTTCGGATCATTGTCCCGTGTCCCTGGATTTGGGTTTCGACCCGGCGGGATAATGGCAAGCTGGAAATTAAACGCTGATCACGAGAGAATCTATTCCCATGTCTCTCCAAAATACGGCACTCCGGATGAGCGGATCCCAGGTAACAAATTTAAAAAAGACTTGACAGGTATTTCGAATCTCTATAATAATAAGTGAGGGCCAGTGTCCTAAAGTCGGTTCGTTTGCCTCAGTAGAAAATCTTGGTGTTGTTTTATTCCAGGCGCGGATTAGAAGCGTTGGGAAGTGTATCAGAGGATGGTGTGTACGTGAGTCAGTGTTGTTGTACCCCTTCAGGGAGTCCGATCTGAGTGGAGGGGGGATGTGTTTGATACGTCGGTGGAGATATTCACGATTACAGAGGAGGTATAAATGAAACTCTGGATGACAGCGTTAGCCCTGTTTGCCGCCACATTATTCAGTGTAAGTATCGCCGTGTCTGCCCCGGAGAAAAATGTAGGTACGCCCCGTGTTCCGGCAGATGAAATGGAAGAGGCCAGAGAGTGGAAGAATCCTTTTCCAGCCACCCCTGAAAATATTGCGAAGGGGAAAGCACTCTTTACTGGTAAAGCAACCTGTTTTACTTGTCACGGGAATGAAGGCAAGGGCGATGGAATTGCGGGGGCAGCCCTTGATCCGGGTCCACGGAATTTCCATAATCCATTGATGAAGAATCGGGAGGCTGGTGAATATATGTGGGTGGTCGAGAATGGAATTGCCGGGACCGGGATGATTTCATATTCACCGGGAATTGTTTCGGAGGAAGAGGCCGCACTGATCATCCTCTATGAAATGAGCCTTGCTGGTAAGTAATTCTTCTAAACTTATCGTTCGTAGGATGTGCTGAAGGTGTTAAAGGGTGTTTTGTGTGGACTCTCGGTTGTCCTGATGTTTTCGATCTCCTATGGTGCGGAGGCAGAGTTATCCAGAGCGCGGGTGCCGAAAGACAGGTTGAAGGAGGCCCAGTCTCTAAAGAATCCCCACCGTGCGACTTCTGAGAACATCGCGAAAGGGAAGGCCCTTTATCAGACGAAGGCGACCTGTTTTACCTGTCATGGAAAAGAGGGTAGAGGAGATGGGTTGGCTGCGCCTGGCCTGGACCCTTCCCCCCGGAACTTCACAAGTGCTGCTTTTCATGCGATGAGGACAGACGGAGAGTTGTTCTGGGTCATTCGGGAGGGTATCCCGGGGACGGCGATGATGCCGATGGTCGGCAGCGTGATTACTGAGGACGAGGCATGGCTGATCCTTTTGTATGAGAGAAGCCTGGGAAAGAGGAAGTGACTGCACATCTATAGTCGGCAAAAGTAAGTGAAAAGGGGAGCCGTTCGGGTTCCCCTTTTTTTGTCCTCCGTGAAGCATGAAGGATATGCTTATGTCTGAAAGATATTATGGTCTAATTTCAATAAAAGCGCGGGTAAATACCTATGGGGTCTTTTTCCTTGCATTCTTTTTTTTAGCGGGATGTCGTCACGGTTTACCTCGCATGGATCGCCCGCATCATGGCAGACCTGGAGGTGGGGCCGTGTCTGCTGGAGATGAGCTTCCAAAAGAAGTCCGACGACGATTGACGTCGATTATTAAAGTAAAGGGTGTTCGCATGGATCGCCGTGAAGAAAAACTTCAAGACCTGAGTGAAAGATTCCATGCACTGCTGGACCGTCTCTCAAATCGTCTGCCAGGAGACCAGCTTGCGGCGCGGGCAAGGAAGAAGCTGATTTCCGGCGATTTTGAAGGTGCTGGGAGTGACTTGCTTGTATCTATTGAGAAAAACGAGAAAAAAATATCTGTAACGAGGCGACCAGCCGCTGCAGACGCATTTGATCTTGGATTGCTCTACGCCCTGAGACTGGAGCATAAAGATGCCCGAGACTATTTTTTGCGGGCAGTCGGCCTGGAAGCAAAGAACAGTGACTACCTGCACGAACTGGGCGTAATGTCTGACCTCCTGGGAAGTTCAACAAAGGCGGTCGAATATTATAATAAGGCCCTTGAGGTGGATCTGGCCGCTTTTGGTAACAAGCATGCCAATATTTCAAGGAGTTATCATCATCTGGGCCTGTCCTGGGACCGGCTTGGGGATATGAATAAGGCTGTTAGATATTACAATAAGGCCCTTGAGGTGGATCTGGTCGTCTTCGGAGAAAAACACGCAAAGATTGCCGTCAGTTATGACAATCTGGGTCGGGCATGGAATGTGCTGGGAGATAAGGATAAGGCGCTTGGGTATTACAAGAAAGCCCTTGAGTCAGATTTGGCTGTTTTTGGGGAAACACATCCCAAAACGGCCGCCCGATACAACAAACTCGGCCTTGCCTGGGGCAGCGTGGGCGATATGAAGCAGGCGATTGGGTATTATGAGAAGGCACTTGCTGTACACTTGGCCCTTTTCGGGGAAAATCACCTGAGGCTTGCTTCCGGTTACAATACCCTGGGGTCCGCATGGTATGCGTTTGGAAACATGAAAAAGGCGATCCAGTACTATGAAAAAACACTAAATATTCTCTCGGGGGCGTTTGGAGAAAATCATCCGAATGTGATACCCACCTACAACAACCTTGGGGCGGCGTGGGATGCCTCGGGAAACATGAAGCAGGCGATCCGATACTATACGAAGGTCCAAAAGGTTTTCATCTCAATCTTTGGAGAGAAACATCCCAATGTCGGAATAAGCTCGAACAACCTTGGGGAGGTGTGGAGGAAGTCCGGGGACTCAAAGAAGGCGGCAGAGTCCTATAAAAAAGCCCTTGCGATATTCCAGGCGGCATTTGGACCGAACCATCCGAACACGAAAACAGTACAGTCAAACCTGAGAAAGCTTGCCCCCTTCAATCCTTGAGTAACAAGATGTTTGCAAAGACCGTCCTTATCTTTTTACTCCTTTTATTTTCTTCCTGTATCCATGGCAATTTGCCCCTTCTCACTTCAGGGCACAAAGAGACAATTTCAGAAACCGGGCCAGAAAAAATGACTGAGGCTGGAAGAACCCTCACCGGGTCTGTTCTCCTGGACCCCGGCGCGGGTGCGGAGACTTATAAGGTTAAAATTAAAGCATCAGGACAGGTGAAACACGAAGCCCGCATCTCGGCAGGGGAGCCTTTTCATTTTGATTCCGTCGCGCCGGGTCTTTATGATCTGGTTGTCGAAGCGAATGGTCATACGACCTTTGTCGCGCCTGGATTCGTCAGAATTGGGGGCCGGAAGGCCCCCCGGATTACGGTTCAGATGAAAAAGGCCCTGACCCTTTTTCCGATGGGAGAGGCGACGAAAACAATCATATGCAGCGCCTGTCATAAAAAAATATATATGGAGTTTCTGCGTGGGGAGGGGAGTGATCTTCAGACCTCCCCTTGGCCGGGTCCCGACGGCGTATTAATAGATTTTCCGAATGATTTGTCGCATGAGTTCTATCCTGATTCTTCTCCGGTGCACCTCGCCTTTGTTTCTCCTATGACCGTGGCGGCCATTGCCAGAGAACCTGAAAAGAAGCGGGATGCCTGCCGACGCTGTCATGCGCCCACGCAGATTCTTCAGGGAGGAGCACAACCGGCAAGACCTGGTTTGCGTGAAAAAAACCGGGAAGACGGGGTCTCCTGTGCGAGTTGCCATCTGGACCGGGCGGGGAATGTTCACGGAAAATATGATGTGTCTTCTCCGCACCCGACGGTTCAGAATCCGTTGTTTACACCGGCACGATCTGCCGAGATTTGCGCGGCTTGTCATCAGGCGGATGAGATGGCTCCTGAGCATCAGACCTATATGGAGTGGCAAAGAGATTTTGCCACGCGGGATGACCGGACCTGCCGGGACTGCCATATGCCTCAGGATGTGCGCTTGCTTTCAGAGATTTTTCCAGACCGGCCAGAGCGTTCCATTGGGAAACACCTTTTCTCCGGCGGACATTCTGTTTCAATGTTGAAAAAAGCTGCGACCTTAATAATTGAACAGGATGGGTCCGATCCGCAAGTGGTTCATGTCAGCATCACAAATGGAGGGGCTGGCCATTCTCTTCCGACCGGTTATGGTCCAAGGGCAATCCTGCTTCATGTCAATATTTCGAGCCCGGACGAACAACAATCGAGAGATTCAATCCCGGAGGTTCCCGTGGCGATCTATGCGGTCGATCCGGGGCTTTTCAAGGATTCAGAAAAAGTTCATCCTTCAATTCGCGCTGGAGCGACCGCAAAGGTCAAATTGAGGCTTGGGCGCAAGCCGGGTGTCTATAGAATCAATGCAGGATTATTTTATGATCTTGATGGTCTGGACAGGTATAACGATGAGAGGCTCCCTTTAATGGCCTCAGTTGAGCTACGGTTGAGGCTGGGCGATTGATTTTGTTTAACCGCCGGGATTTTACTTCTTCGATTTTCTTTTCTTTTTCTTTTTTTTATGGTCTTCCCAATAGGTGATGTCTTCGATGAGTTCTTTCAGGGTATCGACGGTTTTGGGCCGGTCAAGGACATGGGTGTACTCTTTTTTCCCGATCTTTACTTCCTCAATTTCTTTTCCTAAAAATTCCTGAACTTCTTCAAGGCGGACTTTCTCCTCCTGGCTGCAAAAAGAGATGGCGATGCCCTTGTTCATGCCTCGTCCGGTGCGTCCGACCCGGTGGACATAATTTTCTGCTTTTTCAGGTAGGTCGTAATTGATGACATAGTTCACACCCGGAATATCAATGCCGCGGGCCGTGATATCCGTCGCAATGAGGATTTTTGATTGTCCTGTCTTGAAGCGAAGCATCGCCTCCGCTCTGGCGTCCTGCTCCTTTTCTCCGTGGAGCGCCTCGGTTTCAATCTCAACTCTGCTCATGGCTTTGCTCACCCTTTCGGCGCGGACTCTGGTTCTGACAAAGACAATAATCTTGTCCTTCGGATGGTCTGTGATAAAACGCTGAAGGAAAAACCGTTTGTCATCCATCTCAACAAACATAACAAAGTGAGATACATTTTTTGAGACAAGGTTTGCAGGAGAAATCTGAATACGGATAGCAGAGCCTTTTACTTGCGAGTAGGCCAGTTTTTTAATCTCTTTATTGATCGTCGCGGAGAAGAATAGGGTCTGATGTGAGCGGGTCAGCTTCTTTTTTATATCTTCAATGTCCTTGATAAAACCAAGATCGAGCATATGGTCCGCTTCATCGAGAACCAGGGTATTGACACTGTTTAAAAGGATATAACCCTGGCTGATGAGATCAAACAGGCGTCCTGGTGTGGCAATCAGAATATCGATGCCATCCTGAAGTTTTTTAATCTGAGGGTCTTGCTCTACGCCGCCATAAAGGGCGAAGGCCTTTACCCGGGTCTGCAGGGCAATCTCTTTGAAAACATTTCCGATCTGGTGGGCCAGCTCATGTGTCGGCACCAGGACAATGCACTGAATTCCCAGCCAACGCTTGCTTCGCTTTTCCTTTTGAATGCGGTCTATGATGGGGATAGCAAACGCAGCTGTTTTTCCCGTTCCTGTCTGGGCGATGGCCAGGACGTCTTCTCCCTGCATAATCGACGGGATGGCTTTAAACTGGATGTCCGTGGTTTTTTTGAACTCAAGCCGGTCCAGATTTTTTTTGATCTCTTCTGAGACGTGATATTTTTCAAACTTCACTGTTTGAATGTCCTCTGAGATTTCTGAAATAGGTCCCGAAAATATGGTTGTTAGAGTGTCGGGGGGATTTGGGTTGCCATTTGGCGCCTGTCATCGCGCGGGAGTGCTTCTCCGGTCAGATGGATTGCCCATTTGAAAAAGGGAGGACCGATAATCTGGTTGAGTATGATGACCGAAATCATCATGCTGGAGAAAGCGCCTCCCCACTCCGGGAATGCAACGGCAACTTCCTTTGCAAGGCCAAGCCCAATTCCCGCTTGGGTAATGTAAGACATCCAACTGATCCGGGTATGCCGTATGGGATCTCCCGCCAAAATTCCGCCCCCAAAGGAACCCATAATAATACCGCAGAGGCGAACGGCAAAAAGGGTGAGGGCAATCATCCAGGTATCCGCCAGAACTTCAAGCATCAGAGAAGCGCCTGTCAGCGTAAAAAATGCGGTGTAAACCGGAGGGCCGGTACGATGGAGGATCGCCATAAACTCATGGCGATAGCGGCTATAGTTCGACAGCAGAAAACCACCGACCATGCAGATAAGGAGCGGTTCCAGAAGGATCTCGAATGACCACCGAGAGTGCGTCGAGCTTCGGATGATATCGGATAAGAGGAAAACAGCGTAACCCGCCACCAAGATAATGATCGTCTTTAGATTGCGCCCTATCCGGCGAGAGACGATAAATTGAAGACTTTTCCCAAGTGCATATCCAATGCTCAAGGATAGCAGGAGCTCTGACAAGACGAGGAAAATAAAGCCAAGATTAAACGGAAGATTGGTTAAAAGTGCATCGGCTACCGAAGAGTTAAAGGAGAAGAAAATAATGACCACGACATCCATAATCACCGTGACGCCGAGCGCGGTTTGGGTAAAGGGTCCCTTCGCCTGGAGCTCCTTTACGATCGCAATGGCAGAAGAAGGGGAGCGAGCAACGAGGATGACGCCTGCCAGGATAGAAATGGCGAGGCGGTTCGTGACCGACATTTCTCTCATGAAGGGGATGAAATCAGACAGGAGGAATGTGGCTATGCTTCCAAGTGTAAAGGTGCTGATGACCAGTCCGATAATGGTCCAAGTGATGCTCTTGAAGCGACTTTTAAGTTTCTTCAGGTGAAGTTCGCTTCCGGCGGCAAAAGCGATAAAGGCAAGGGACACTTCATCAACAACGCGTAAGCCATCTGCGGCGTCAACTGGCAGCAAACCGAGGATGGAAGGCCCGGCAATAATTCCCGTGAAAATGAAACCACTGACCAAAGGAAGGTTGATCTGAACAAAAAATTGACCAATCTGCTTGGAAGCAAGCGCAACCAATCCAAAACCGGCAATGACCGCAAGTGCATCCTGATAAGTTTGCATGGGTGTACCTTCTATTATGAAATCGTGAGAATGCCTTTCCCGTCAGAATCGAAAGGCGGCGTATGACGGTGATGATTTTCTTAATGATCAGGAATGTATAATTTGCACATATTAACATAATTTTCGTCGGAAGGGGTGTTATCAAGCGGGGTTTCCAATTCGCGTATTTGGACTGAGTATAGATTTTTACTCCGCGCGGAGGATGGCGAGGGGTTTTTCTCCCAGGATTCGGTAGGTTGTCAGGAAGCCGGTCAGGAGGGTGAGGGCGACGGTGGCGCTGGTTCCCAAGAGCAAGACGCCCCACTCGATCTGCCAGGGAATATCGAGAAAAAAACGGACGACGCCCCAGGATACCACGATGGAGAGGCTTCCCCCCACGAAGGCGGCAAGGATCCCGAGGAGGATATACTCTACCGCCATGATTGCAATTAAGGCGGGCCGTGTTGCGCCGAGGGTTTTAAAGAGAACCATTTCATGGACGCGCCTTGCGCGGGTTGCTACAATGGCTCCGGAGAGGACGATGAGGCCGACCAGCAGGCCGAGCGCGGCCATAACCTGAATGGTTCGCGTGATCTCCATCAGGATGCGGGCGATGGTTTCGAGGAGTTCGCGAATTGGAATCACGGTGACGTTTGGGAAGGCTCCGATGACGGCATTTTGAACGGGGAGATCATTTTCCGGTTCTGTCGTGATCGTAGCGACGTAGGTTTCCGGCGCACCGGCCAGGGCCCCCGGAGAAAATATAA
Source organism: Nitrospiria bacterium (assembly GCA_046756865.1). Lineage (GTDB taxonomy): Bacteria > Nitrospirota > Nitrospiria > SBBL01 > JAADHI01 > DUAG01. The sequence continues at coordinate 11,935 of JBHHXE010000020.1, read as the reverse complement.
AGTAAAAATTGGTTGTCATGCTTCCCCAGTCCACTTCCCGGACGCTTGTGATTTTGCCCGATATTTGTACACCCTGGATGTCGAAGGTGACGGTCGATCCAATGTCGATGCCAAGGTGGGTTGCGACATCGGAATCGACTGAAAGCAGGGTTTGGGTTTCGCCTTCCTGCCACCATTTTCCACGTAGAATGACGTTGTGTTCAGGTAGGTCTTTTGCGTAGGTCAGGACATATTCTCGTGTGAAGTACCAACTGTCCTGACGGTTCTCGACATCGAGTTCAGAGATATTCTTTCCTTCGACGGCGTGGAGCCGGGACCGGATTAAGGGGGTTAACTCAGGTGTAATTTCAAACCGGCCTGTGTTCAGCATTTTCTCAAGCAGACTTTTTTGATCGGGTTGTATATCGATAAAAAAGAGTCCCGGTGCATTTTCAGGGATGTTCTGGTGCAATTCGGCCATGAGACGTTTTTCTACCTGGAATAGCGTGAGCAGGACCATGATGCCGACCCCGAGAGAGAGGATGATGGTCATGATCTGGCGCCCGGGACGATACAGATTTTTAATCCCGTACCGCAGGATTAATGCGTCGGGGGGAGGGATCTTCCGAACCAGGGCGAGCATGACTTTTCCACCGGAGATCAAAAGGAGAATGGCTACACCGACAGCGGCAACAACCCACATTCCCATACGCCACGATCCGGCCTGCCAGATCGAAAGTCCTATCCATCCGGCAGACATGCTCCCGCCGATTAAAACCTGCTTGAAGCGATTTTTCCGAGTCATTTTGATGGCTTTTGTTTCAACCTCATGGCGGAAGATGCGGAAGGGGGGGACAGCTGAGACCATCCTCAGGGGCCAGAGCGCGAAAAGAAATGTGGTCAACAGGCCCATCGAGATTCCCCGGAAAATGGGCATAACTGTAATTTGAAAATCAAAACCGGGCGGGAGAAATCCGGCAAGCAGTGATTGCAGGATGAAGGTGATGCCCAGGCCGAGGAGGACCCCTGCCAAAGCGCCGATCCCGCCCAGGATAAGGGCGAGAATGAGATAGATGAGGGTGAGGGTTGAAGCGCCCGCCCCGAGCGATTTTAGGATCGCGATGGTTTCAATGCGTTCCGTCAGAAAGGCATGGATATGACTCGCCACGCCGATGCCGCCGATCATCAGTGTAATCAATCCGACCAATCCTAGGTAGGTTGTGAAATTTCCAAGGAAACGGCCTAAACGCGGCTGGACTTCCCGAAAAGTCTTGATGCGGACCGACTCTCCCGACCACTTTTTGTTGAGTAAGGCTTTGAGGGCCTCAGGTGTCCTCAACGTGGTTTTCATCAGAAGCCGGTGTCGGATTCGGCTTCCGGTCTGAACAAGCTCCGTCCGTTTGAGTCCTGCCTGAGAGATCAGAACCCGGGGGCCGATCCGAAAAGGCCCAACGACCCGATCCGGTTCTTTCAGAATTTCTCCCGCAATCAAAAAAGAAGCCTCGCCAATTTTGAGCTTCTCCCCAACCCGCGTGCGGAGGCGGAGGAGGAGCCCCTTTTCGACCCAGACCTTCTTTGGCCCCAGTGAAGGATCATTCGGAGGGGGATCTATTTTAAGGCGGCCATAAAAAGGGTAGCCGGATTCTATCGCCTTGAGTTCAACCAGTTGCGTCTCTCCCGAAGCCGTGTTGATTGCCATTCCCTTTAATTCGGTGATACGGATTGATGAAAGGTCTTCCCCGGTCAACTCTGTCAGGACTGCTTTTCCGTCTTCAGAAAGCGGGCGGATCAAGCGGACTTCCAGATCTGCCGCAAGGAGGTTCCGTGCCTCGAGGTGGGTCATCGCCTCGAAGTTTGAGGCCATGTTCCCGACCCCGACAATTGATGCGACACCGAGGGCTATTGAGCTGAGAAAGAAAAGAAATCGATGCAGGGAGCCCCGGGATTCGCGCCAAACCATAGGCAGGATAAACTTAGTCACGCGATGCCCTTTCTTCATCTCCGACAATGTGGCCATCCCGTAGAGAAATCACCCGATCGGCAAGTGAGGCGAGCGCGGGGTCATGGGTGACAAGGATCAGGATGTTTTCCTGCTGGCGATGGAGACTGAGGAGGAGATCGATGACGAGGCGGCCTGTTGCCGAATCCAGATTTCCGGTCGGTTCATCCGCCAGAAGAAGTTCCGGTTTCCCTGCATAAGCCCGTGCAACGGCAACCCGCTGTTGTTCCCCGCCCGAGAGTTGAACCGGGTAGTGATGTTGCCGCGCTGTAAGGCCGACCGCGTCCAATAAGCGCTTCGCCTGATCGGCGGCCTCCGAATCGCCCCGAAGTTCGAGCGGGACCTGAACATTTTCCGCTGCGGTCAGGGTTGGAATCAAATGAAAGGACTGGAAGATCATTCCTATCTTATTCCGTCGGAGACGAGCGAGGTCGTCTTCAGAAAGGTTGGACAGTGAGGTTCCCTTGAAGGTGATCTCTCCTGAAGTGGGGCGATCCAGCCCGGCAATAAGGCCGAGCAGGGTTGATTTTCCACTCCCGGACGGTCCGACAATTGCGACAAACTGTTTGGAAGGGATCAGAAGGTTGATATCGTCGAGAATGGTGAGCGCACTGCCTCCGCTGCTCAAACGCATCGTCAATTTGGAGATCTCGATCATGGTCTCGTGAACCTTTCCTATTTTTTAAACAGGCCTGGATTTGGTATGAAGGAAAATCTCAGGCGGGGAGTGACGACCGGGAATAGTTACCTTTTGAATTGCTTGCTGAGAGAGAGCGCCTGGCATTGATATGAAGAGCCGATTCCGACACCGTATATTTTCTCCGGCTGGCTCAAGAGTCTTTCATAGATGAGCCGGCCGACCACCTGTCCATCTTCAAGGAGGAAGGGGATTTCATGGGATCGGACCTCCAGAACGGCAGGGGTTCCCTCAATATCATTATCCCCATAGCCAAAACCGGGGTCGAAGAACCCGGCATAATGTATTCGGAATTCTCCAACGGAGGGATCGTAAGCCACCATTTCTGCGGCGTAATCAGGAGGAATTCGAATCTTCTCCATTGAAATCAGGATGTAGAAGTCATCCGGGTTCAGAACAAGACTCCTGCCCTTTGAACGCATGATCGGTTCCCAGAACTCAAGCGGATCATAGTAGTTAATCTGGCTCAGATCAATGAGAGGGGCATGCTGCTTTGCCTTATATCCGATGATCTCGGATCCGTGTCGGCCTTTCAGGTCGATCGAGATGCGTATTCCTTCTGAGATCAGCGGATCTATCGGACGGCCATCCGGAAGGTAGACAAGGGTCTCTTCCTTATCGAGTTTGTCTAACTTGTAATCCGTCGGTGGCGTATCACTGCCTTTGAAAAACCTGAGCTGGTTGAGTTTGGTCCCCTCCCGGACGACAATGCTGAAAGTTCTCGGGACAATTTCGACATAGAGCCTCCCCTTGTAACCCGCCTCGACGCGCTCGAACTCCATGCCGTAGTCGCTGATCAATCGGGTGAAGACATCCAATCGTCCCGTCGTGCTTTTTGGATTTGCCTTGGCTGAAATCCTTTGAGGAAGGCGAAACTCTTCCATTAGCGGGACGATATAGACACAGCCCTTTTCCAGCACAGCCGACTTTCTGAGATCAATTTGATGCATCTGGAGTGTTTCGATCTTTTTTGCTACGGGCGCGTGCTTACCTGTCAGAAAGCTGGCCCGCACCCGGTATGCGACTGCCCCTAGTCTCAGATCGATGCTCGAGGGCTGGATCTGATCTTCCGAGATCGGGTGCTTGCTGTGAATATGCCCAGCTTCGATCAGTGCCTTGATATTTTGGACAGGCAAGACACCTTTCGTATAATAAACGAGATCTCTCTGAAGCTCAGGGAAGAGGTTTGCAGTTTGTTCGAACATCGGTTTGTGGCTCCTTACGGAGGAGAATCTTAACGGAAAGGAAGTATTTTAGCAAGCGAAAGACCCTGAAATCATTCAATGGGTCTTAGGGTTAATGTGCAAGCGAACTGAAAATGCAGGGTTGCAGTTGTGTATTTGCATCCAAAGTCTTTTCCTGATTTATAAAGCATGTTTTTTAGATAAATCGGAGGTTTATGAGCGTGTTTTTGTGGTCGAAACAGAGAGTTTGTGATATCATGTATTTAATTTTGGGCTCATCGATCCGGGAGAACGGGGATTCTTCATCCCGAATGTAATGCACTTTGTTTTCATTTGCTCGCCGGATTAAAGGCCGGGGCTTGTGGTTTAAGAGGACGGGATGGTATGGGTGGGTTTGACCGGCGGTATTGCAAGCGGGAAGAGTACCGTCTCCCGCTTCCTTCGTCAATCGGGTGCGTTTATTATCGATGCGGATGTCATTGCCCATGACCTGATTACAAAAGGGAATAAAGGCTATAGAGAGATTATTGATGTCTTTGGCCGGGAAATCCTGGATGATTCCAGTGAAATTGACCGGGTGAAACTGGGGAAGATCATCTTTCAAGATTCTATCCGGCGCGAGACGCTCAATCAGATTATTCATCCCGGTGTTTTTGAGCGTGTCCTGTCCGAAAGAAAAGCCATCTCGCAAAAACACCCGAGTGCCGTGATTGTTTTTGATGCAGCGCTCCTGATCGAGACGGGAGCATACAAGGACGTGGATTGGCTGCTCCTGGTCTATGTCGACCGTGAGACCCAAATTAATCGTTTGATAAAGCGGGAGGGTCTGACCCGATCTGAGGCCGTGCTCCGTGTTGACGCGCAAATGCCGCTCGATGAGAAGGTTCCCTTTGCGGATGAGGTGATCAACAATCAGGAAGCCCTCCCCAAAGTTGAAGAGAGTGTGCGTAAAATCTACCAGAGGCTCAGGACACGGGCCGCTCAAAGGGCCTCTCCTGGAAATCGTTAAGTCGACTAAAAGATAGGGCCAGAGGGTTTGAGGACGACCGGAGCGACCTCATCTGAAGATGGTAAAGGTTGAATGCTATACGGTTAAAGATCTAACCCGATCCCCTCATCACGATTCACGGCATCTAGGCATCTAATGGAGAAGAGACCTTTAGCCGATAACACAGTATTAGCAGCCGAACCGGCGGTTTCTAAATCCGTTTACGCGGAATTAGATTGATTGACTTGACTTTGTTTCTCCACCTACAATAGAATCCCATTTTTTGGAGGTAATTATGCTGTCACGCCAGATCACGAAGGCCGTCATCCCGGCGGCCGGACTCGGGACCCGCTTTCTTCCGGCAACCAAGGCCTCTCCGAAAGAAATGCTCCCCCTCGTCGATAAGCCGTTGATTCAATATGTTGTTGAAGAGGCCGTTTCTGCCGGCATCACCCAGGTCATCATTATTACGGGTCGTGGGAAAAGGGCCATTGAAGATCATTTTGATATGTCGTTTGAGCTGGAAGAGGCGCTCAAGCAGAAGGGGAAGGAAGAGCTCTGCCAAGATCTCAGAAGGATATCGGACATGGCCGATTTCTGCTATATACGGCAGAGTGAGGCCCGTGGTTTAGGCCATGCGCTCCTCTGTGCCAAAAACCTGATCGGGGATGAGCCTTTTGCCGTTTTGCTGGGGGATGACATCATCGACTATCCGACCACTGCGCTTCAACAGATGACCTCAATTTACGAACGGAATCAGGCACCCCTTATCGGGGTTCAGCGTGTGCCTGAATCGGAAGTTCATCACTACGGTGTCCTGGACGCTGAACCGGCGATAGACGGACTCTATAAGATTAACGATATGATAGAGAAACCTCCGGCAAATGATGCGCCTTCTGATCTAGCCGTAATCGGGCGATACATTCTCATTCCGGAGATCTTTGAGCTGCTTGAAAAAACGGCGCCCGGGAAGGGAAATGAAATTCAGCTGACGGACGCCCTGAAGGAACTGGCAAGGATACGAAATATGTATGGATATGTTATAGAGGGGAGCCGTTATGATGCCGGGGATAAATTGGGCTTTCTCAAGGCAACCGTTGAAATGGGTTTGAAAAATAAAGGACTCGGGGCGGGGTTCAAGGCTTATTTAAAGAATCTATCTCTGTAATTTGTAATTTGTAAATGGAAGGAGTTTTTTTTGGCTGAATCGGTTAGCAAAGGTGCGAAGGAAATTGAAATTCCGAAGAAGCTTCCCCTCCTCCCGGTAAGGGATATTGTTGTCTTCCCCCATATGGTTCTTCCGCTCTTTGTCGGCAGGGAAGCTTCAATCAAGGCAATCGAGAAGGCCGTTTCCGGAAATAAAATGGTCTTTCTCGCAGCTCAAAAAACACTGGAAGTCGAGATTCCTAAACCGGAAGAGATCTATTCGATGGGAACCGTTGGCACGATCGTTCGGATGCTGAAGCTCTCGGATGGAAGGGTGAAGATCTTGGTCCAGGGACTTGCGAAGGCTAAAATTGAATCGTTCGCCACGCTTACCCCTTTTTACCAGGTCAAGATCAAGAAGGTTATCGAAAAAAAGAAGGCCTTGCCATCCCTAGAGGTGGAGGCGGCAACCCGGACGGTCAAGGAACAGGTGGAGAAGACGATCGCCTTTGGAAAACTTCTGGTTCCGGATGTGATTGCTTTGATCGAAAACCTTGAGGATCCCGGTCGCCTATCCGACCTGGTCGTTTCAAATCTGGGCCTGAAAGTTCCCGCTGCTCAGGAGATTCTGGAGACCCTCGACCCTGTTGAGCGGCTTCGAAAAGTGAATGATATTCTGGCAAAAGAACTCGATGTCCTTTCGATGCAGCAGAAGATTCAAACGGAAGCCAAGGGGGAGATGGACAAGACCCAGCGGGAGTATTTCCTGAGAGAGCAATTGAAGGCGATCCAGAAAGAGTTGGGCGAGTCGGACGAACGGGCGGAGGAAATTCAGGAATTTCGTACGAAGATCGCCGAGGCAAAGATGCCCGAAAAAGTGATGAAGGAGGCGGAAAAACAGCTTAAGCGTCTGGAGCGAATGCATCCTGATTCTGCAGAGGCTTCCACAGTCCGCACCTATCTCGAATGGATGGTTGAACTTCCTTGGAGCGTCAGCACACAGGACAATCTCGATACGATTGCCGCAAAAAAAGTATTGGACGAAGACCACTATGATCTGGAAAAGGTGAAGGAGCGGATCCTAGAATACCTTGCCGTGCGGAAGCTGAATGAAAAAACGAAAGGGCCGGTCCTCTGTTTTGTGGGCCCGCCCGGCGTGGGAAAAACCTCGCTTGGAAAATCAATCGCGCGCTCCCTGGGCCGGGAGTTTGTCCGGGTTTCCCTGGGCGGGATTCGGGACGAAGCTGAAATCCGGGGACATCGCCGAACCTATGTGGGATCCCTGCCGGGCCGCATCATTCAGGGCATGAAGCAGGGGGCAACGAGCAACCCGGTCTTCATGATGGATGAGATTGACAAGATCGGGTCGGATTTTCGTGGAGATCCTTCGTCTGCCCTGCTGGAAGTCCTGGACCCGGAACAGAACAACAGTTTCTCAGATCACTACCTTGGGGTTCCCTTTGATCTATCCGGCGTGATGTTTATTACGACCGCGAACCAGATCGATCCTATCCCGGCGCCATTACGGGACCGGATGGAAGTCATTGATATTGCCGGGTATACAACAGAAGAAAAGGTGGGCATCGCACGGGATTTTATTATTCCCCGACAGATCGCCGATCATGGGACACCACCCAAAAAAGTCCAGCTCAGTGATTCTGCAGTGGCATATATCGTCACGCAATATACGCGTGAGGCAGGTGTCCGGCAGTTGGAGCGAGAAGTGGCCCGTGTTCTTCGGAAAGTCGCGCGCCGTATGGCTGAAGGGGAAAGGAAGCAATTCAAAATCACGCCGAAGAATATTCAGGGTTTCCTCGGCATCCCCAAGTTTCTTCCGGAAGTGGAACAGGAAAAAGACGAAATCGGGCTTGCGACCGGCATGGCATGGACGCCGACCGGTGGAGATATTATTCGCGTTGAAGCAACCATGATGAAGGGGAAGGGCGGGCTGACCCTCACCGGTTCCCTCGGCGATGTGATGAAAGAATCGGCTCAGGCAGCACTCTCCTACATTCGATCCAAGGAAAAAACGCTCCGAATCAATGCTGATGTATTCTCTGAAAACGACATTCACATCCATGTCCCTTCGGGGGCCATCCCAAAGGACGGCCCCTCTGCAGGAATCACGATGGCCAGTGCGCTGGCTTCAGTTTTTACAGGAAGACCGCTCCGGCATGAGGTCTCGATGACGGGAGAAGTAACCCTCCGGGGCCGCATTCTTCCCGTAGGCGGGTTAAAGGAGAAGATTCTTGCGGCGAAGCGGGCCGGGATCAAGACGATTATTCTTCCAAAGCGAAATGAAAAGGATCTCGATGAGGTTCCTCAGCATCTCCAAAAAGGCCTCAAGTTTGTCTTTGCAAATCACATGGATACTGTCATTAAAACGGCATTACGCGGCGTTCCCTCGTCAAAAAAATTAACCACCCTGAAAAAAAAGTAGCGGCCTATCGGGATGGATCTTCAAGAGATCGGCGAGTTTGGTTTCATCAGAAGAATCAAGAAGAATTTTCCGCTTTCCCCCGGGGTTCCCGTTGGAATCGGTGATGATGCTGCCGCCCTTCTCCCTTCCGGCCATAAATATACCCTCCTGACAACAGACAGTTTACTCGAAAATGTTCATTTCGATTTCTCGTTTTCAAGCTTTTATCAGATTGGATATAAAGCGGTTTCCGTCAATATTAGCGACATTGCGGCAATGGGCGGAACCCCGCGCTACTTCCTCATTTCACTGGGTTTGAACCAAGGGATCAATGTGGGGGATCTGGATCATCTCTATCGGGGAATTCAGAAAGGTGCGAAGGATTCGGAGATAGAACTCATCGGTGGAAACACCACTTTATCGAAGGCCCCCTGTTTTATTTCGCTGACGATGGTGGGTGAAGTTGCCCGGAAGGAGGTCGTGAAGCGGAGCGGAGCCAAGGTGGGAGATGCCCTCTATGTCACGGGGACACTGGGCGGGGCCTCCGCCGGACTGGACAACCTCAAAAAAGGGAACGCTCCGAAGTTATTTCCGCAATTGGTGCGTCAGTATCAGATGCCGCAGGGCCGTTGGCGTGAGGGGAGGCTTCTGGCAAAACAGGCAATTCCATCGGCCATGATCGATCTTTCCGACGGTCTTGCCGCTGATCTGAACCATCTGGTGGAAGAAAGCGGTGTCGGGGCAGAACTTGACCTGAAGGCGATCCCGACCACGCCGTCGCTCAGGCGTTACGCTGTGCAATCCGGAAGAAGTGCTTTAGATTATGCGCTTCACGGCGGAGAAGACTACGAGCTGCTTTTTTCGGTTCCGCCTGGGAAAATCGGGAAACTGGAAGGTCTCCTGCAGAGAAGATTGATTCGCGCGACCCGAATTGGCAGCATTACAGAGCAGGGCCTGAGCATCAGAAGTGAGGGAAAATTAAGGCCTCTTGAACCACGGGGATTTGATCATTTTAGGGACCCCTGAACAAAATGGCTTTGTGCCGGCCTGGTGGTGCCGTGGGCCTCACCTTCAGACCGTCTGGCGGAGGCTGTTTGGCGAGACCCTTAGGCTTCCGCTGAAGCGGGAACGCTGGGAGACGCCGGATGATGATTTTCTCGATCTGGATTTCCTTGATCCGTCCCCTTCAAGAAGTGGTCTTCATCAGACTCCAACGCTCCTCCTGCTCCATGGCCTGGAGGGTTCTTCCAGGGCGGAGTATATCCTGGGGATGCTCCGGAATGCGTCTCGGATGGGCTGGCGGGGCGTGGCGCTCAATTTCAGATCCTGCTCGGGGGAGATTAATCGCCAGAAACGATTTTATCATTCCGGAGAGACGAGCGATCTAGATTGGGTTGTCGAACGCTTGCATCAACGCCGACCGGGAAGTTCCCTCTTTATTGTCGGGTTTTCCTTAGGGGGGAACGTGCTCTTGAAGTGGCTTGGAGAAAAGAGGGACGCCTGCCATCCGAAACTTCGGGCGGCCGTGGCGATATCAGTGCCATTTGATTTGAGGGTTGCGGCCCAACGGGTTGATCAGGGATTCAGCCGAATTTATGGGAGGATCTTTTTAAAAACACTCAAACAAAAAGCCCTCCTTAAAGAAAGGCGATATCGGGGGTTGATCGATCCTGATGTGGTCAGGATGATTACATCCTTCGCTGAATTTGACGACAAAGTGACAGCGCCTATTCATCAATTCAAAAGCGGGCCGGATTATTGGCATCGGAACAGTTCAAAGCAATTCCTATCCGGTATTCGACTTCGGACGTTGATCATTCATGCGGAAGACGATCCCTTTCTGCCGGGTTCCTGCCTTCCTGAAGCGCTTCATCTAGAGTCAAAATGGCTGGAGGCTGACATTTTCCCTGCCGGAGGCCATGTTGGTTTTGTTCGTGGAAAGTGGCCGTGGGAGGCAAAATACTGGGCTGAAACCCGGACAATGAACTTTCTATCCTCTACCTTGTAAGAAACAAATCACCTATTCCTTGAATCCGAACAGTGTGTGAAACCCTCGGCCACTAAGGACGAGAGTTTGCAGTTGTCATACCGGTATTTATATGGCCTGAAACAAGTATGTGAATGCGCCCTCTGGTTTCGGCTAAGGGTATGCAGTAATGACGGTGGAAGGGCATTTTCCTGCCCTCTGCCCCTTTTTATACCGCGTTGAGCATTCAATCTTCGACCTGATGTCCCGTCATCATGATTTTAAATGTATAAATAACCAATTTTCCCACTTTGACCCCGCACAGGTTTACTTCTTCGGGTATACTATAGGCCGGTAGGAACAGGAGGGGATATGCAGGAAGTTCGAATTGCCCAATTGATGTCGAAAAAAGTCACCTGCATCGATTCTGATGCGTCTCTGGATGATGTGATTTGCCTGATGCGTCAGCGAGACTGTCCGTGTCTGATCGTGACGGAAAAGAATATACCGGTTGGGATCATTACGGAGAGAGACTTGTTTCCGATATTGGCTGACCGGATCGATCAGGCAAACCCGGAGACCCTTCATGCTTCCGAAATAATGTCCTCACCTCCTGTGGTTCTCAACCTGAGTGCCACGCTTTTTAAGGCACTTGCAATCGCGCGAGGCCGAACCATTCGCCATTTTCCCGTGGTGAATACGGAAGGAGAGCTTGTCGGCCTTGTGACACAGTCCGATCTGGTTCGTGCCCATTTTCAGGTGATCGAATTACAGCGTGAGGTAATAGAACGTACCGTGATCGTACGGACAGAGGAGCTACAAAAGGCCAATTATGAACTCAAGGAGCTAGCGTTGGAAGATGTCTCTCTCGGGATCGGAAATCGGCGTGCCATGGAGGTTGACTTGCAGCACACGCATGAGACCGCATTGCGTTATAACCGGTCTTACTCGGTCGTTCTCTTTGATGTGGATTACTTTCAGAGATATAATGACAGTTATGGAAAATTGGAGGGAGATAAAGCCCTTAGAGAAGTGGCATGTTACCTCAAAGGCCTGGTTCGACAGGCTGATCGGCTATACCGGTATGAGGAGGCGGCCTTCCTGCTTCTTCTTCCTGAGACGGCGTGTGAGCAGGCCGAAGTTCTGGCTCGCCGTATTATCGGAAGCCTTGCCGAACTTGCGATTCCCAATGCTGAGAGTCCCTTCAAGGTGCTCACCCTTAGTGGTGGTATCGGTTCTGAAGAATCTGGAATGGCCGAAAAAAATTCGTGGGAAGAGGTTATCACCGAAGCGGTCCATGGCTTAACGAAAGCCAAACAGAATGGCCGGAACCAGATTGTAGCTGAGGGGCTAGGGGTGAATGCCGGGGTGGTAAAGGGAGATTCCTGACGTCAGTCCCGAAAAAGGCTCTGGTAACAAACGGAGCGACTCAAGGCTCAAGACGCTGATCTTTCCTTCCTTCCCTCCTGAAAAGAATAGGTAAGTGGCTGGGGCGCCAGGGATCGAACCTGGGAATGCGAGATCCAAAATCTCGTGACTTGCCACTTGTCGACGCCC
>JBHHXE010000019.1:0-20880 GCA_046756865.1 Nitrospiria bacterium | reverse complement strand
GATTAAACTTGACTCGTCTTGATTCTTCTATACTCAATCAAACTCACAACCCATGCCGTGAATAATCCAAGAAAAAATCCGGGTACAAGCTCGTAAATTGTGCTGGAAAGGACAGGGACATTTTTCCAGACAAGAATGGTGAAGAATCCGACAACGGCCCCTGCGATGGCACCGGTAGATGTGGTCTTCTTCCATAGCAGGCCGAGGATCAGAGGGGGTCCGAAGGCAGCGCCGAGACCGGCCCAGGCGTAGAGGACGAAGGTGAAGATCATCCGGTTTTCAGTCAGGGCGAGAAGCATGGCCAGGATACCGACGGCGCAGACGGCGAGGCGGTCGATGTTGACGATGAATCTTGAGTTGAGGTCCTTCCCGGAGAGGCGCGCGTAGAGGTCGTGCGAGAGCGAGGAAGAGGCGACCAGGAGCTGGCTGTCTGCCGTGGAGCAGATGGCAGCAAGTACTGCCGCCATCATCAGTCCTGCCAGGACGCCGGGGAGAATTTTCAGGGCGATGATCGGAAGCGCCTGCTCTGCATCGCTCAATTCACTTAAAAGTACGCGTGAGCTCAGGCCGAAGACGACCGCGCCGGTGAAGACGAGAATCCCCCAGATCATAGCGATTATTCGACCCTTCCTGATCGTCGCCTCATCTCGAGCGGCTATAAACCGGACCAGGACATGCGGTTGGCCCGGATAACCGAGCCCGATCCCAAGCCATCCAATAATCAGTCCGAACATCAGGAACCCCGTCTTTCCGGCGGACCAGCTTACAAGACTGAGGTTTTGTTTAGCCAAACCCGCCATTACGTTTGACCAACCTCCGACATGGCTGACTGTCAAAATCGGCAGGAAAATCAATGCCATACACATCATCATCCCCTGAATAAAATCGGTCCAGGCGACCGCCCGGAACCCGCCGGTGGTGGTGTATAAGAGCACAATCCCAACACCAATGAGGACGCCATATTCATAGCGGATATGAAAGACCGCTTGGAAGGTCTTTCCAGCGGCATTAAACTGTGCCGCGACATAGGCTGTCATCATCAAAAAGATCACGGCAACCGAGATGAAGCGAACCGCACGCTCCCGTTCTTTGAACAGAGATCCCATCAGATCCGGGACTGTGTATATTTCGTGGCTGGATGCGTGTTGATGGATGGGACGCGCTATAACCCACCAGTTGAAGGCATACCCGAGAAGACAACCCGGTACCACCCAGAACGCGGCCAGCCCCTCTGTGAAGGCTGTTCCCACCAGGCCGAGGGTAACCCACCCCGATTCAGACGAGGCAGACGCGGAGATGGCCGTCACCCAGGGCCCCAGCCCTTTTCCGGCCAGAAGGTAGTCAGATGTCGAGCGGGAGGAAAATTTCGCCGAGTACAGGCCGACCAGAACAATCCCCAGGGTATAGACGATAAATGACATGCTGACGGCGAGATGGGATTCCAAAATGAACCTCTTTTTTCTACACCCCTAAAAGTAACATTATGTATTAGCATTTCAAAGGACTTATCCATTTCCTGAATATGTAATTCTATTATTGTAGGATAGTGGAAGGTTCCGGAGCTTATGTTATATTGTAACGAACGAACATGTTACGCAAACACAATCTTCACTGTGTTGTTGCGAGGTTCTTCAATTCGGTCTGAGGGTGGTGAAGGAAATGTTTCATCAGAGGGAAGAATACCTAAAGAAAATAGTGTATTATCGATAGAGTACGTGTCAAAAATAGGCAAGAAATCTAGGGTATATCGTTGTCGAGTCAGGTAAAAAAAACGAAGCAGACTGCTGCCAGGTTGTTCGTTCGTTGTCTGGAACATGAAGGGGTCGAGTATATTTTTGGAATTCCGGGGGAGGAAAACCTTCATGTGATGGATGCCTTGCGGGACAGTTCTATCCGTTTTCTTACGGTCCGGCATGAGCAGGGGGCTGCCTTTATGGCCGATGTTTACGGGCGTTTGACCGGTCGTGCCGGAGTTTGTCTGGCCACGCTGGGTCCGGGGGCGGCCAATCTGGTAACGGGGATGGCCGATGCCAATATGGACTATGCCCCGATCGTGGGAATCTCCGGTCAAGGTTCTACCACACGAATGCACAAAGAAAGCCACCAGATCCTCGATCTGGTGAACCTGTTTGAGCCGATCACCAAGTACAGCACCGAGATACGGGATCCTGCCGTTGTGCCTGAGATTGTACGTAAGGCCTTCAAATTTTCAGAGGCGGAGAAACCGGGCGGGACGTTTATCAGCTTCCCGGAAAATATTGCGGGTGCGGAAATATCGCGGGATATCGGTCCCTTAAGGGTCCAGAGCGCAGCCAGTCCGGCACCCCCCGATGAAAAGGTACGGCAAGCAATTAAAATTATTGATGAGGCACGTTTTCCCATAATCATGGCAGGGAACGGTGTCGTGCGGAGTGCTGCCAGTGACGCGCTTCTGGCTTTTGCCGAGAAATTGAAAATCCCGGTGACCAAAACCTTTATGGCAAAGGGGGCCATTCCTTCTTCACATCCCCTTTCTCTTGGAACAGTAGGTCTTCAGGCACATGACTACGCCGATTGTGGCTTTGATCGGGCGGACGTGGTGATCTGTGTCGGTTTTGATATGGTGGAGTATCACCCGTATTTGTGGCATCCTGAAAAAGATAAGAAAATTATTCATATTCACCAGAGTGCTGCGGAAGTGGACAGCCATTACATTCTGGAGGCCGGCGTCATCGGGGATATCGCGACATCCCTATATCGTATTGCTGAGGGTGCAAAAGAGAAGAGTGGCGTTCAGGTGGATACCCTGAGGGAGGCGATTGCTCACGAGTTGGATCATCATGCAGGAGATGAAGGCATGCCGATGAAACCCCAGAGGATTCTATCGGATACGCGAAGCGTGATGGGTGCGGAGGATATATTAATTTCGGATGTCGGAGCACATAAGATGTGGATTGCCCGTCTATATCCCGGAGAGCGACCCAACAATTGTATTATTTCCAACGGTTTTGCCTCAATGGGCATTGGTGTCCCAGGTGCGATTGCGGCGAAGCTGGTCCATCCTGAGCGGCGGGTTCTGACGATTACAGGGGATGCCGGTTTTATGATGAATTCTCAGGAGATTGAAACAGCGCTCCGTTATGAACTGCCCATTGTGATTATGATCTGGAATGATAGCGAATACGGCCTGATCAAGTGGCATCAGGAACGGCGTTTCGGCAGGTCTGGGAATATCAGTTTTAATAATCCGGATTTTGTAAAATATGCCGAATCTTTTGGTGCCAAGGGCTACTGTGTGGAACAGGCTGACGACTTGTTCCCCACTTTGGAAAAGGCATTTGATGCGCAGACCGTTGTTGTTATTGATGTCCCGGTCGATTATTCTGAGAACATGAAACTGACAAAGAAACTGGGCAATCTGATTTGCCCAATTTGACAGGAGAGCGTAAATGGAGGTCGCAATAAAAGTTCCCGGCGCAAAGTCTGCGGGAAAACTGGAAGTCACATCCCCCTATGATGGCCGCGGGGTTGGTACTGTGGAAACCCTGGATGATGCGGGAGTAGATCAGGCCTTAAAAAATGCCTCATCGGTTTTTCAGAACCGGAATGAATGGCTGCCCGCGGAAGAACGGATCTCAATTCTGAATCGGATGGCGGAGCTGATGCAGGAACGTTTTGATTTCCTTGTGGATGTCGCAGTGGCGGAAGGGGGAAAACCGCTTGTGGATACCCGTGTCGAACTGGTTCGCGCGATTGACGGCATCAGGAATTGCATCGAGTGTATCCGGACGGAAAGGGGAGAGGAAGTTCCGATGCGTCTCAATCGTGCTTCTATGAATCGGGCGGCGTTTACCCGGAAAGAGCCGACGGGAGTCGTGGTTGCGCTCAGCGCCTTTAACCACCCTTTGAATTTGATTGTCCACCAGGTGGGTCCGGCTGTTGCCTCGGGATGTCCTGTGATTATTAAACCCGCGGAAGATACACCTTTATCTGCCTTCGCGCTGGTTGATTTGTTCCGGGAAGCTGGTCTGCCGGAAGCCTGGTGTCAGCCTTTGGCTACGCAGGATCTCTCTGTTGCAGGGAAATTGCTCAGCGATAAACGCGTTGCCTTTTTCAGCTTTATTGGAAGCGCCAAAGTAGGTTGGATGCTGAGATCCCGTTTAGCGGCGGGGACGCGCTGCGCCTTGGAGCATGGGGGGGTGGCGCCGGTTCTTGTCGCGGAGGATGCGGATCTGGATGATATGCTGCCCCTATTGGCAAAAGGAGGGTTTTATCATGCCGGACAAGTCTGTGTCTCTGTTCAGCGTGTTTATGCACACCGGAGTATCGCCCGGAAAGTGGCCGAAGGGCTGGCTGCCTTGGCCGAAAAGAGCAAGGTGGGTGATCCCGCAAGTGAAGAGACTGAGATCGGTCCATTGATACGCCCTCGTGAGGTGCCCCGTATTGAGACTTGGGTAAATGAAGCGTTGTCTTCCAACTCTGAATGTCTGACGGGAGGAGCTCGTCAGTCGGATGTTTTCTACCCGCCTACGGTTTTGTATAATCCGCCGAGGGAGAGCAAGGTGAGCCGAAATGAGATATTCGGCCCGGTCATCTGCGTTTATGAGTATGACGCTCTTGATGATGCGATTAGTGAGGCAAATTCTCTTCCCTACGCCTTTCAGGCAGCTGTGGCAACCCGGAATATTGATACGGCAATGCAGGCCTTCACGCATTTAAACGCTTCTACCGTTTTAATTAACGATCACACCGCATTCCGTGTTGACTGGATGCCCTTTGCCGGATTGCGTGAATCCGGCTACGGCGTGGGAGGGATTCCTTATACCTATCGCGATATGCAAATCGAGAAAATGGCGGTAATCAGGTCAAAATTTCTGTAAAGCTTTCTCTGTTTGTTGTAATGATTCAGCGGTCTTCTGTCCTATAACAACACCTGACATTCCAAGCCCGGATTTTCTAAAAACCAGTCATACATGACCTTCCTTCGCTCCATATCTTTGGTCGTCCTGAGCATAAAGTGAAACGCTATTCTGTTTATTTATTGGGGGGTTATACCCTCTTTTGAGGGGATTGACGTGGACCTTGTTATCGCTTAGACTTCTACTAGTCTGAGTACTTCAGGCGTTTTTAGGAGAAGTAAAGGATCTGCTGCGGTGATTGCAAATAGGCCATTATTCAGGTGATAATCGTTTAATAGGAGAGCTATTCACCCCAAATCATTTCTTAAGCTTGTCTTTACTTTCTATGGTCATCGTGACGACCGTATTGCCCCGATAGATTCGTGAGGTCATCAGGATTAGGGCTAAGTTTGTCGCAGTTCTTTAATCAAATATGTGTGTTTTTTTCAAAGAGATGATGCGATATTTGACTCGATGAAGAATTTTGGAGACATGAAAAATTCCAGGCTGGAGGCGGTCCAGGATTGCTTGTCCTCATTGACTGATTTTCCTATTTTTATTTGGGATTTCAGGATGGAAAGGTCGATTGTCCCGGTTCCGGAGGAGAGCATTCTCTCTCACTTGATCCTTGGTGGACGTCAGGGGTCCGAATGCCGGAGAGAATTTAAAAAAGAGCTTGATCTTGCGGTGCAGACTGAGGAGATGGTTTTTTATAAATGCAGAGAAAATATGAATTATTTTTTGATCCCGATTTGCATTTCCGAGGAAGTCAATTGGGTGATTGTTGGCGGACAAGAACAAGAAGAGGACGGGAAGAAAGACCCTGTCTTTCAGGACAAGAGAAGAGGGGAGTGGGAGGGACGAACTGAAAAGGCTCCCTTAGAGGTGGAGGACCCTTTTTTTGAATCGGCCCGAATTCTTCAATCTGTTGGCACAGCCCTTTTGGAGAATATTTTCTATCGAAACAAATATCAATTGAAGAGCGCTCTGCTTACAACTCTCCTGAACATCGGAAACCAGTTCAAGAAAGATGAGACCTCATTTGAGTTGAATATGTCCCTCCTGATCAACACCTTGGGGATACTTTTCGGCTTCAAGAGAGCTGGTGTGTTCTATCGGGAAAATCCGGATGGACTCCATAAGGCCGTTTCGGTCTACGGTGAGAAGAAAGAAGCGCTTCATGAGAGAGAGGCGGTTTTAGACCTACTGATTGAGCGACACAAGAATGGAAAACCCTATATTTATTGTGAAGAGTCTCTGAAACTCCTAAAATCGAAGCTTCCGGAGGATGTGACCTCCTGTTACCTTTTCCCAATATATGAGAAAGGCGCCTCAAAGATAACCTTGACTGTTCTGGATACATCCCTAGGGAATGACGAAGCCAAGATGATTCATTCCTTCTGCCGGCAGGCGGGTGCTATCCATGAAAATATAGAATTACAGAATCATTTGAAGCGCCACAAAAAAATTGTGCAATCTTTTTCAAAGTTCACAACGATTGTTGATTCCCCGCGGTATCTTGAGGCCCTTCATGAGAATATTTTGGATCAGGTGACGCAATTGTTATGTGCGGAGCAGGGCTCCCTAATGATCATGAACCCGGAAAACAAGGAACTGGTCATCAAAGCGATGACGGGAGTGAATAAAACGCTTTTGGAAATGTTAAGCATAAAACCGGGTGAAGGGATTGCGGGCCAGGTTTTCCAGGATGGAAACCCGATCCTCGTCCAAGACCTTTCTGCCGATCCGAGGATACGGCAAAACCCGAATCCCCGTTATCGTACACCTTCTTTTGTAAGTGTGCCCTTGAAGTTAAGGAGCCAACCCTTTGGTGTGCTTAACCTGGCGGATAAGACGACAGGAAGGGTTTTCTCTAACGAGGATCTGCAGCTCCTGATGGCAGTCGGGGGCTATATCTCTATTGCACTTGAACGCCACCAACTCTATGAAAAGGCGAGAGAACTTAAGCGAATTTCGATTACCGATTCTCTCACGGGCCTGCTGAATCGTCGTTATTTTCATGAGCGCTTATTGGAAGAGGTCGAACGGACCCGGCGGCATCAGCTTCCTGTTTCTCTGATTATGATCGATTTGGATAACTTTAAGTCGTTCAATGACAGATATGGACACCAGGGCGGGGATGAAATTCTGAGGTTTTTCAGCCACGCCATTAGAAAATATATACGGGCGATCGATGTTCCCTGCCGCTATGGGGGGGAAGAGTTTACAGTCATCCTGCCACAGACCAGTAAGGTTGATGCTGAGATTATTGCCGAACGGCTTTGTCGGGGCATAAATGAGAAAGAAACCCTACACCGGAAGTTCTCCTCATACGGTACTTTAGCTGTGAGTGTCGGCCTTGCGACTTTCCCTGAGGATGCAAAAACACCGGAGGAATTGATTCGAAATGCGGACCGGGCATTATACCGGGCCAAAATTCAGGGCAAAAATCAGGTTGTCGTGTTCAACGGTAATGCCTTCCCCTGATGTTCATTGCGTCTTTTTCAAATCCTGATCAGTGATCCCGAGGAGGTAGAGGATCGAGTCGAGTCTTTTCTGTGTAATGCTGAAATTCGCCGCTTCCCGAACACGCGGTTTCGCATTGAAGGCGATACCGAGTCCCGCACGGGTAATCATCGGGAGGTCGTTTGAGCCGTCTCCGATAGCGATCACTTGATCGAGCTGTATCCCTTCCTTTTTCGCAATTTCTTCCATAAGCGCAGCTTTTTTCTTCCCGTCAACGATCTTTCCAACAACTTTTCCGGTGAGCAGTCCATTCCTGATCTCTAGTTGATTTGAATAGGCATAATCAAGCTGAAGCGCCTCTTTGACACGCGAAGTGAAGTAATCGAAGCCTCCGGAGATGACGGCGGTCCGGTATCCTGAGCGCTTCAGAAAGGCGATAAGCGCTTTGGCGCCCATTGTATAGGGCATCCGCCGATAAACCTTGTTGAGAACTTTTACCGGAAGCCCATTTAGAAGGCGCAATCTTTCCCGGAGGGATTTTTGAAAAGAGATTTCCCCATTCATCGCGCGGTGTGTAATTGTGGCCACCTGTTTCCCAACGCCGGCTTCTTTGGCCAGTTCGTCGATCACTTCAACCTGGATCAAGGTTGAATCCATATCCATGACAATGAGCCGTTTCGCACGGCGATAGGCGGTTTCATCCTGAACCGCAATATCGATTCCGAATTCCGTATTGAGATGAAGGAGTTTTTTTCTCAGACTGCGGGAATGGATGACCTTGTTTGCAGAGACAGACATCTCGACGCACTCAAGGTGTTTGCGCGCAATGGTGTTTATTTTCTGGATATTGATTTTTTCTTTTGAAAGGATCGCGGTGAGTTTCCCGATGACGGGGAGGCTGATTTGAGGTCCCAGGCAGGTCACAATGTAATTCTGAGGCGGAAGCTTCTTGAGGATTTCTCCAGCCTGTACAACTTTAAATTGAAGAGAGAGATCCATTTCATGCGCCTTGAGGAGGAGGTCACGCAAGAGATGACTTGAATCCTTCTTCAGGCCCGGGGCGGTCGTTTCACGCTGTTCCGGTTGCCGATTTGATCTTTCGGTAAAGCCCCTGGATTCAACCAGGATGGAGAGAAAGAGGATGGAATGGGTGACAACCTGTTCGATATCAAGCAGCCTGACTCCTGAGTGAGAGAGGATTTGTGTGAAGGCTGCCGTAATTCCAGGTTTATCAGGCCCTGAAATGGAGAGGTGGATTGCTTTTTTCTTCGTCATGAGAACCTTTCCTGGGTGGCCGAAAATCTGTTATCAGAAGATGCCTCGGCAGGCATCGCATTGAAGTGCCCAGCCGTAAAACGGTGAGGATGGCACCAGTGATGAGGGCTCTCCATGGAAATAAGGAAGCTCCCATTGGACTGATCGTGCGCGAGAACGATCAAGCATCTTTTTCCATATGATATCAGTATTCTTCTCAAAGATAATTTCGGGACCCGTTCGTACAACGCGCCAGTCTCCACGTCCAATCTCGGCTTGCAACTGACCTCTTGCCCACCCGGCGTAACCGGAATAGATCCGAAAATGTCGATCTAATATCGTTGCCATCGGCAGCTCCGCCAAAAGATCGGTTTTTCGACTGATATAAATGTTGTCGAGGACGGGATTCATCCGCATGGGCGGCCTTTTGGTTTGAAAGAGCAGCGTGAGGGTCTTGGGGAGGACGGGGCCTCCGCTGAATATGCGGTCCGAAGTGGTGAGATGTTCTTTTATGACAGGGAATTGATCTGATAAGGGCGCAGACCCCGGGCGATTGATAATCAGTCCAGTCGATCCATCTATTTCATGGTGGATTAAAAGAACAACCGTTTGCCTGAAATTTGGATCAATGAGCCCGGGGCTTGCCACAATGAAAACCCCACGCATAATATTTGTGTTAAGAGATCTTCTGATGCCTGAATCAGGTTTTGTCTGGATGGGTTGGCGGGATTGATCGATCCCAGCGGCCCTGGATTTTGCCACAAACAGGATGAAGGGGAGGAGGATTGTAATGAACCACTTTGTTTTTATATCTGAGCTGCCCCGATTATCCATATCTTTGGGCCTATGATGGTGTCTAAAGGGTCCGGGACTGTGGAAGCATCTTCGAATTTATTTTTCCGAGCGCCGTCAGGGAAAGCGATCCTGAATCAAGTAAGGTATCACTGAGTTGTCTGACTTGCTCCAGAGAGACTTTATCGATCTCACGAATAATTTCGCGGAAAGTAAAGGATCGTCCGAAATAGAGCTCGTCTTTTGCCAGTTTGCTCATGCGGCTGCTGGTACTTTCCATGCTGAGCATGAGGTTCCCTTTAATATGGTTTTTTGATCTTTCCAGTTCAAGGGCTTTGACGCCTTTTTTCTTGACCTTTTTCAACTCTTTTATAACGTGCTCAATGACCCTGGGGGCGTTCTGGATACTGGCGCCGGCATAAACCGTGAGGAGTCCACCGTCCTGGTATGAGGACGGATATGAGTAAATCGTATAGGCCCACCCCCGCCGTTCTCTAATCTCCTGGAAAAGACGCGAACTGACGCCGCCGCCAAGGACATTATTCATCACATACAGTGCATAGCGGTCCGGGTGGCCTTGCGGCAGCCCCGGCGTACCGATACAGATGTGAACCTGTTCCAGCTTCCGTTTCTTTACGTGGAAATGGGGTGTGATTTCCGGAGCCTGCCTCGGATGGAGTGCCGTTTTCTCCGGAGAATAATCCCCGAAGGATTCTTCCAGGAGTGCCATCAATGACGACGGATCGAAACGACCTGCAACCGATATGACAATTTCACGGGGGTCATAAGTCCGCTTTAAAAATCGGAGTATTTTTTTGCGGGTAATACCTGAAACCGTTTCCTCCGTGCCGAGGATCGGCCTTGCCAAAGGATTTCCCTTCCAGATATCTTTAATGTAGAGGTCGTGGACAAAATCCTCAGGATCATCCTCAACCATTTTGATTTCTTCAATGACGACCTGTTTTTCTCTTTCTATCTCACGCCGGTTGAATTTTGAAAAATGGAAGTTGTCTGAGAGGATGTCAATCGCCTGGGGGAGATGTTCATCAAGCACTTTGGCATAAAAAGTGGTGGATTCGCGTGATGTAAAGGCATTCAGCTCCCCGCCGATGGCATCGATCTCCATCGCAATATCCTTTGCTGAGCGGTGTTCTGTTCCCTTGAAGAACATGTGTTCGAGAAAGTGGGATATCCCATGCTCTTCCGGCTCTTCATCACGGGAACCGACATTTACCCAGAGACCGATAGAAACCGACTTCACAGAGGTCATTTTTTCCGCGACAACACGGATGCCATTGCTGAGTACTTTTTTATAAACCATCTCTGACCTCTACGTTGATGCTCAACTTTCCTTTCAGCCTTTTTCAGCAGGCTCTGTTGGCCGGGGAAGGGTTTCTTTTCGTGAGAGGCGGATCTTTCCCTGCCTGTCGATTTCCAGGACCTTCACCTTGATTTCTTCCCCTTCCTTCACTTCGTCCGTGACATTCTTTACCCGGTGGTGTGCCAGTTGGGAGATGTGGACCAGCCCGTCCGTTCCGCGCCGAATCTCCACAATAGCCCCGAAGTCCATAATGCGGGTGACCTTTCCGACATAGATCCGTCCGACTTCAACATCTTCGACAATAGAGTTCACGATGTCGATGGCCTCTTTCGCGGCCGTTTCATCGGTGGATGCAATATGGATCAGCCCGTCATCGTCAATATTAATTTTCACGCCGGTCTTCTCGATAATTCCCCGGATAACCTTTCCTCCCGGTCCGATGACTTCTCTGACCTTGTCCGGCCTGACCTTCATCGTGACAATTCTCGGGGCATAAGTTGACAGCTCGGGACGGGGTTCAGCCAGGGCTTCCAGCATCCGGTCGAGGATGTGGAGCCGGCCTTGTCTGGCCTGCTCAAGCGCCTGCTTCATAATGTCGGTTGTAATGCCGCTTATTTTGATATCCATCTGGAGCGCGGTAATCCCTTCTGCGGTTCCCGTCACTTTAAAGTCCATATCGCCCAGGTGATCTTCGATCCCGAGGATGTCGGAAAGGATCTCGTATTGTGATCCCTCCTTGATAAGCCCCATTGCGATGCCGGCAACAGGTTTCAGCAGGGGGACACCCGCATCCATGAGGGCAAGTGTTCCTCCGCAGACCGTAGCCATGGAGGATGACCCATTGGACTCAAGGATATCGGAGACGATCCTGAGCGTGTAGGGAAAGGCTTCCTTGCTTGGAATAATCGGCTTCATCGCGCGCTCTGCCAGGTTGCCGTGACCAATTTCCCGTCGCCCGGGACCCCGCATCGGGCGGGTTTCACCCACGGAGAAGGGGGGGAAGTTGTAGTGGAGCATAAAGGATTTTTTTGATTCTCCTTCGAGAGAATCAATTCGTTGTTCGTCGTCGGCCGTGCCGAGTGTTACGACGGCGAGACTTTGGGTCTCTCCACGGGTAAACAGGGCGGACCCGTGGGTGCGCGGCAGGATTCCGGCTTCACAGGTGATGTGACGAATGTCGCCCGGTGCGCGTCCGTCGGCCCTGACCTTTTTCTCGAGGACCATTTTTCGGATCCCTTCACGTTCCATTTCATGGAAAATCGTCTTAATTTCACTGATACGATCGACTTCCAAGGGATCAATCGTTTCAATCTTTTCCTGAACGATTTGAGCCATACGTTCCTGTCGTTCAGTCTTGTTCGGGATTGAAACGGCTTCTCCGACTGTCTTCGCGTGTTCCTGTTGCATTTGTTGAATGAGCGTTTCATCCCGTTCTACCGGAGTAACGGGTCTTTTTTCTTTACCGATTTTTTCTTGAAGTGACCTCTGCAGGACAATAATTTCTTTAATGATCTGATGGCCGAACTCTATTCCTTCCAGGATTTGTGCTTCTGAAAGTTCTTTTGAACCACTCTCGACCATCATTACGGCCTCGGATGTTCCGACAACGACTAGATTCAGGTCACTGTTTTCCAGAGCCTCGAAGGATGGATTAACGACAAATTCACCATCGATGCGACCGACGCGAACGGCACCGACCGGCCCCTGGAAAGGGATATCCGAAATGGTCACTGCGGTAGAGGCGCCCAGTATACCGAGAATATCCGTCGTCCCTTCCCGGTCGCTTGATACGACTGAAGCGATGATCTGGGTTTCGAAGTGCCAGTTTTTAGGGAAAAGCGGTCTCAGAGGGCGATCAATAAGCCGGCAGGTCAGAATTTCCTTTTCACCCAGCCGGCCTTCCCGTCTGAAAAATCCCCCGGGTATTTTTCCTCCGGCATAAGCCTTTTCCTGGTACTCAACTGTCAAGGGGAGGAAATCAATGTTTTTCTTTTCCACTTTTGATGCGCAAGCGGTAACAATCACGACGCTTTCTCCGTATTGCACCCACACTGCACCATCGGCCTGCCGGGCAATACGCCCTGATTCCAATGTTAATTTCTTTCCGCCAATTTCCGCTTCTACACGATAAATCATTATGAACTCCTTCTATGAGAACAGGATAAGACATTCACAGAACTACAATAAGAAACCAATAAAATCACCTAATCGTCTTTTCAAGGGGAATGCCCAAGACAGGCCCGATCCAAGGTCTGGAATGGAGGCGGCTTGTTGGTTTGTTATTGTATTTCTGTGTTACCTGTGTGATTGTGACCTTACTTCCGTAATCCAAGCTTTTTAATAACGTTCTGGTACCGGTTGACCTCTGTTCCTTTAAGATAGTCCAGGAGCTTTCTCCTTCTGCTGACCATCTGAATCAGTCCGCGTCTGGAATGATGGTCTTTCTTGTGCGTTTTAAAATGTTCCGTCAAGTAGACGATCCGGCTTGTTAAAAGGGCGATCTGTACTTCCGGAGATCCCGTATCTTTTTCATGTAAACTGTTGTCGCTGATGATGGTTTGTTTCATTTCTTTTACGATGCTCATTTAAATTTTCCTCCTTGTTCTCGCTTTCTGAAGCGAACCCTTGCCTGGATCCTTGTTAATGAAGCCGACTTCCAAGCTGGGCTTCAAGATCAGAAAGGACTTTCCTGATTTTAAATAGGCTTGTCAAATTTCCTTCTGGTGACTCAAAAATATCTGAATCCTGGAGGGCAAAGCCCAGGGCCAGGAGTTTTCCCTGGTGATCCAGAAAGCGAAGTGCATCGCCGCTTTTGAAAGGATCATAATCTGAAATACCCTCGGGTCCGATTTGAACGCCGTGTTTCAAGCGGTCCAAATGGCTTTCTTTGACGCACAGGGCGGGAAGGTCCTTCAGTACCTCATTTAAAGGGTAGAGGATGGTATCCAAGGTGCCTTTTAAGACAAGTTCACAGAGCTGATCCATCTCAATAGAGTCACCCAGCTGAAAGTTCCCGGAACGGGTGCGCCTGAGAGAAACCAGATGTCCTCCCACGCCGAGATTTTCACCGATATCTGCGCAAAGTGTCCTGATGTAGGTGCCCTTAGAGCATCTCACACTGAAAGAGATGTCATCTCCTTGTCTATTATGTATTTGCAAGCCGAGAATAGAAACCTCCCGCGCACTTCTTTCTATTGTTTTGCCGGCGCGTGCTGCTTTGTAGAGCGGCTCACCATTGACTTTGACTGCGGAGTACATTGGGGGCATTTGCCGATAGGGTCCAATAAAAGATCTGAATGCTTCCGGGATTGATCTGGATTTTCCCTCAAAAATAACCGTGTCTGCATCGAAATACTGGACAGGTATGGAACGGAGAGCCTTCCCGGTTGCATCCTGTGTGTCTGTTTCTTGTCCCAGACGTAAAACCGCGTCGTATTCTTTGTCTGAGTCGACTAAAAACTCGATGATTTTAGTCCCTTTACCCAGACAAACCGGCAAGACACCCGTGGCTTGCGGGTCGAGTGTTCCCGTATGGCCGGCTTTTTTTGTTTTCAGAAGTTTCCGGACTCTTGCGACGACGTCATGCGATGTCCAGCCTGCCGGTTTATTGATGTTGAGGACACCCTCTATTGGCATCTTTCTTCCCCTAAAACCTCTTGATCATTTTCAGTATCCTTTATCTGTTCCAGTAATTCAAGGACATGATTTACATGTCTTGTTGAGGTATCGTTCAGAAAAGTAAGATCCGGTGTGCGCCGGAGCGGCAGGCGCATTGCCAACTCCTTCCTGAAAAAACCTGAAGCTCTTCTCAAGCCCAGGAGAGTTTCTTTCAGGTCCAGTTGGGGAGGTACGGTTACGAAAACTCTGGCATGTTGTAAATCGCTGGTAACATTGACAGACATGACTGTAACCCGTTCAATCCGGGGATCGCTCACCTTTTTGACAAGAATATCGGCAATTTCCATCTTGATTTGATCTGCGATGCGATCGGTTCTTTTATACTCAGGCACAGTAGATAAAACTCCTGATGAAGGAACTGGGCGGCAAACCCTGAAGCTTTCCTCTTGTCCGGGTTACAAATCATTCCCATGAAGGCTCTATTCTCATAAAAGCTCTATCTGGTGGTGAATCATTTCTATTTCCGGCGTGCTTGAAATAAAGCCGATGACCTTGTCCAGAACTTGATTTACGAAGCGTTGGTCGTTTGAGACGGTCGTTATCCCCAGCACTGCCCGCTGCCATTTATCTTGTTCGCCGACCTCTGCAATGGCAATGTTATAACGATTTTTGACTCTGTTTTTTATCCCGAGTAAGATCTTACGCTTTTCTTTCAAAGAATGGCTGTGTGGAATATGAAGTTCGATTACACAAATCCCAACAATCATTCGACTTCCTGTCGTTCGTGGCAACAGGCGCTCCGAGCGATGTCCTACTGCGATTTGCTAGAGCTTTGCAGGAATCTTGTCGAAGGTATAAACCTCTATGATATCTTCAACCTCGATGTTGTTGAAGTTTTCGATCGCAATACCACACTCATAGCCGCTTTGAACTTCTTTGACATCTTCCTTAAACCGGCGAAGTGATAGGAGCTTTCCGTCATGAATAACTTCATTGTTGCGGATGACTCTTGCACCGGCGGAGTCTCTTGAAACGAGACCTTCCTTGACGTATCCACCCGCAATCGTTCCCTGTTTTGAGATAGTAAAGACCTGGCGGACCTCGATCTGCCCTAATATTCTTTCTTCGAGAGTTGGTTCGAGCAGGCCCTCCATGGCACGTCTTACGTCGTCAGTCACTTCGTATATGATACTGTAGAAACGGATATCCACCTTCTCTTTTCCGGCCAAAGCCTGAGCTTTTGGTTCGGGCCGAATATTAAAGCCAATGATAATGGCATTTGAAGCCGCAGCAAGGAGGACATCGGACTCCGTGATTCCGCCGACGCCCCGATGAATGACCTGAAGTTTTACGGCTTCGGTTGACAATTTTTCCAGTGATCCTTTGAGGGCCTCGGCTGAACCCTGAACATCCGCTTTGATGATCAGCTTCAATTCTTTGGCAACCCCGCCTTTAATTCCTTCATAGAGGTCATCCAGGGTGGAGCGGCGTACCTTCGAAAGCTCTGCCATTCGTTGCCGATGCGAGCGGTTGCTCGCAACTTCTTTGGCCGTTCTCTCTTCAGAGACGACGATGAAGGTGTCTCCAGCCAGAGGAACCCCATCAAGACCAATGACTTCGACCGGTGTTGATGGGCCGGCTTCGGTGACTTTTTTCCCATTTTCATTGATCAAGGCGCGGACCTTGCCATGATGGATTCCTGTGACAAAAATATCGCCGACCTTAAGTGTTCCTTCTTGAACTAATATCGTTGCCACTGGTCCACGGCCCTTATCAATCTTTGCTTCAATGATGGTTCCGACGGGGGGCTTGTTTGGGTTCGCCTTTAATTCCAAAACTTCGGATTGAAGGAGCACCATCTCCAGGAGGTGTTCAAGCCCCGTTTTCTCTTTCGCGGAGACATCGGCGAAGATTGTCTTGCCACCCCATTCTTCAGGAATGAGTTCGTATTCAGAAAGGGCATTTTTTACCCGCTCGGGATTGGCATCCGGCAGGTCAATCTTATTGGTCGCGACAATAATAGGAACGTTTGCCGCCTTTGCGTGGTTGATCGCTTCTGCAGTTTGAGGCATGATACCATCATCGGCGGCAACCACGAGAATGACAATATCGGTTACCTTTGCGCCACGGGCACGCATTGCCGTAAAGGCCTCATGACCGGGGGTATCAAGGAAGGTGACCTGTTTATCATTTACCGTAACAGTATAAGCGCCGATATGCTGCGTGATACCTCCTGATTCTCCCTCCGTGATTCTTGTTTGGCGAATGGCATCCAGCAGGGAGGTTTTCCCGTGGTCGACATGCCCCATAATCGTGATGACTGGCGGCCGGTTGGAAAGCTCAGAAGGGTCATATGAGATATCCTGCTCCAGGATTTCTTCTTCGGTTTTTTCCGAAACAAGTTCTGCCTTGATGTCAAATGATTCAGCAATGAGCGCGGCCTCTTCAAGCCCGATCGGCTGGTTGACGGTCGCCATTTTTCCCAGTTCCATTAATTTCGCAATGATGAGTGAAGCCTTTTGTCCGGTGAGCTCAGAAAATTCCTTGACGGTCAGGCCTTCATAGATTTTGATATCCTTTTTTCGTGGCTTGGAGACATCGACGACCGCGCCTCCCGCCCTTCGAGAGGTCCGTCGATCGTCTTTTCGGTGAATCGGTTTAAAGTCCTGCCATTTTGTCGGCTCAGGTAAGACCGTGGCAGCACCCTGTCCGGGTGCGGGCCGTGCGCCCTTTTTTTTCTTCCTTGGTTTTTCTTTTGCTTTATCGAATAAGGTTTCTTTGTCCTCTTTTGTTCCCTGTCGTTTCCCTTTTTTCTTTTCTTTCTCTCCCTGCTTTTCTAGGCTTATTTTTTTTGTTTCGGGAGGACTTGCCTTTTGTGCAGCAGGGGACGGGGTGGAAACTGACTCTGGTTGCTGGATTGCCGGCGGACTTTCCGCTGTTGTTCCCGGTTTTGTCTCGACGGTTTCCGGAGGCAGATCGATCCTGGGACTTGGAATAACAAGTTCCTGGGGGACTTCTTTGGGTGCTTCAGAGACGTCTTCAACCGGCGGGGGCGGTGCTTCTTGCGGGACAACCTTCTTTTTTATGAGAACACGTGTTTTTTTTGGAGGCGGTGGAGGTTCTACGACCTTGGCCCTGGCCTGTTTTGTTTTTCGGCCAGTCTTCCTGGGTGCAGGTTTGACTCTCTTGCCCTGCTTATCCAGAATAGTTTGAACATCTTCGTCTGAAAGGGCGCTCATGTGGTTACTGACCTTGATCCCCTTCTTCTTAAGAGAAGCCAGTAAAGCTTTGGAGGTGATATCTAGTTGTTTTGCAAGTTCAAAAACTCTCATTTTCAGGCTGTCCCTATGGAGTCTCCTTCCTTTTTTTCTCCAAGGCAATGTGTTCTTTCGCCCCTTCGATAATCTTTGAGGCCGTCTTCGCCCCAATCATAGGCAACTCGCAGAGTGTTGTCTGATCAGTCTCCGCTAATTTCTCAATACTGTCCAGGCCATGTTCCGCAAGGGCATCTGCTACTTTCCCCCCAACGCCCGGGATGTCCATCAAGGTAAATTCCCTGTTCTCATCGATCTGCCTCTGATCTTCAAGGATCTGGGCATCTTCCTGAAGTTTCTGTTCGTGAGAAATGGCGGCTGAAATTTCCTGATCCCGCTCCTTGGCGCGTTCTTTCTCATATTCGCCTTGATTAATAATATCTATTTTCCATCCGGTCAACCTTGATGCCAGTCGAACATTCTGTCCTTTTTTCCCGATGGCCAGGGAGAGCTGCTGATCTGATACGACGACCATAGCGGACCTTTCTGTTTCGTTAATTCCCACTTTTTCAATCACAGCGGGACTCAGGGACTCCCCGATAAAGGTTCTGGGATCATCGGTCCATGTAATAATATCGATCTTCTCTCCTTTGAGCTCTCGAACGATGGACTGGACGCGAGAGCCACGGACGCCTACACAGGCACCGACAGGGTCTACTGCAGAATCCTTTGAGCAGACGGCAATTTTTGTCCGGTCCCCCGGTTCTCGAACCACGCCTTTGATTTCGACCACGCCTTCCGAAATTTCCGGGACTTCCATTTCAAACAGCCTGTTGATAAAACCAATATTCGTTCTCGACAGTATGATTTGCGGTCCTCTTGATGAAGATTTCACTTCGAGGAGGTAGGCTCGAATGCGATCACCGCGGCGGTAACCTTCTCTTGAGACCTGCTCAGAGTAGGGAAGGTAAGCTTCGGTTTTACCGAGTTCTACAATATAATTGCGCCGTTCCTGGCCCAGGATCATCCCGCTGATCAGTTCCCCTTCGCGTCCGGAATATTCACGATGTACAGATTCCCATTCCGCTTCACGAACCTTTTGAAAAATAACCTGTTTTGCTGTCTGCGCGGCAATTCTTCCAAAATCTGACATTTCCAGAAGCGCGCCAATTTCATCCCCGATATCAGCTGTATCGTCGACCGTTCTGGCTTCTTCTAAAGAGATCTCGTTGGTCGGATTGGTGACTTCTTCCACAATTGTCTTCAGGGAGATAATTTCAATTTCTCCCGTCTCATTGTCCATTTGAACCTGAATATTCTCGTCTGCCCCATAACGTTTTTTTGCAGCGGTCAAAATAGCGGACTCGACGGCTTGAATGATTTTTTGCGTATCTATTCTTTTTTCTCTTCCGATCTGATCAATAACAGAAAGGAGTTCGCGGTTCATTTCCTAAATCCTCCCTAGCTTCCTACGGTAACCTGCCTTATCAGGATTCTACTTCGAGACAGGCCCGTGCGATCTGGTCATACGGGACCTGTTGTTCTCCACCATGATCCAATTGAAGGGAGGCTTGGTCTTCTTTAAATCCGGTCAGTCTGCCTATAAAAACGTTCTGGTTGTCAATGGGGGCCAATGTTTTTAACCTAACTTTCTTTCCGATGTAACGAAAGAAATCCTCCCGCTTCTTTAAGGGTCTGTTCAGGCCCGGAGAAGAAACCTCCAGTGTATATCGATGTGATATAATTTCCTCTAAATCCAGCGCCTTGGAGAGATACCGGCTTGCCTTTGCACAGTCGTCCAACGTGACGCCGCCCTCTTTGTCTATGGTGACACGAAGCCGGCCACCTTTTCGAGGACCGCCATATTCTATCTCGAAAAGCTCCACACCTAAAGAAAGAAAAAGGGGTTCGGCAATTGTTTTTATCTTATCAGTCAGGAGGGTATCTTCCATTTGGCAGATCCGCCATTTGGCGTAAAAAAGCGGAGAACCTGTTACACACTCTAAACCACATCAACGTCGGGATATATAAAGAGCGCATGTCCCAGAAAATAAAAAAGCGGGCAAAAAGGCCCACCCGACCAAGTAGACAAACATCTGTGGGTCTTATAGCATAAATAATCAAGTATATGCAAGGGGAAACCGAAGCCCGGGGGCAGTGATTTATCCCGGGGCAAACGGTCAAGTCGCTTAAGAGACAAGGCCGGAGGGGCGTGAGGCATTACGAGGCGTGTTCAGCTATTCGGGCCGGTTTTCCTGTTCCGATTCTCTACAAAAATACGCCGGGTCGGGGTTCCGAGTATTCAAAATAAAAAATCAGGCTAGACAAAAGGCATTGACACTCCGAGATATTTCCGTTAGGAATGTCCCTGAGCGTCAAGAGTGCAAGGATCTGTATGGAAAACTGTGGCCGGTTATTATATTTTAAAGACGAATAGCGTTTTCTTCTTTTCCGAATAAGCCCTCCTAATCAGATGAAAGGCGATGCCTGTGTCGAGAATTTCAATTGAATTGGTCCCGCGTTCTTCCGAATCTCTGGAGGGAGACCTTGGGGTGCTCCGTGAGGAATTCAAGTCAATTCAACTGGTGAACATCCCGGACATCCTCAGGTACGAACTGCGAAGCTGGGAGGCTTGTCGTCAGGCACGGGAAGCCGTCCCTTGTGCCATACCGCATTTAAGAGCGATGGATTTTGATTTGAATAATCTTGTTCTGCTGAAAGAGGTTCTCGGGGCGGGAGATTTAGGGGAAGTCCTTGTGGTTCAGGGTGATCCGCCTCAAGATCTTGTTCATCGCGTTTATCCGACGAAAAGTGTTGATCTGATCCGCGCAATTAAATCTTTGAGCCCTCAAGTCAAAGTTTACGCTGCGATTGACCCTTACCGGAACAGCTTCCGGAAGGAAATGGCCTATGTCGAGGCAAAGATCGATGCCGGCGCGGATGGTTTTTTCACGCAGCCCTTCTTCGATTTAGGGTTAATGGGGGTATGGGCTGATCTTTTAAGGAGGGTGGATGTCTTCTGGGGGATTTCTCCGGTGATCTCAAAACGGACGAAGCGATACTGGGAGACGAAGAATAAAGCAGTTTTTCCCAGCACCTTTGAGCCGACCCTGGATTGGAATCGCCGTTTTGCAAAGGAGGCCCTTTCGTGGGCACAATCCCGCAGTACAAACATCTACTTCATGCCGATCCGGCTTGACCTAATGAGTTACCTGGGAGGCATTCTCTAAGAGGGTGATAAGCTTTAAGGAAGCTCTGAATAAGTCATGCATTGTTTTTTCAGGGCAATCATGTCCCG